>NZ_JAHKRD010000001.1:0-508640 GCF_019345615.1 Shewanella sp. NKUCC01_JLK | reverse complement strand
ACCAGATGGGTCGTTAGCTCAGTCGCTTTTTTATAAAGCCAGGGCAGTTGGCTTTTAACCAATCAGTCGAATGGTTCTAATCCTTAATGACACACCACTTTACTGAAAGTGTATAAATCAGCGCAACACCAGATGGGTCGTTAGCTCAGTCGCTTTTTTATAAAGCCAGGGCAGTTGGCTTTTAACCAATCAGTCGAATGGTTCTAATCCTTAATGACACACCACTTTACTGAAAGTGCATAAATCAGCACAACACCAGATGGGTCGTTAGCTCAGTCGGTAGAGCAGTTGGCTTTTAACCAATTGGTCGAAGGTTCGAATCCTTCACGACCCACCACTTATTATCAGCATTATGAATGCCACAATAAGTGAATCGTTTTATAGCAATACTTAGATGGGTCGTTAGCTCAGTCGGTAGAGCAGTTGGCTTTTAACCAATTGGTCGAAGGTTCGAATCCTTCACGACCCACCACCTATTATTCGCATTGTTGATGCCAAAATAAGTGAACATTTTTATCGTAATACCTAGATGGGTCGTTAGCTCAGTCGGTAGAGCAGTTGGCTTTTAACCAATTGGTCGAAGGTTCGAATCCTTCACGACCCACCACTTTACTGAAAGTGCATAAATCAGCGTTATGCCTCGATGGGTCGTTAGCTCAGTCGGTAGAGCAGTTGGCTTTTAACCAATTGGTCGAAGGTTCGAATCCTTCACGACCCACCACTTACTTTCTTCAGTTGTATCTCTCTCGAATTTCTCCCTGAATGTCCCACGTTAAACTCCAATACTGAGTACCGAATTTAATACCTTCGTTTTACTTATTCCACTGCAAATATTTTTCTAACATAATTATTGGCATTAGCAAGTTCGACTAATGCGGCATCTTTAAAAAGAAATGTATCTTGAGTTTGGCGATTATATTAAAGCTGACATTATGTGCAGTGATGATGACAATGGTGCGTATAATTCTGGGGGGTCTAGGCAGTTTATGTACCGAGCACTATTTATGGAAAGCTCTAATCCCACTTGGTTGTGATAAAGACTAAAAAGGAGACCTTAGGTCTCCTTTTGCATTAAGCGGATCACATATCTATAGCGTTTAATCTAACAGATTGTTTTCGCGAACATATTGTTCGAAATCTGTGCAGCCACCGACGTGTTTTTCATCGACAAAAATCTGCGGTACGGTTTCAACTGGCTTACCGACAGTTTTCTCTAAATCTGCTTTAGAGATGCCTTCAGCGTGGATATCGACATATCTGAACTTAAAGTCACCACGTTTTTCAACGAGTTGCTCAGATAATTGCACAGCACGAACGCAATAAGGACAGCCTGGACGGCCAAAAATAACAACGAACATAATAGCTCCTTAGGATTACTTTAGTCGTTTTATACCATAGGCCTAAGTGAATTGATAATGTCAGCCGCGTTTATTTTCAGTTTGATAGCGACCTTGGTAATCAAAATAGCTTTCGAGCAGATCCCAGCCTTTTTTATGTTTCTTCAGCAGCAAGAGATCGGGCATGCGGAATTTATCCGCATCGCTGATTAACTCTGTCACCTTAGTGTACTTTTTCGGTTTTAATCCCGGTGTTCGGCTATGGGGAAAGATGAATAAGGCATATAGGGCTCGCCACTGGGCCGGCGTTTGTAATTTAAAGCGGCGATTGAATTCATTACCGTCGATATCGAGGTACTGCACTTTCAGATTACCGTCATCGTCGATGAGGCTCATATGCTGGCAGCGGAATAAATGATGGTGCTGCTGGCTGAGCACTTGGCGTAGGCGTTTATCGGGATCGATGAGGGTCGATTGGCAGTGCTGGCAAATGCGCGCGGCGATATCATTCTCTTCACCGCAATCAGGGCAAGATTTAGATCTAAATCGAAAGTCGCACTGCAGCTTTTTACCTTGCTGTTCGACTATGCCCTGACAGCGGCGACCAAAGTGTTCGATAATGTCGCCATCGTCGTCTGTGAGTCCCCAGAATATATTGGCAAAATCGCATACTGGGCAATGTACTTGCACGGGTACCGATTTACTGTTGGGTTTAGCTTGGCCGACCTCAGGGAAATACAAGTCATAACCATTGGCTGCATAGTCGATGATAAGACAATCTTTTTTGCCTTCAGCGATTCGCAATCCACGGCCGATCATTTGTTGAAATAGACTGACTGAGGCGGTAGGGCGCAAAATTGCAATCAAATCCACATGGGGCGCGTCGAAGCCTGTCGTCAACACAGCAACGTTGACTAAAAACTTAAGCTCTTGGGCTTTAAAGCGTTCAATCGTCGCGTCACGTTCATTGTCGTGCGTTTGTGCTGTGATAATGGCACTTTGTGCAGCGTGAGCTTGGTTGAGTATGCCAAAAATCTCATTGGCGTGGCGTACCGTTGCCGCAAAAATGATAATGCCTTTCCTATGTTGGCTCAGTTCAATGAGCTGTTTCACAATCGCTGTGGTCGCGCGGCCGTAATGTCCCAGTAAATCGTTAACCTCGGCTTCGGCATATTCGCCATTCTCGTTTGTTTTAAGTTGGCTGAAGTCGTACTGGGCACTTAGGCCATCAAACAGTGTTGGCGCTGTGAGGTAACCTTGCTTAATGAGCGGCCTGATGGGTAGCTCGAACACACAATGTTCGAATACGGCATGTTCGGGAGACCCCACTTTGCCGTGATAGTGTTGCTGATAAATCCAGCCAGTGCCAAGGCGATAGGGCGTGGCGGTGAGACCGAGCAATCTCAATTGGGGATTTTTAGTGCGTAAATGGTTGAGTACTTGCTGATATTGGCTGGTTTTTTCTAGGCTGACTCTGTGGCATTCATCAATAATGACTAACGAGAACGGCTGATCGAACTGCGTTAATCCCCGCGCTGCCGATTGAATACTGGCAACGACGGTTTTTCCGTCGGTGGCTTTTTGATTGAGTCCCGCCGCATAGATACTGGCTTGTGCTGTGAGGAGGCCGACTTTCTCGGCATTTTGAGCAACTAATTCTTTCACATGGGTGAGCACTAAGACTCTACCTTTGGCGATGCGTGCCAGTTCGGCGATCACTATGCTTTTGCCCGCGCCTGTGGGCAATACAAGTACGGCGGAAGCTTGGCTTTGCCTAAAATGGGCGATGGCGGCATTAACCGCTTGTTGTTGATAGTCTCTGAGTTTGACTGACACGCTGATAAAAAATCTATGCTGAATAAAAGTGAGGTCGCAAGCTTAACATAACAGGCAAAAAAAATGCCCCTGGTTGGAGGGGCAAGCTAGAGAAAGGAGCAATCACACACACTCTCTCAACAGGGTTCACTTTTAACCTGAGGTTTAAAAAGGGAGGTTCAGGTTACGCTTAGCCTATTGGGCATAGACTAAGCGTTGTGGACGTTATTCGTGACTCGGATATTACTCAGTACGATTTAAGCGTGATTCAATCAAGGTCTCGATCACCGCTGGATCGGCCAAGGTTGATGCATCCCCTAAGTTTGTCACTTCGTTAGCGGCAATCTTACGCAGGAAGCGGCGCATAATCTTGCCTGAACGTGTCTTAGGTAAGCCCGTCGCCCATTGGATGAGATCTGGGGTTGCCAGCGCACCAATTTCTTTACGGACCCATTGACGCAGCTCTTGACGTAGCTCTTCGGTTTCTTCAGTGCCGCGGGTTAGCGTGACATACGCATAAATACCTTGGCCTTTAATATCATGTGGGTAGCCAACTACTGCAGCCTCGGCAACCAGTTCGTGTGATACCAGCGCACTTTCAACCTCTGCTGTACCTAATCTGTGGCCGGACACGTTGATCACGTCATCGACGCGGCCAGTGATCCAGTAGTAGCCATCTTCATCACGGCGTGCACCGTCACCGGTAAAATACATGCCGCGGAAGGTTTTAAAGTAGGTTAGTACAAATCGTTCGTGGTCGCCATACACAGTACGCATTTGGCCCGGCCAAGAATCGAGTAACACTAAGTTACCTTCGTTCTCACCTTCTAAAATATTCCCCATGTTATCAACTAAGGCGGGTTGAACGCCAAAGAACGGACGGGTAGCTGAGCCTGGTTTAGTGTCGGTCGCGCCTGGCAGTGGGGTGATCAAAATGCCGCCGGTTTCAGTTTGCCACCAAGTATCGACGATAGGGCAATGCTCATGACCTATCACCTCATGGTACCAACGCCATGCTTCTGGGTTGATAGGTTCACCTACCGAGCCCATGATCCTCAAGCTGCTACCATCGAACTTATCGAAGTGTTGCTTACCTTCGGCCATCAGCGCGCGAATTAAGGTTGGCGCTGTATATAGAATGTTCACTTTATGGCGGTCAATCATTTCGCCTAAACGGGCAGGACTTGGATGATTCGGCACACCTTCATGGATAAGCACAGTCGCACCATTGGCGAGCGGGCCGTAAACCATGTAAGAGTGGCCAGTGATCCAACCCACATCCGCGGTACACCAGTACACTTCACCCGCTTTGTAGTCGAACACATATTCATGGGTCATAGACGCATAAACCATGTAGCCGCCAGTGGTGTGCAATACGCCCTTGGGATTACCGGTTGAACCTGAGGTATAAAGCAAGAATAACGGTGCTTCGGCGTCCATTTCTTCTGGTTGGCAGTGCTCAGATGCGGTTTCCATCAGTGAATGCCACCACACATCACGGCTTTCTACCCAATCCACTTTGCCGCCAGTACGCTTCAGCACTATGACTTTTTCAATAGTAGTGACATCAGGATGCTTTAAGGCATCATCTATGTTGCGCTTCAATGGGATAGCACGACCACCGCGCATACCTTCATCGGAGGTAATAATGACTTTGGATTTACCGTCAATCACGCGAGAGGCGATTGAATCCGGTGAGAAACCACCGAAGACCACAGAGTGCACAGCGCCGATACGGGCACAGGCAAGCATAGCGACTGCGGCTTCTGGCACCATAGGCATGTAAATTGTGACTATATCCCCGCGGCGCACGCCTTGGCTGCGCAGTGCGTTGGCAAACTTACACACATCTGCATGTAATTCACCGTAGGTGATTTTGCGTTGTTCGCTGGCGTTATCGCCTTCCCAAATAATCGCCACGCGATCACTGTGCTCGGCTAAATGACGGTCTAAACAGTTGGCTGAAGCATTCAGGGTGCCATCGTAAAACCAATTGATCGATAAATTATGGTCATCAAAAGAGGTTTTTTTAATTTTGGTATAGGGTTTTATCCAATCAATACGCTTGCCGTGTTCTCTCCAGAAACCTTCAGGATTGACAATCGACTCTTGGTACATTGTTTTATATTTATCGTTGTTTACAAGTGCATTGGCAGCGATATTGCCGGAGACTTTGTAGAGAGACTGCGAGCTCATAGGGCTTCCCTTTTGAAAAATTGCGTGGACTGAGTATGGTATGCAAGGGGGCGGCAACTCCATTAGACCTTGGTCTAGTGTTAAATTTTCCTTTATATTTAGTCTGTTGCATTAAAAATCCGGCTAGATTTTAGACAGGTTTTATCGCACAATAATCAGAAAAAAGAGCAAAGTATGAATTTAACCTTAGTCGTTGCTGTTATTGCCGTCTGTTATGTCTCGCTTTTATTCCTATTGGCTTGGGGGGCGGAGCGTTGGTTTACTCAGATCACTAAAAAGCTTCAGGTCGTTATCTATGGTCTGAGCTTAGCGGTTTATTGCTCCTCGTGGAGTTTTTTAGGCACAGTTGGGCAATCGGCTAAGGATTTTTGGTCTTTCTTACCGATTTTTATCGGCCCTATTCTGATTTTTACTTTAGGTTTTGGCATGTTACGCAAGATGGTATTAGTGTCTAAGGCGCAAAATATCACTTCCGTGGCCGACTTTATTGCCGCCCGTTATGGTAAGTCTCAAACTTTAGCGGCTTTAGTCACCTTAATCGCCTTGTTTGGTATCATGCCCTATATCGCCCTACAGCTTAAGGCGATGGTGTTCAGTCTTAATTTGTTTCAACCTGCTGACGATCCCCTCGATGGCGTGACGATTCCGTTACTGATCACTTCGCTGTTAGCCATATTTGCCATTTTATTTGGTACTCGCAAACTCGATGCGACCGAGCATAATCCCGGCATGATGCTCGCGATTGCCTTTGAGTCTCTGGTGAAACTTGCCGCATTTTTGTTGGTCGGCATCGTCATCAGTTTCGGAGTGTTCGATGGTTTTGGGGATATTTGGCAGCAGGCCAGTGCGCAGTCACTAATTAATTATCCCAATCCACGTATTGAAGCTTTAATGCCTGAGTTACTCGTCGGAATGGCGGCCTTTTTATGTATGCCAAGGCAGTTCCATGTAATGGTGGTGGAATGCGCTGATGAGTCCGTATTGTCAAAAGGGCGTTGGCTGTTTCCCATTTATTTAGCACTTTTCGGTTTATTCGTTGGACCGCTCGCCTTGGCGGGGAAGCTCATCCTCGGAGACTCCGTGTCGGCCGATACCTATGTGATTAATTTACCGCTGGCGTTAGATCAACCCTTGTTGGCTGTTATTGCTTTGCTGGGCACCTTATCTGCGGCAACGGGTATGGTCATTGTTGCTGTAGTGACTATCAGTGTGATGGTAAGTAACGAATGGCTGGTGCCAGTGATGCTGCGCACGGGTTATATCCGCGAGAAAAACTTCAGTCAGTTCTCGCACCTGTTACTTAATGCCCGCCGCTTGGCGATCGTGATTATTCTTGGCTTAGGCTATGGCAGCTATTTGGCATTATCAGACAGTGATTCCTTGTCCCATTTAGGCATGTTGTCTTTTGGAGCTTTTGCCCAACTCGCGCCAGCTTTAGTCGGTGGACTCTATTGGAAACACGGCAATCGTGCTGGGGTATTTTTAGGGCTCGGCGTGGGCTTTACGCTGTGGTTCTATATCATGTTGCAGGGCATGACCGATGTGCAAAGTTCATCGGCGTTCTTGTCTAGTGTCGCGAGCGAGAAAGGCCTGCTAGATGCGATAACGCCCAATGTGCGTGATGCGCTGACGGCTCTTTTTGCCAATATCGCCTGTTATATTTTGGGTTCTATTTGGTTTAGAGCCGGTGTGGCTGAGCGTATTCAGGCCAGTGCTTTTGTGAGCCCTGGCAAATTGAAAAACAGTGCCAATAAGAAAAATGGTCCGATTTCACAGCAAGATTTACTGATACTGGCGAGTCGCTTCGTTAGCCCAACACGCGCCTACGAGAGTTTTAGCCGTTTCTCGATTGATGCGGTAAAAAGTGATAGTTGGCATAAAGCGGCGCCGCCTGAGCTGATTTCCCACACTGAACGTTTATTGGCGGGGGTGCTTGGCGCTTCAAGCGCAGCGCTAGTGATGGATTCCGTGCTGCAAGGGCGCGATTTAGCGCTGGATGAAGTCTTTAGTCTGGTCGATGAAGCTTCATCGAAAATCATGCTCAGTCAAGACATGTTGCGCGGCGCGATTGAGCATGCCTATGAAGGCATGAGTGTTATCGATAACGATCTCAATCTTGTGGCATGGAATTACAAATATGTGGAGCTGTATCAATATCCCGATGGATTTTTGCAGCAGGGCATGCCGATCAGTGAAGTGATCCGCTTTAATGCGGCGCGGGGTTATTGTGGTGAAGGTGAAATAGAACAGCAGGTTGAGCAGCGGGTGCAGCACATGCGTAATGGCACGCCGCACACTTCTGAGCGCCATCGCAGGGACGGTAAAGTGATAAAAATTCAGGGAAATCCTATGCCAGATGGCGGCTTTGTGATGACCTTTACCGACATTACTCAGTATCGCGAACAGGAGCGCGCGCTGCTTGAGGCCAATGAAACCTTAGAGAGCCGTGTTAACGAACGTACCTATGAATTGGCTATGTTAAACAGTGAGTTACTGGAGGCTAAAGCGCAGGAAGAAATCGCTAACGCTTCTAAGAGTCGCTTCTTGGCCGCCGTCGGCCATGATTTAATGCAGCCACTTAATGCTGCGCGATTGTTCACTGCGTCGTTATCTCAGTATCCCAATCTAGATCGTGAGGCCAGAACCACCTTATCCCATGTGAATAGCTCGCTAAAAATTGCCGGCGAATTGCTCACCGACCTATTGGATATTTCTAAACTCGACTCAGGTATGGTGGATGTTAATCGCCGTGACTTTGCGATTTCAGAACTTATCAATGGGTTATCGGTGGAATTTGAGGCGATGGCAGCGGATAACCAAATTCGTTTTAAGATGGTCCCATGCAGCGCAACCGTTAATTCTGATCCTTCGTTACTGCGCAGAGTATTACAAAACTTTTTAACCAATGCCTACCGTTATGCTCGCGGTGGCAGAGTGTTATTTGGTTGCCGTCATCGAGGTCATTACCTTGAAATCCAAGTGTTAGATACGGGTTGTGGTATTGATGAAAAAGAAACTCAAGAAATTTTCAAAGAATTTAAGCGGTTGAATAATCCTAAGAGCAACAATGTTAGCGGCTTGGGCTTAGGTCTGGCGATTGCTGATCGCATCAGTAAAGTGTTAGAACACGGTATTCAGGTTTCGTCCCATTTAGGGCGCGGCTCGGTCTTCTCCATTTGTGTTCCGCTTGGAGAAACTGTGCGTCAGCCACAAGTGAAAGCGTTACCGTCGCTGCTGCAGCCGTTATCGGGTATCAAAGTGTTGTGTATCGACAACGAAGAGGCCATTTTAGCTGGATTAGAAAGCTTATTAAGCCGCTGGCAGTGTGAGGTTATCTGTGCAAAAGATTTATCCGATGCACGCATTAAACTAGGACTGAAAGGCGTCGCGCCTGATATTGTGCTCGCGGATTACCATTTAGATGATGGCCAAAATGGCGTCGATGCGATGGACGGTATTCGCGCGCTTTATGGACAAGATTTACCCGGTATTTTGATCACCGCTAATACCCGCAAAGAGTTGGTGGAAGATGTGCAACGCCGCGGCTATCACTATATGGCGAAAATGATAAAACCTGCCGCGCTACGTGCCTTGATTTCTAGCTTGGTAAAATAAGCTTGGTATACGTGCTAGGTAACATGAGTTTAGTGACGTCTGCACGTTTAACGAAATGCCAAGATAATCGCGTAATTTTTTATGCGGCTTATCTTGGCTAAACGGTTTGACACAGGTTTGTGGGTGTAACTAAATACATGACTAGAGTTTGAATACGGCCAGTTTATTGTTTAAATTCAGTGATAATTCGGCCAAACTTTCACTTTCTTGAGCCAAATAAGTTGCCGATTCAGAGACTTCGAGCGCTGAGTTATTAATCCCGCACACGTTTCTGTTCATGTCTTCTGCGACCACACTTTGTTCTTCTGCGGCGGTGGCGATATGGGTTGCCATGTCACTCACATGTTTTATATGAGCAACAATAAGCGATAAATCTTTCCCCGCTTTTGCCGATTGACTCACACTGTTTTCTGCCAGTGCACGGCTTGCATCCATTGCCTTAGCGGCGCTCACGGCCCGTTGTTGCAATAATGAAATCGTGTTTTGAATTTCTTCGGTCGATTGCCTAGTGCGACTGGCAAGTTGCCTCACTTCATCGGCGACTACAGCGAATCCTCGCCCTTGCTCGCCAGCGCGGGCGGCTTCAATGGCCGCATTCAGTGCCAGCAAGTTGGTTTGGTCTGAAATCGCGCTGATCACTGAGGTGACCTCGCTGATCTGCATGACTTCCTCTTTAAGCATATTTACTTGATCCGTCGCTTGCTCCACTTCTTTGGCAAGAGCATGAATACCATCTACGCTGGCGTGAACATCTTGGTCGCCAAGGCCAGCTTCCCAAGTGGCTTCTTTGGTATCTTTGGCTGTGCTCTCCGCATTATTCGCGACATCGGCGATAGTGGCGCTCATTTCATTCATGGCGGTGGCAAGTTGGGCGAGTTGATCCCGCTGATTATTTACCGCTTGATTGGTTTCCTCTGCAGTTGAGGCGATACGAGCCGAGGCCTGTGCAACATTGTCAGCGCTATGACTTGCTTGAAGTAAAGTGCTACGAATGGAGTCTATGCTTTGGTTTATATTGTGGGCTAAGATGCCAAGTTCATCTTTACCATAGATTTTTAGCTGAGTCGTTAAATCACCTTTTGTGATGGCGAGCATAGCCAGATTCACATCATCCAATGGCTGAGTAATAGAGCGGCTAATGGCATAACCTAGCCAAGCCATAAGCACAATAATGAAAAATGTAATGCCTCCCATGGTGAGGTATTCATTCCAAATGGTGGCTTCGATATCTTGGAGTAACATACCTGAGCCTAAGATCCAGCCCCAAGGTTTAAATCCCATGACAAGTGAGATTTTTTGCGCTGATTTGCCATTCGCCGTCGTCCAGCGGTATTCGACTAATCCTTGTTTGCCATCACGGCCGAGTTCGACCATTTCGAACCAATAATTCTCTTCGCCTCGATTACCCATTTGTTGGCCAACCAGTTCTTTTTTGATGGGATGAACGATAACGTGCCTCGATTCATCAATCACAAACAAGTAGTTATCACCATCAAAACGCATGTCGTTCAACATGTCTTTAGCGGCTTGCTGTGCTTGCTCTAGGGGGAGCGATTGCGACAACGCTTGGATACGGGTGCTGGCGAGGGACAATACGGCATTAAGTCGTGCTTCACGCTCTGCCATCAGGTTGTGCTTTAGGGCTGTGACGGAAATAGTGAGTAAAATTAAGGCACCTGCGAGGGCGATAATGAGCTGTAGTGCGAGTTTTCGATTAACGGGGATGTCAGCGAGTTTGAACATATGATCTCCTTTTCTTTGTGTAGCTATTTAAGCCATTCCCTCTGCTCAAGTTGTTGTCAGCTTTTGGCGAAAGATATGTTGTGTAAAGTGAGTGATATAAGCATCGTTGGCTTTGATAAAATTTCCAGTTGGTGGATTAAATAAATGCACTAAATTACAGAGTTTTAATGGAAATTGTGAGCAATATTGCAATTGCAACCTTAGCGCGTTTATCTATCAAGAGAATGTGAGATTCGAACAAGGGAAGGGCTGCTGAGTCTGATATAAGCCAAGCAGTTCGAACCCCTAGCGCACAGTGCGCAGGGGTTCGTTTATTCGACGTTAAAGGCTTATTGAGTTGAAAGAGCGTTAAGCTAAAAGATGGTCAAGTGTTAAAGCATCAACCGTGGCTGATAAGCTGCGGCTCAAGACTTTTTGATACCGCGCTAATACCTGCTGCGACTTGCTTCATCGCACTGGTGAGTTGGCTTAATTGTGCTGAGCTAATGATATAGGGCGGCATGATATAGATAAGGTTGGCGAAGGGACGCACCCAGACGCCTAAATCAACAAATTGTTGCTGTAACTCAGCGGTATTGACGGGTTCGTGCATCTCTAACACGCCGACAGCGCCGAGCACTCGCAAATCTTTTACGCTCGGCAAATCAATCGCATCCTTAAGTTCTAAGCGCATTTGCTGCTCGATAGCAGCCACTTGCGCTTGCCATTCATTACGGTTAATTATGTCTAAGCTTGCACACGCCGCGGCGCAGGCTAGCGGGTTACCCATAAAAGTAGGGCCATGCATAAACACGCCTGCGGGAGATTGGCTTATGCCTTGGGCAACTTTATCGGTACATAGCGTTGCCGCTAGGCTGATATAACCGCCAGTCAGCGCTTTGCCTAAACATAAGATATCAGGGGTAATATGGGCGTGTTCATAGGCAAAAAGCTTACCTGTTCGACCAAAGCCAGTGGCAATCTCATCTAAGATCAGCAAGACATCAAATTCATCACATAGGGCACGAAGACCCGCTAAATAATCTGCGCTGTAGAAACGCATACCGCCAGCGCCTTGCATTATCGGCTCTATAATCACTGCGGCAATATCATGGTGATTAATGCTTAATATGTCGCGCATTGCGGTTAAATCATCGGCTTGTAAGGCTTCGCCAAAGGCGGTTTGTGGCGCGGGCACAAATGATTGCTTGGTTACTGCATCGCCAAACATAGTGTGCATGCCGCCTTCGGGATCGCATACGCTCATCGCGGCAAAGGTATCGCCGTGGTAACCCTTCTTAACGGTAAGAATGCGTTGTTTTAGCGGTCGCTCTTCTCCATGTACACTTCGCCCTTGCCAACTCTGACCTTGCCAATATTGCAGCGCCATTTTAATTGCCACTTCGACTGAGATAGATCCAGAGTCGCACAAAAAGACCTTTGTCAGCGGTTCGCAGGTCATAGCGATAAGTTTTTTGCACAGTTCAATGGCGGGTTCATGGGTGATACCGCCAAACATCACATGGCTCAGTTGATGCAACTGTTTTTCCATCGCGGTTAATATCTCGGGATGTGCATAGCCGTGCACACAGGCCCACCACGAGCTAGTGCCATCGACCAACTTGCGGCCATCAACTAATTCCAATTCACAGCCTTTGGCACTGTGTACACCAAAAACAGGAAGAGATCGGGTCATTGAGGTGTAAGGATGCCAAATATGGGCGCTATCAAAGTCAAAATCGAGTAAATTGCGCATAAATGCTCACTTTTGGGTGATAAAGTAGCCATTAGTAAACTTGGTTCACTGGTTGGCGTTGACAGTTTAAGGGCTGAGGTTATCCTAGCCAAGATAAAAAACAGAATAAAAAGGGTGTTCAATGTCGCAGTTGCAAGTTCGTCATGATTGGAAGCGGGAAGAAATCGAAGCCTTATTTGCGCTGCCGATGAATGACTTATTATTTAAAGCACACAGTATTCACCGTGAGGTATACGATCCTAATGAAGTGCAAATTAGCCGTTTATTATCGATTAAAACTGGTGCTTGCCCTGAGGATTGTAAATATTGCCCGCAGAGTGCTCGCTATGACACAGGTCTAGAAAAAGAGCGTTTGCTGGCAATGGAAACTGTGCTGACCGAGGCACGCAGTGCTAAAGCCGCGGGTGCCTCTCGTTTCTGCATGGGCGCAGCTTGGCGTAATCCAAAAGAAAAAGACATGCCGTACCTTAAACAAATGGTGCAAGAAGTTAAAGCCTTAGGTATGGAAACCTGTATGACGCTTGGTATGCTGTCTGAAGATCAAGCGAACGATTTAGCCAGTGCTGGCTTAGATTATTACAACCATAATTTAGATACTTCGCCTGAATATTACGGCGATGTGATCACGACACGTACCTATCAAAATCGTTTAGATACACTGACACATGTGCGTGCTTCTGGCATGAAAGTGTGCTCGGGCGGGATTGTCGGCATGGGTGAAAAGGCGACGGATCGTGCAGGCTTACTACAACAGCTGGCTAATTTACCGCAGCATCCTGATTCAGTGCCGATCAATATGTTAGTTAAAGTGGCGGGCACGCCGTTTGAGAAGCTTGACGACCTCGACCCACTCGAATTTGTGCGTACTATCGCCGTAGCGCGTATCTTAATGCCGCTTTCCCGCGTGCGGTTATCGGCAGGCCGCGAAAATATGAGTGATGAGTTGCAGGCCATGTGTTTCTTTGCTGGCGCTAACTCGATTTTCTATGGTTGTAAATTGCTGACCACACCAAACCCAGAAGAAAGCGATGATATGGGGCTATTTCGACGTTTAGGCTTACGTCCAGAGCAGGGCGCCGCGGCAAAACTGGAAGAAGAAAGTGCTGTTTTAGCAAAAGCGGCGGCCTATCAAGATAAGTCATCGGCACAATTCTATGACGCGGGTGCTTTGTAATATCACTGAGTGTATGTTGTCCGACAAACAGGTCGAATAGCCTGTAAACCTTGTTGGCTGCAGCCTATTTTGATTGCGGCCGATAGCTTTATTGGCCGCACTCCATTTTTCAAGCAAGCATTTTTAAGACAATCATTCTTGAGGCTAAATCGATGAGTTCTCTGCTCGAGATGAAAATTGCCGACCGTCAGCAAGCCTTACGTGAGCAAGGTTTATTACGGCAACGTAAAATGCTGAGTGTTGATCACAGCTTTGATGTTAACGCACCCACTTCGAGCCCGCGCTTTGTGTTCGAAGGGCGATCCTATGTTAATTTTAGCAGTAATGATTATTTAGGCTTATCCCGCGTTCCTGAGTTGGTTGAAGCACTGCACCTTGGCGCGCAGACCTACGGTGTGGGTAGCGGCGCATCGCCCTTAGTGACAGGGTACAGTGATGCGCATGTCACACTTGAACGTGAACTCTGCGCCTTAACGGGGCATGAAGCGGGATTACTATTCTGCTCGGGCTTTAGTGCTAATACGGCGTTAATGAAAACCTTGTTTGATCAGCAAGATACTGTGATTGCCGATAAACTTGTGCATGCCTCAATTATTGATGGTTTACAAGATAGTGGCGCGCAGCTTAAACGTTTTTTACACAATTCGCTTGAGAGCGCTGAGCGGCTTCTGACTCGAAATCACGCATCGGCGTTAATCACAGAAAGCGTGTTTAGCATGGACGGGGATTGTGCGCCGATCGTGCAGTTATCGGCGCTTTGTCGTCAACAAAATACTTGGTTGATTGTTGATGATGCCCATGGTTTTGCGGTACTCGATGGCTATCAAGATAGTGATGCAAGAGATAAAGCCGCCAAGCTTATCGATGTGCAAGTGGTGACCTTTGGTAAGGCATTAGGTTGCCAAGGCGCAGCGGTTTTGGGGAGTCAGACGCTGATCGACTTTTTGGTCAGTAATGCCCGCGAATATATTTATTCGACCGCCTTATCGCCCGCCAATGCCGCATTAGCGTTAGCCGCGACTCGGTACTGCACTGCACATCCTGAGTTACAGCAGAAACTGCTTGAGAATATTTCGCTATTCAAACAGTTATGCCTCGATGCTGCCGTGCCCCTTTTAGGTTCGGATACCGCAATTCAGCCGTTGATCATTGGCGATGCGCAGCAAACCCTGCAAGTCGCCGAAGCGTTAAGAGCTGCGGGCATTTGGGTTGGGGCGATTCGCCCGCCGACGGTACCTGTAGGGTCGGCGCGGTTACGCATTACCTTAACGGCGACCCATACCGCTGAAGATATTGCTGCTTGTGTTGAGCAATTAGCCCAAGTGCTCAGTCGTGTTGGTATTCCGCTTGTCAGTGAACGAGAATCTGCCGATGAGTACAGATAAATGTACCCTATAGATCGCGTTATTTTATTGAATGTTAAGTTTTTATGGTTGAGTGTTAGTTAAAATGCCAAGCCTGATAAAGTCTAGTGATCTAAGCTGTAGTGAGTCTGCTCATGAGTCAAACAAGTTTATAGCTTGCGATCTTAAGCTGAGCAAGCTTGATGTGGACGCTTCTTATGGGGGCGTTCTCGCGGGGACTGTGTCCAATGTGCACGGAACTCAAATTGCTGAACGTTTTTCCGCAG
Organism: Shewanella sp. NKUCC01_JLK; assembly: GCF_019345615.1. Classification (NCBI taxonomy): domain Bacteria; kingdom Pseudomonadati; phylum Pseudomonadota; class Gammaproteobacteria; order Alteromonadales; family Shewanellaceae; genus Shewanella; species Shewanella sp. NKUCC01_JLK. Next base: position 493,395 of record NZ_JAHKRD010000001.1, on the reverse strand, counting down.
CGGCCCATAGTTACCAAGATCATAATCAATTACAACGCCTGAGCGCTGCCAGTTTACTCAGTGAGTTTTCGGCAGCAGGTTATCTGTTAGATATAGGGGCAGGCCCAGGCACGGATTTTTCTGCGTACCACAGTGTGTCTCAACCAGCAGATCTCTCTACGCAAAATCCATCCACAACTGTATTTGCCGTGGATATTGCCCTTGGCATGCTACAAAAGCTAAAACAGTCTTATCCCGATTATCTCGGCGTATGTGCCGATGCGCAGTGTTTACCTTTTACCAATGGCTGCATGGATGTTATTTACTCTAATCTAGCCCTGCAATGGTGTGCTGATTTTCCTGCTGCGGTAGCCGAAATGGCGCGGGTACTTAAGCCGAACGGCGAGTGTCATTTGAGCCTAGTAGCGCAGGGGAGTTTGAATCAATTAGCTGAATTAGGGTTAAGAGTGAATGACTTTTCGACGCTGGAGGTGCTAAAAGCTGCATTTAAACTCGATACATGGCAATTACTTGAAGTGCGACTCGTCCCTATGACAGTGTATTTTGACACTCTTAAGGCACTACTCTATTCAATTAAAGGTGTGGGGGCTTCTGTACATGTCGCCAGTTCAACAACTCGGGTTTCAGGTTCAACAGTGAGTGCTTCAGAATTCACTCCACGGCTGCGTGGTCGTCAAGATTGGCAGGACATGCAGGCCAAAGCCGAATCGCTACGTTTACCCCAAGGTTTGCCTTTAACCTACCAGATAGTTCAAATACGTGCTCGGCGTAGGTTTTAAAGTTCACATATTATGCCTTTAGTCATGGCATTATCAATTAGCACTAATATCTAGAAAACGTTGGATTTTTAACATTACGTATAGAGATCGTTAGCTATATGGACATTTAGCTTATGGAGAGTGTGCTTAACAAAGCACAACTCATAGCAACAGATAAGGATCTAATATGTATTTTGTAACAGGTACAGATACCGATAGCGGTAAGACTTTGGTTTCGGCGGCATTATTAACCGCTGTGAATCGTTTAGGGCTCATAGCCAATGCTGACTCTGCTGTGAGTATTCTTGCAGCCAACACTATGTTGACTTTAGGTGTTAAGCCCATCGCCTCGGGCTGCGCGCAAACCTCTGAAGGATTGCGCAATGCCGATGCGTTACAGCTGATGACGTCATCATCATTAAAACTGGCTTATCCACTCATCAATCCTTTTTCCTTCGAACCTGCGATTGCACCGCACATTGCCGCCGCCCAAGTGGGCGTGAGTTTAGCGCCTGAAGCTATTATTGAAAGTTTAGATTTAGTGGCATTTGCTCAAGCGGATTTTTGCTTGATTGAAGGCGCGGGAGGCTGGCGTTTACCCTTAGGTGATGGCAGGTATCTTTCGGAAGTCGTACAGAGATTAGAACTGCCAGTGATACTCGTGGTTGGCATGAAACTCGGCTGCTTAAATCATGCATTGCTGACTCAAGAGGCGATATTGGCCGATGGGCTTAAGATTGCAGGCTGGGTTGCTAATCGTGTCGATCCGAACATGAGTATGTTTGAGGAGAATCTGACGAGCCTTAAAGAGATGATGACAGCACCTTTCCTCGGTTGTGTGCCATTTCTTGAGGATCCAAGTGCTGAAAATGCTGCTGACTATGTCGATATTGCGCCACTTTATCAAGGTGAGGAGAGCAATACTTAGCGACTACTTAATTGTTTAAGACTTTCCCCTAAGCGGAACGGTTATTTTTCTTTTGATAAAAAATGAGCCTCAAATTATGTTGAGGCTCATTTCTATCAAGGCTGCTGACTAATATTCGCAAAATCTCGCAAAATAGTGCCTGCACATTGAAGCTAAGCACCGCTATTGATTTGCTGCTTCAATGCGGTTGAGGCTTTAAAGCTGGGCTGATTGTAACCGTCGATTTCTATGGCTTCGCCCGTTTGTGGATTACGCCCCGTTTTAGCGACATGGTATCTGAGTTCAAAGGTGCCAAATTGTGGCAGGAAAATTTTCTCGCCTTCGCTCAAGGCAACGTGGATCTGTTGCAGTATCTGCTCAACCACAGGTTTAGTACTCGCTTGCGATACATTGAGCTCGGCGGCAATACGTTGGATAAGTTGTGCTTTGTTCATAGAAACCTCTGAAGTCAGCTTAGGTTCAATCGAAGGGGAGTTATAACAAGCTCGTCCCGAGATTGAAAGCCATAGCAAGCTCAGCGCGGTTGATTGGTGTTTTATTGACAGGCTTGTGAAGCTTTTGGTGATTGTGTGTTGCTAAAGTAAGTACAAGTTTGTCGGATTGAGTGGTGGGCTGATTTTACTGGGCGAAGTGACTGACTTAATTTAAAGGCTTATTGAAAGCCTTAGTTTAAAACCTTAGTTAAAAGGCCTAAGCGCAAGGCGTATTGCGCTTAGGCTATGGATTGAACACTAATCAACCGTTGGGTGATGAGAAACCCTTTTAACGCTTGCCTATGAAAAGAGTGTTTCTTCCAGAGTGCGACCTTTCAGCAGCATCTTGTATTGCCATTGATGCTGATTGAAGAGGGCGAATAGGCGCATCTCAATATCACTGTTGTGCGCTTTTTCTGTATTTGTGTCTAGCTGGATAATAAACACATTGCTTTGTTTTGAGCTAATATTCACCACTCCCGCCAGTTTTGCCACTTCCGCTTGCAGTGCATCTCTCTCACAATTTTGCATGGTTAACGTCAGGTAATCGCTGTCGGTCGACGCATGCATTGACACAGCTTGGCTCAGTTGGCCTTTATCTAAATACAACACTTGATCGCACAGCTTTTCGAGCTCATCGAGATTATGCGAGCTGATCATAAAAGTTGTGGTGGGCGATAAGGCTTTGACCAGTTCACGGACTTTTTTTGCATTGGCAGGGTCGAGTCCCGCCGTTGGTTCATCTAATAATACTAATTCTGGCGAGCCAATCAGCGCCTGCGCAATTGATACACGTTTACTCATACCGTGGCTAAGGCTAGGCGGTTTTTGCTCGGCAACATCCGCCAAATCGACTAAGGTCAATACGCGAATGGCTTCTTGCTTTGCTTGCTCTAGGTTCATGCCCTGCAGGCGAGCGAAAAATATTAACTGACTGACAATCGTCAAGTTGGGATCGAGTACTGCATCCTGGGGTAAAGCGGCAATCTTGCCTAAGAGTTTAGGGCTATTGGGGGCTTCACCGAGTAGGGTTATGGTTCCAGAGCTGGGTGATAAATAGCCGCATAACAGGCTAAAAAGTGTGGTTTTACCCGCGCCATTGGGACCGACAAGGGCGATGGGGGCACCCGCTTCAAGACTGAAGCTCACATCATTCAGCGCCTTTTTACTGCCGTAAAGCTTCGACAGCCCTTGGCATTGGATCAGACTCATAGCGAGCTCCTTTGCATATAAATTCTGCCGAGCAAGAGAGCCACAGCGGTTTGTAACAGTGGAATAGGGGCATAGACTAAGCTATTGAGTCCATTGGTATTGAGCATGTCCGACAGTTGAGCACCGGGTAATACCCACTGGAGTTGTGCTAGTAGGCTAGATTGATTAGCTAACACCACGATAGTGATGGAAATCACCGTCCATAAAATGGTGGCAAACACCATAGCTTGGCGTGCCGTGCGCGCATACAGGGACAATAAAGTCATCACTGCCGTGTAGGGCAAGATCACTATGATGAGGTTAAGGCCCACTAAGGCGCCAGACGTTAACGCTGATAAAAACAGTTGGCTGTCGCGGCTTAGCGCGAGGGCGACAGTGGCGATAATCGTTAATAGGATCAGTAAACCTTGGATCAGAATTTGGCCGAGAAAACGGCCGAACAATAAGCTGTCACGGCTAGTGCGTATGGTTAAAAAGCGCAGCGTGCCGCGGGTTTTATCCGATGAGAACTGATCGGCGGCGATAAGAATACTGAACAGTGGAAACAAATACAGCGCAAAACACCAAAACACTGCCATTTCGGCCACGGGCCACTCAAAGAGCACATTGAGGGTATTGGCACCAAATAAGCTGTCGATGATATCTTTTACATTGGGCTGCAATAACATGGCCGATGCACTTTGAATGGGGTAAAGCAGAAGTACACCCCAAACTAAACCAAAGGCGACCAAGGCGATGATCCCGCGGGTATTAAATAAAAATTTGCGCAGTTCAAACATTGCGATAATAAACATGTTGTTGAAACTGCTGGGTGGATTATTGGTCATGTGCTGTCTCTATTCTTTTTTGCGCTAGGTTCAGGGGCTATGGTGCTTGGCGCGGTTAAGTTTCTCACCCTTGGGTAGACAGTGGATTGGTCCATAAGTGCCATGTTGCTCACATAGCACTTATTATCCATCGGTATTTATCAGTCATTATCTATCGCTAATTAGCTCAATGAGGCGATTAATTCATCGAGCTTTTGCGTCAGTTCGGCGACTTGTTGTTCAAGCTCTGTCACTCTGTTCACTAATTCAAGCGGCTCTGCGTCTACAGATACAGCGACATGGGCTAAGGTATGACTTGTGCTATGGGATTGACTAGCACTTTCGTGCGATGACGCTGCAGAGAATAATTCCACATAACGGGATTCACGGCGACCAGCTTCTCTGGGTAATTGTTTTAAGAAGGGCTTTTCACGGCTCATTAATTGGCGGATGCAATCTTCCACGTCGATCACGTCTTTAAATTCGTGTAGGCGATTGCTGCGGGTCCGTAGTTCTCCCGGTGTTTGTGGACCACGTAATAGCAACAAACAGACGATGGCGAGTGCGGCGGGTGACAGTTGAAGTTCGCTGAATTCGGTATTGCAGAATCTGTGCTTGTATTTAACGACGCGGCTGCCGAATCCCGACTGTTCGCTGATCAAACGTTTCCGATTTAGGGAATCAACGGCGATTTGCACTTGGGTTTCACTGAGTTCGAGTACGGGCTCGCGGCTGGTTTTTTGATTGCAGGCTAAGGTCAAAGAGTTTAGCGAGAGTGGATATTGCTCAGGGGTGGTGATTTCTTTCTCAAGCAGGCATCCGATGACTCTGGCTTCGTGTAACGTGAGTTCCATATAAGCTCCAAAGAAAAAAGCATGGCTTTGTTTATAACAGAGCCATGCTTAATATCCTAGGAGTTGTCAGTCAAACTCTGCCTTAGTGGCGGTAAACTGTACAATTTTAACGCTAAGTCCTGAATAGAGTTGATTATTCTGCTGTTTCAGTTAAACGCAGACCATCATTATCTATGCTCAGTTGGCCATTCTTAAATAAGCCACCTATGGCTTTTTTGAAGGCTTTTTTACTCATACCAAGCTGATCGTAAATGATTTCAGCATCGGTTTTATCGGTCAGGGCTAAGAAGCCGCCAGACTGTTTGAGTTTGATCAGAATGATGTGGGCGTGCTTATCTAACTCTTGTTTACTGCCTTGTTGCAGCACAAGATCGATTTTGCCATCGCGGCGCACTTGTTTGATGAAACCTTTGAGTCTTTGGCCGAAACGCAGTTTTTGGAACACTTCGTTTTCGTAAATCACGCCCCAATGGGCATGATTAATAATGGCTTTGTAGCCTAAATCTGTGGTGCCGCCGATGTATAAATCGACCTGCTCACCGACTGTGTAGTCCGGCTCTATCTTATCGAGGAACTTATCGATTTTTGATGAGGCCATGATGCGTTCATCGGCGCGGTTAGCGTGTACATAGACCAGATATGAACGGCCTTCTTCGATAGGCTTATGTTGCTCACCGAAGGGCAGTAATAAATCTTTATCTAAGCCCCAGTCTAAAAAAGCGCCATAAGGGCCGGTTGCAACGGCTTTTAAATAGGCAAATTCGCCTACCTGTGCCAATGGACGGCGCGTGGTAGCAATCACGATATCTTCAGAATCTAGATACAGAAACACGTCAAGCAGATCACCGACTTGGCAGTCTTTTGGGGTGACTTTGTTTGGCAGCAGTACTTGCCCTAATTCGTGGGCGTTTAAATACACGCCAAAGCTGACTTGTTTTACAACCTCAAGTTTGCAGGTTTTACCTATCTGTACCATGGATCTCTCTGTGCATAATGGAATGTGATTCGGTTGCGATTATACACTTCGGTGCTGAAACTGCAGCATTATTGTCTTTGAGCTTTATCTTAGCATGTGTGAGTCGCCACTTAGCGCAGGCTTGACCACGCATTGTGTCTCGGAGGAACCACTGATTTGTGGCGGGGTTTGGCGCCGTGATATTGGTTGTTTGGCTTCGCTTAATGTTGGCAAATGTGCATCACTTGAGTGACACACAAAAATCAGGGATATTTACAGGGGTAAATGTTAATAAAAGTGACAAAGGTGATATAAAAAATATTGAACAGACTTGTACGACGTTTATGGGTTAACTAACTAATATTACTCTATTTAAAACCAATGGGTGGCGGGTGGTTGTTAAGCAAGTGTTTATTATATTTTAATGCAAAAGATTAAATGAGATTCTTGCTTGCATTCTGTGACATTGCGCGGTTTAATTGCGCCGTTCAACGATTCCGCTCGTTGCAGACATTACAAATATTACGTGAATAATAAAGGTTTTATGGTTCACCAGTCATTAACCGTGTAATTGACAACATATCGATTTACATGGGGTTAAGAGGGTTTTTATTAGCTAATGCACAAGCATCCATTTTTTGCACTTTGCCTAAAAGTGTCACAATGCCAACGCTCGATTGTCGTACCATACGATGATACTGGCCTTAAGCATCTCACGTTGATCCGCATCAATTCTGGCCGCGAAGAAGCCAATAGTCCCCTGTTAAAATAATCTTGCCTAGCGATAAGCTGGTTTGGCGTTTTCGCTAGTTCAGTGTTATCGGTTTTCGTTTTCTACTTGTGTTATCGGTTTCTGAAGGTCTTAACCTCTTTCAAACGTCTTTAAGCTACTTATTAGCTTGATGTTTTAAGGATGCGACTCAGGATCTTATTTGGCTTTTTGGCGGTATTTGCGCCCTTTAGCCTGAGGATAAATGCAAGCGAGGCAAGTAAAGATAGCTTTACTGAGGTAAGGGAATAAGCTTTCCCTTCAATATGATACGATGTATTGCGCTAAGATGCGTTGTCTCTTGCGCTATTAATGAAAATCGCAGCAATGTCACTTACACTAGCGTGACGTTGCGGCATTAAGGAGAAGGTAAAATCTACCTTCGTGTATGTCAGGTAAGGTGTCCCTTTGCCTGGGTTTGTCGAACGGGCGGTTGTGCTATTAAGCCATAACCGTTTAACCCATTTTTTAATAGACGGGCTAAATAATAATGAATGATTGGTCTATTGATGATGCTCGTGCTGGGTACAATGTTACTCACTGGAGCCAAGGTTTTTATGGGATTAGCGATCAAGGTGAGGTGACTGTGTCACCGGACCCCAAAAATCCTGATTACAAGATTGGCTTAAATGAGCTAGCCAAAGACATGGTTAAGGCGGGAGTCGCTTTACCTGTACTAGTTCGTTTTCCGCAGATCCTGCACCACAGAGTGAACAGTTTGTGCCAAGCATTCGACCAAGCGATACAGAAGTACGAGTATCAGGCGGACTATTTGCTGGTTTACCCGATTAAAGTAAACCAACAGCAAACTGTGGTGGAAGAGATCCTGGCGAGTCAGGCATCAAAAGAAGTACCACAACTGGGTTTAGAAGCGGGCAGTAAGCCTGAGCTGATGGCTGTGTTAGCCATGGCGCAAAAAGCCAGTTCAGTCATTGTATGTAATGGTTATAAAGATAATGAATATATCCGTTTAGCACTGATTGGTGAAAAGTTAGGCCACAAGGTTTACATCGTTTTAGAAAAACTGTCTGAACTGAAAATGGTGTTAGCTGAATCTAAACGTCTGGGTGTGACACCGCGTTTAGGTCTACGTGCACGTTTAGCGTTCCAAGGCAAAGGCAAGTGGCAGGCGAGCGGCGGTGAGAAATCTAAGTTCGGTTTATCTGCTGCGCAAATTTTGCTGGTTGTAGAGCAACTTAAGCAACACGATATGCTGGATTCGCTGCAATTGCTGCATTTCCACTTAGGTTCGCAAATCGCTAATATCCGTGATATTCGCCAAGGTGTGAGTGAAGCGGGTCGTTTCTACTGTGAATTACGTGAATTAGGCGCAAGCGTTAACTGCTTCGACGTCGGTGGTGGTTTAGCGGTGGATTACGATGGCACTCGTAGCCAAAGTAATAACTCGATGAACTATGGCCTGACCGAATACGCCAACAACATAGTTAACGTATTGACTGACATCTGTAATGAATACGAGCAACCTATGCCACGTATTATTTCAGAATCGGGTCGTTACTTAACGGCGCACCATGCAGTGCTTATCACCGATGTTATCGGTACTGAAGCTTATCAGCCTGAAGATATTCAACCGCCTGCGGAAGATTCACCACAGTTATTGCATAACATGTGGCATTCATGGTCTGAGATCAGCGGCCGCGCCGATCAACGTGCTTTGATTGAGATTTACCACGATAGCCAAAGTGACTTACAAGAAGCGCATTCGCTATTTGCTTTAGGTCAATTGACCTTAGCGGAGCGTGCGTGGGCTGAGCAAGCTAACCTGCGCGTGTGTCATGAAGTGCAAGGGCTATTGAGTGCGAAAAACCGTTATCACAGACCTATCATTGATGAACTCAATGAAAAGTTAGCCGATAAGTTCTTTGTTAACTTCTCATTATTCCAGTCATTACCGGATGCTTGGGGTATTGACCAAGTGTTCCCAGTATTGCCGTTATCGGGCCTAGATAAAGCCCCTGAGCGCCGTGCTGTCATGCTCGATATCACCTGTGACTCTGACGGTATTGTCGATCAATACGTTGATGGTCAAGGGATTGAAACCACGCTGCCAGTGCCAGCATGGAGTGCGGATAGCCCATACCTGATTGGTTTCTTCCTTGTGGGTGCATACCAAGAAATCTTGGGTGATATGCATAACCTGTTTGGTGATACAAACTCAGCAGTGGTTCGCATCGAAGATAATGGTGTGACTAACATCGAATCGGTATTGGCGGGTGACACGGTTGCTGACGTATTGCGTTACGTTAACTTAGATGCGGTGGCCTTTATGCGCACTTATGAAGAGTTAGTGAATCTGCATATCGCCGAAGGTGAACGCGCACAAATTTTAGAAGAATTGCAACTAGGGCTGAAAGGCTATACCTATTTAGAAGATTTTTCTTAATTTCTAGCGTGTTAAAATAAATCAGCCTTGGGTAACCTCGGCTGATTTTTGTTTTTATAAGGACAGATTTTTCGCTTTTATTGCCGTTTTAGTCGTGTAAAATCGCGTTGTTCTAGGATCAAGTAAAGGATGAGTGACGATCATGAGGTCAAAGGGTTGATGTTTTTTGAAGGTTCAGAAAAAAAACTCGAGATTATCGTGACGGCGTCTGCGCCGAATTTACGCGAACTCGATGTGAGTTTTTGGTCTGCCTTAGTCAACTGTGCCCACGCCGAGATACTGTCGCAGTTAAGTAATGCGGACTGTGATGCCTATCTGTTGAGTGAATCCAGCTTGTTTGTATGGCACGACAGATTTGTCATGCTCACCTGTGGTAACAGTACCTTAGTGGACGCCGCCTGTTACTTTATCGGCGCGCTTGGCGCACCTGCGATGGCCTTGGTGAGTTATCAGCGTAAAAACGAATACCAAGCTCATCTGCAAACCACGAGTTTTGCCGAAGATATTGGCAAACTGCGCCAACGTATTGCCGGTAAAGCCTTTCGAGTGGGCCATCTCGACAGCCATCATCACTATTTTTTCTGCTCTGACAGTGATTATCGAGCACCAAAGGATGATCAAACCAGTGAGCTGTTGATGTACCACATTCGTGGCGAATTTGCCGACTATCTTAATGGCGGCTCGCAGAGTAAAGATGAGATTTGCGCCGCACTCGAGCTTAACGATTTACTCCCTGAATTTGAGATTGACGCCCATTTATTTGATCCGTCAGGCTTTTCGATGAACGGTATTTGGGGCAAATATTATGTTACTTTGCATATTACGCCTCAAAGCGAGAATGCGTGCGCTAGCTCCTATGTGAGCTTTGAAACGAATCTGGATTTAGCGCAGTATCCGCAAGATCTATTAGCGCGTCTATTAACCTTGTTTGCTCCTGTCAGTTGGGACACAATCCGCTTTAATACCGACGACTCAACGCAGGGATTTCCTGCCCATTTATGCTTAGGGCGGTGTTCATTAACGACCGAGCAAGGTTATAACATTGGTTTTAGCCACTATCAGCAGCTTCAGGCTGAAGTGCTGATCCCTGAACTCATGTGAATTTTTGGCGTTTGCTTAAGGAAACCCTATGACAGATCTCAGTGATATCCGCCGCGAGTATGCCAAAGGCGGCTTAAGACGTGCCGACTTACCGCAAAACCCGATGGACTTGTTTGAATTGTGGATGACGCAGGCGAGGGATGCAGAGCTTAGCGATCCCACCGCCATGTGTGTGGCGACTGTGGATGAGCACGGCCAACCTTTTCAACGAATAGTATTACTTAAGCGTTTTGATGACACTGGTTTCGTATTTTTTACTAACCTTGGCAGCCGCAAAGCACAGCAAATTGCTGCTAATAATAAAGTCAGTTTGCATTTCCCTTGGCATCCTCTAGAGCGTCAAGTATCTGTGCTTGGTGAAGCGCAGGCACTGTCCACCGCTGAAGTGCTTAAATACTTTATGACCCGTCCTAAGGACAGCCAAATTGCGGCTTGGGTATCGCAGCAGTCGAGTAAACTCAGCGCTAGACAAGTACTTGAAGGCAAATTCTTCGAAATGAAAGCTAAGTTCGCCAAGGGCGATGTGCCTTTACCCAGTTTTTGGGGCGGTTACTTAGTGAGACCTTCGAGTATTGAATTTTGGCAGGGTGGAGAACACAGGCTACATGATCGTTTTATTTATTCTCGCCATGATGCAGAGTGGGAAATCGATCGTTTAGCGCCTTAGTACGGTGCATAGTTCGATAGCTCTGCATAAAACTGAGCTCGTGAACCTAACAACAGAGTTAAAAGACATTGAGTGATTATAAAATTTGGGTTGATGCGGATGCATGCCCTAATCCTATCAAAGAAATCCTGTTCCGGGCGGCGGAGCGCAAAGCCCTGCCGCTGGTGCTGGTGGCTAATCAAATGATCCGCGTACCGCCATCTCCCTATATCAGCCAAATTCGAGTCGGTGCGGGATTTGATGTGGCAGATCAATATATTGTCGATCATGTTGAACCGACGCATTTAGTGATCACTGCGGATATCCCCTTAGCGGCTTTAATCATTGAAAAGGGCGCCTTGGCGCTCAATCCCCGTGGCGAGCTTTATACCGTCGATAACATAAAACAAAAGCTGACGATGCGCGATTTTATGGAGGATTTGCGCGGTTCTGGCGTGCACACCGGCGGGCCTGATTCGTTTTCTCAAGCTGATAAACAGGCTTTTGCCAATAGCTTAGATAAATGGTTAGTGCGCGTATGAATCATAGTTTACTGGTCGCTAATGGATAAACAGAGTATCTTTAGCTTAAGTTAGGTGATGTTGATCACGTTTAACTGGGCAGGATTTTAGCCTGTTGCGGATGTCGATTTTCTTTACGGCATGGCTTTTAAACTCACTCTTTAAGGACGGATACGATGAAAAAATGGATGGGAATTGTCGCCTTATCTGCTATGGCCAGTTTTAGCTGTGCCGCGCAATGGCAAGTGATGGAACAAGATTCGCGAGTCAGTTTTATTTCGGTAAAGAAAGGTGATATAGGTGAAGTCCATCACTTTAAACAACTCAAAGGTACGCTAAAAGATAACGGTCAATTTGAATTAACAATTCCACTAATCGGTGTGGCAACGGGTATTGATGTCCGCGATGAGCGGATGCAAAATTTGTTATTTGAAGTGTCTTTGTATCCAGAGCTTAAACTGTCATCACAAGTAGACCCTAAGATACTAAAAAATCTTGGCGTCGGTGAGAGTAAAGTTTTTGATATTGATGGAAAAATTGCGTTACACGGCAAATCGCAAACTAAGGCTTTTTCGGTGATTATCACTAAAGTTTCTGATAACAAACTTTTAGTGAACAGTTTTCAACCGGTAATTGTTAATGCCAATGAGTTTGATCTTGTGGCTGGGATTGATAAATTACGTGAAATTGCGGGTTTATCGAGCATTAGTCAAGCTGTTCCTGTGTCATTTGTACTAACCTTAACTCAGTAACTTCAATAAGATTGGTATAGATCAATACGTCTGTTATCGAAGATAGGCTAGAGTTAAATAAGTGGCGTATGCGAGATCTTGATAAGAAGCCGAGCTTTTGGCTTCTTTGATATTTTCTGATGTGCTATTAATAGCATCACAATAGATATTAAGTTAATGAGTTTAAAGGGTAAAAAATGGTCACAGATAAAGATGGTTACATGCATTTGGTCCAGTATTTAACTGAACATCTTGGCTTATTTGAAACACCAGGTTCAGAGGTAGTTTCAGACGATACTGTGATGGAATTATTTGAAGAGCAATTGTCGGCACAGATCATTATGGTGTGTGGCCAAAATCCATCGTTGTCTTTTACGCAACGTAATGTGATTATCCGTGAAGTGGATGCAATTGTGTATGATTTAGAAGAGATTTTAGCTTCAGTTGCCAACCATAAAGCGACTCCCGCACAGACTTTATTTATTACTGAGTTTTCTAGTTTGATTAAGAATTTGTTCGATCAAGAAATCGCTAAACTTCAAGTGAGTGCTTAGTCAGAATAGCAATTAGATTATCTATTAATGCGTGATTTCAGGTAAGTCAGGACTAATACTAATTTTTAGCAGCGTAAATCATCATCGTTTGAGTACCATGTGTTTCCTCACTCTTATTGTTAAGCTCGAGCTGCAGCAGCTTTGAGTGTGAGGTAAATATCTGCTCTTTGCTTCACCTCATGTTATTTCGTATGGCCACCATTTTTCATCGAGTTCTGCGACTAAGTTTTGTTGCTGTGTTATGCGAGTCATCGCTGTGGATTAGCTCCTTTTAGTGTTATTTGCATTGCTGATGTGTATGTATTAAATGGTGTTAGCTTAAAATAAAAAGCCCATCTTTCCCGCATTTATGTCATTGTCTGTGTATCTTTAGTGTATGAGCTTTAACTATTTTTCCCTTCATGTATTGATAAGGAGTGTTCAATGCTAACGATTTCTTCGGGTCATGCTGATGATATATTGGCTGTGGTCGCATCTGGCCGTGTTAACCATGGGGATGTTGAAGGCTATTTGGTTCCCGCCATAGAAGCCAAGCTGCAAGACCACGCCAGTATTCGCCTTTGGTACGAGTTTTCCCCTGAATTTGAAGGTATATCCGTTGGGGCCCTGTGGGATGATGCGGTATTAGGTTTATTTCATTTAAGTGATTTTTCAAGGGTCGTGATGATTGCCAATGCCACTCAAACAAATGCTATGGTTAATGCGCTAGCCTGCATGCTGCCATGTCCGGTAAAGGTATTTACCGCCGATGAACATAGCCAAGCCAAGGCATGGTTAGATCAATAACGCACCTTCATTTATTGCGGTTCTAAACCTGTACTCAGTGGCCAACGACATTGAATGTGTGTGCCTTGGTTCAAGTGGCTACTGATGCTAAGGCTGCCATTGAGATCATTTTTAAGCCACAGATTTATACAGGTCAGCGTTCCAATGCAGAGTTCTTGTGTTAGTTCTTGTCGTAACTGTGCGAGTTGCGGTTCTGTCATACCTATCCCATTATCGATAATACTGATGTGTAACTCTTCGCTCGACTTGTCGATATTAATGGTTATTTCACGCTGTTCATTGTGAGCTTTAAATGCATGATTCAACGTGTTGGTGATTAGACGATAAAACAGCTGCAAATATTGCCAAGAAGGGCCATCAATGATGACATTTTCTTCGCAATTTAACGCTATTTCCACATTTGTTTTAGCTAGTTGTACCTTTAGTAACCCTAAGAGATGGCGCATAAATTGTGCGAGATGCAGTGGCCGAATGTCATTTTGATGATTCGTTAATAACTGGGCAATATGTCGCAGTTTATTTGCCTGAGTCACCATGATTTCGGTGATCTGATTTTGGTCGTTAGCATTATCTATTGGCTGAAGTTGGCACACTTTGGCGAGTAGCTGATCTTGCTCATGCATAATTTGCGTCATCATTTCAGCTAGAAAATTTTGCATTAGCTGTTGGCTTTGTTCACGACTGAGATTGAGTTGGTGATGCTTCTCAAGTAATTGGGTTGATTTGTCTTGGAGCAGATGGAGTTCATGGTTATGTTGATTACTGAGGCGAACTTGTTCTTGTAGGTGATTAAGCGCCTCGACTTGCCCTAAAAGTAACTTTTCTTGTTCTTGCTCTTTAATTTTTTGTAAGGTGATATCAAAGGCGATAGCACCGACTGCAATAACGGTATCGTCATCATCTTTGATCTTAAATTTAGTCACGATATAAATAAGATTGCCTAGGGGCGATGGAATAGCTTCTTCGAAGTTTATGGCTTCATGATTATGCAGAACGCGTCGATCATTTTGTTGATACTCGTGGGCAAATTGGCTGGGAAATATCTCAAAATCAGAGGTGCCAATAATGCGTCTGCGTTCTATACCTAAGATTTCACAATATTTGTCATTGACGAGAATATATTTACCGTGAAGATCTTTGATATAGATGAGATTTTGAGAAAATTTAAGTAAAGCCCTCAATTGTTCTTTATGGCGCTTTAACTCCAGTTGAAACAGGTTTTGGCTCTGCAATTGCTGTTCTAGTGCCAGGTTACTCGCATCTAAGCTCGCCATTGCCACTTCAAGCTGTCGAGTACGCGACAGGAATGTTTTTGCCAATAAGCCAATTTCGTCATGGCTGTTATTGGCTTTGAGTTCGATAGAGGCGGAATCATTACGTTTTAAGGCTTGGACGATTTCAATAATGGGGGTGATAAATAGTCGGTGCTGGAGTAAGAATAATAGAATTAAGCCTAATAGTTGAATACAGACTAAATAAACGCCGACCTTTTCGATTAAATGTTTAGCGGTATCCTGCAGCGGTGAAATTGGGGTGACGACAAGTATCTTCCAATAGGTATTTGGCATGAGAAATACCGAAACGAGAGATGCCGTTTTAAGGATTGGATCATGGGGCAAAGTTACCGACGTCAGTAATTTCGGGGCAGTAAAATGATTTAAGGCATTGTTATTTACGATGGCCGCTAACATGTCACGCTCATTTTGATGACTTAGTCTCGTTAGATGCTGCATCTGTTCTTGGGTAAAAACGCGCTCGGCAATCGCCGCTTCTATAAAGGCTTTATCTGCACTCTGTAATGCGACTTCGACGGGGCTGAAATCTGGCTGTTGGCTGGCGAGATGATTGAAGGTGACGAAAGAATGATTGGTATTGGTTTGATGCTTAAGATCGTTATTGGCATCTGGATAGGCGAGTACTTGGTTTTGATGATCTAAGGCTATGACATAGCCTCTGACATTAATCATAGCATTGCGTAACAGCACATTGAGCTTTTCTAAACTGATATCCACAGTGGCGGCACCAATAAACTGATGGTCCATCCACATAGCGCCTGAGGCTGTGATCATTGACTCATGGGTTGTCGGATCGAAATAAGATTTTGACCAGAAAATTTTACCTGCAGGAAAATAGCGCGTCGGGCGATACCATTCTTCGGTGTGGTAGCTTGGGAACGTGTCTTTGTTATAGGAATCAATGGCGACTAATTCATCGTTAACATTGTGTGCCCAAAACAGGCTATCTCGAAATTTTTGCTGATTAAACGCGCCGGGTTCCGGCCAGACGCCGCCGCCAGAGATGATGCGTTGTTGACTATCGAGTTTCAGCAACGTGGGAATGGTTTTCACCAGTTGCTCATGATCATAGCGGTAAAGTTTGGCAATACTGGAAATAGAGTCGACTACGGTTTCAACCTGTGAAGTCATTTCTTGCAGTTTGGCGATAATCAACTGGCCATAGTTTTGGTTTAACACGGCTTGCTGATCAAGAACTTGTTGGCGTTGAATGCTTAGCATCACCCAAGCTGTACTACAAATCAAAATAGCGGCAATGACGAGCTGAATAAGGCTAAATTTGAATGGCAAACTGTTTTGCCATTGGGTTAATGGCGTGTGTGGCTCAGATGTCGAACTTTTTCCCATAATCCCCAGTTTCCAAATCACCACTTTTCATTGAGCCAGTGTAGCGCTTTCTCACTGTTTTGCTATTGGCATATGTTTAAGTTGCGAGGATTGAATAGGATAAGTGGAATATAATCGTCAATAAAAAGGCAGGTTTTATGCCTGCCTTATCTCAAACTCGTTATTTATAAAGAGATGGTTTATTTGAACCACTTAGGACAGGCACAATAAAGAGTAACCAAGCGACTAAGAAGCCACTGAAGGCCACTACCATCCATTCTGGCATCGTTACACCCATAAAGACCCAAGGTACATCAGTACACATGCCAGTAGGCATCATAACGGCAGGGAACCATTCGTGTAATGGCATCCAAGCTGGAAATTCAGGTAAGAATGAACAGGTTGAAAAAGGGGATGGGTTGGCTTGCATATCTACGAGCGATAAGGCCAGTTTTAATCCCCAAGTTGCACTGATGGCCCAGAGCACGGCAGCTAAGATCCTGACGATTCGATATTTGGGTGCTGTCATGCCAATGAGACCTGCTGCCAATAAACCAAAAATAGCGAGTCTTTGGTAAATACACATGACACAGGGTTCCAGTTTCATAACATATTGAAAATACAGGGCGGCTGCTTCTAACCCAAGAGCTGTGCCTGCGAGAATAAACCAAGATGAACGGGAATGGGCAAAGCGAGTCATTACAGTCAAAGTGAGCTCCATATCAACAAAAAACGCCCTCAGACATGGGGCGTTTTTTGGACTCTACTTATTAAATAAAGTTCAGTCAATAAAGAAGATTAATGTCCAGTCATCGGCTCTAAAACTTCACTCGCGCTGTGATGGATGATTATCTGGGAATCATAGAAATATTGGGTAGCTTGTTCTAAGAAACCCGTTTGAATCGCCATGACACCTACGATAGACAGCACGATAGTGTAAGGCAATGCCATCCATACCATTCTGCCATAGGATAAGCGAATAAGTGGCGCTAGTGCTGAGGTTAGTAGGAATAAGAACGCCGCTTGACCATTGGGCGTGGCAACCGAAGGTAAGTTAGTTCCAGTATTAATCGCAACGGCCAGCAAGTCGAATTGATCACGGCTGATTTGACCGTTAATCAATGCCGCTTTCACTTCGTTAATGTACACAGTGCCGACGAACACGTTATCACTCACCATAGACAGCAATCCGTTGGCGATGTAGAAAATCACCAACTGAGTATTGCCTTGATAACTCAGTGCCCATTGGATCACTGGTGCGAATAAGTGCTGGTCGATAATCACGCCAACAACCGCAAAGAAGACAGCTAATAACGCGGTAAAAGGCAGTGCTTCTTCGAAAGCTTTACCGAGGGCATGCTCATCGGTAACGCCGTTAAAGGCTGTGGTTAAAATAATCACAGAAAGACCAATTAGGCCCACTGAAGCCAAGTGTAATGCAAGTCCTGCGATCAACCAGACACCCACTAAGGCTTGGACGATTAACTTCATGTTGTCTTTATTGGTACGGCGCGCATCTTCATGGGCGGCATATTCACATAAGATCCGATGAACGGCCGTTGGCAACTTAGCGCCATAACCAAAAATGCCAAATTTCTCAACTAAGTAACAAGTTAAGATACCCGAGATTAATACAGGAACAGTAACGGGTGACATACGCACGGCGAATTCACCAAATTGCCAATTTGCTTGCGCGGCGATAATAAGGTTTTGTGGTTCACCGACCATAGTACACACGCCGCCCAGCGCAGTACCCACACCCGCATGCATTAACAGATTACGTAGGAAACCACGGAATGCACTGAGTTCTTCTTCGTTTAACTGATCTTCACCATCATCATTTTTACCTTCAGAGGTATGATCGTGATCAGCGCCGAAATCTTTTCCAGAAGCGACCTTGTGGTAAATAGAATAGAAACCCACAGCGACCGCGATAATGACGGCAATAACTGTTAACGCATCTAAGAAGGCTGATAAAAAGGCTGAAGCCAAACAAAACATTAATGACACTAAAATTTTAGAGCGCACTTTAGTAATGATTTTCGTGAAGCCAAATAGCAGCAATTGCTTCATGAAATATATACCAGCGACCATAAACACCAAGAGTAATAATACTTCGAGGTTGGCTTCTATTTCATGTAAGACTTGGCTTGCCGATGTCATTCCGATCGCGACGGCTTCAATTGCCAATAATCCGCCAGGCTGTAATGGATAGCATTTTAATGCCATTGCTAAGGTAAAAATAAATTCTAGAACCAATACCCAACCAGCCACAAAGGGGTCGACATAGAAAAAGAGTATTGGATTGATAATTAAAAATGACAGTATTGCGGTTTTGTACCACTTAGGAGAATTTCCTAAGAAGTTCCCAATAAACGCCTGACTCATTGTCGCCGGCATGGCAGCCTCTCTTCTAATTATGTTAAAAATTGCACGTGATTATTATCAATACCTGCGTTAGTTAAATGAGTCTAGCCTAAAGAGAAAGCTAATGTAATGAGTTACTGATACCGACATTTCAAAAAGCGGAGCTAAGCGGCAAAATTGGCCCATCCTGTATTGACCTTGGTCGTTTTTTTGAACGATTCTGTGACATTTACACGGCGATAACACAGTGATTTTAAGTGAATGGTTTCCATTTTTTACCGCTCTGGTATGATCAGTGACCATTACGACGCACAACAACTGGATAAGTGGGCTGATGATTATCAATGCCAAAGGACCTGCAAGTTTTGCAGAGAAGTATATTGTGAGATCAATTTGGGAAAACAAATTTCCTCCAGGGTCCATTTTACCGGCTGAACGTGAGCTTTCAGAATTGATTGGTGTGACTCGCACCACTCTGCGTGAGGTGCTTCAGCGCTTGGCGCGTGACGGTTGGCTGAAAATTCAGCATGGCAAACCAACACGGGTTAACAACTTTTGGGAAACCTCAGGCTTAAACATCCTTGAGACTATTGCTGATTTGAATCCCGAGGGTTTTCCGGTATTGGTTGACCAACTCTTGTCAGCTAGAACGAACGTCAGTGCTATCTATTTTCGCGGTGCTTTGCGTTATAACCCGGATACCGCTGTGGAGGTACTTGCAAAGATTCACCAGCTTGAAGATACGGCTGAATCCTATGCTGAATTTGACTACTTACTGCATCACACCTTAGCGTTTTCGTCTGGAAATCCACTTTACGTTTTGATATTAAACGGATTTAAAGGTTTGTATAGTCGAGTTGGTCGTTATTACTTTACCAGCTCAGATGCGCGTTTATTAGCATTGAACTTTTACAAAGAATTAGAACTGTTGGCTCAGGCGAAAAATTACCTCGACGTCTCTGCGCTGATGCGCACCTACGGCATGAATAGCGGTAAGATGTGGTTACAATTACGCGAAGATATGCCAGCTTCTATTGCTCAAGATCATTAAACTCTGTGAGTGATATCGCGTTAAGATAGCGCTAAATAAACAAAAAGGCCGTTTCAATTGGAAACGGCCTTTTTATTGTGCTTATTATTCTGGTTTATTGGCTTCAGGGCAGGATGCTAAGACGCTAATACTCGCATCTGCATTTTTTTGCTCTAAGGTGACAGTGAAACCCCATAATCGATGTAAATGCTTTAATACTTCTTTATGGCTGTTGGCTAAGGGAATATCGTTATTTGGCACATAATGTAAGGTTAAGGATCGATCACCGTTGATTTCTACATTATGTACTTGGATATTCGGCTCAATATTAGACAGGTTATATTGTTGTGATAGTAACTGGCGAATATCTTGATAGCCCTGTTCATCGTGGATTGCAGATACCGAAAGATAATTGCGTTTCTCATCATCATGGATACCAAACAATTTAAATTGGCGGATAACTTTAGGTGAAAGATATTGGCTAATAAAGCTTTCGTCTTTAAAGTTTTGCATTGCAAAATGCAACGTTTCTATCCAATTACTGCCAGCAATGTCGGGAAACCAAGCTTTATCTTCATCGGTTGGATTTTCACAAATACGCCGAATATCGGTGAACATGGCAAAGCCTAAAGCGTATGGGTTGATGCCGCTGTAATAACGACTGTTGTAATCGGGTTGAGCCACAACGCCTGTATGGCTTTGCAAAAACTCGATCATGAAGCGATCAGTGACCACGCCATCGTCGTACAAGTGATTCAAGATAGTGTAATGCCAGAAGGTTGCCCAGCCTTCATTCATGACTTGAGTTTGTTTTTGCGGATAAAAATATTGCGCCATTTTACGCACAATACGGATTATTTCCCTTTGCCATGGTTCAAGCAAAGGAGCGTTTTTCTCGATGAAATATAAAATATTTTCCTGCGGTTCGGCGGGGAAACGACGTTTTTTAGATTGAGACTGCTCATGTTGATGGGTCGGAATCGTGCGCCATAAATCATTTACTTGGCTTTGAAGGTAAGCCTCGCGATCCTTTTGTCTTGCTTGTTCTTCCCTGAATGAGATTTCAGAGGGACGTTTATAACGATCTACACCATAGTTCATTAGCGCATGACAGGAGTCTATGACGCTTTCGACTTGTTCTACACCGTATTTTTGCTCGCAGTCACTGATGTAGTTTTTAGCAAAGACAAGGTAGTCAATAATCGAGCTCGCATCTGTCCATGTCTTAAATAAGTAATTGTTTTTAAAAAAGCTGTTATGTCCGAAACAGGCGTGAGCTATCACCAGCGCCTGCATTGTGATGGTGTTTTCTTCCATTAAGTAAGCGATGCAGGGGTTAGAGTTTATCACAATTTCATAGGCGAGCCCCATTTGGCCACGTTTGTAACCTTGTTCGGTTTCGATAAAACGTTTGCCGAAAGACCAATGGGTGTAACCTATGGGCATGCCTATGCCAGCATAAGCATCCATCATCTGTTCAGCAGTGATGACTTCAATTTGATTTGGGTAAGTGCTGAGTTTATAGAGCGCTGCCACCCGCTCAATTTCCTTGAGGTAGTCTTGCAGTAGCTCGAAGCTCCAGTCGGGACCATCGCTCAGTGGTGTCCAAGATGTTGATTTAGTTATCCCCATAGTGCCCCCTTAAACCGCTTGTTTCTTGAATAGCTCCCTAAAGACAGGGTAAATATCTTCGGCTTGACGTATATGCTGCACGGCGATGTTGTCGTAATGCTGTTGCAGGGATTCATATTCGCGCCACAGGGTTTGATGGGCGCGATTGGTGATTTCGATATAGCTGTAGTAGCGCACGAGTGGCAATATTTTTTGTTCTAACAATTGCCTACAGGTAGGTGAATCGTCAGCCCAGTTATCACCGTCGGATGCTTGGGCTGCGTAAATATTCCACTCATCGGCGGGGTAGCGGGCTTGTTGAATTTCATGCATTAATTTCAATGCACTGGACACTATGGTGCCGCCTGTTTCTTGCGAGTAAAAGAACTCGTGTTCATCGACTTCTTTGGCTTGGGTATGGTGGCGAATGTAAACCACTTCTAAATTTTTATAGGTACGGGTGAGGAACAGATACAGCAAGATATAGAAGCGTTTTGCCATATCTTTAGTTGCCTGATCCATAGAACCAGACACATCCATTAAACAGAACATCACAGCTTGACTAGAAGGGATTTCCCTTTTGGAATAGTTATTAAAGCGTAGATCGAAGGTATCGATAAACGGCACTCTGGCAATCTTTTGTTTTAACTCCTCAATTTGGGCTTTTAAATCCAAAATCAACTCGGCCTTAGTGCCTGGAATATTTTCCAGTTCGGCAAGTTCTTGTTCTAACTCTTTTAATAGTTTCTTTTTACTGGCAGACATAGCAATGCGACGAGCAAGGGATGAACGTAATGAACGGACAATATTGATGTTAGCGGGGACGCCATCATTGGTGAACCCAGCACGGTAGATTTGGTATTCCACCAGTTTATTGAGGCGATTTTTTTGTAGATTGGGGAGTTCTAAGTCCTCAAACAATAACTCTAGATACTCGTCTTTAGAGATTTCGAACACAAAGTCATCGTCGCCTTCACCCGAGTTTGAGGCCTCACCTTTGCCCGAACCGCCGCCTGAACCACCAGGTGGTCGGTCAATTTTATCGCCACGGGTAAATTGGTCATTACCGGGATGCACTCTATCCCTGACACCGCCTTTGCCTTGGTGAAACATAGGTTCACTGATATCCCGTGTTGGGATACTGATTTTTTCGCCTTTATCTACATCCGTTACGCTGCGACGAGTCACTGCATCGCTGACGGCTTTTTTAATTTGTTGCTTATATCTATTGATAAAGCGTTGGCGGTTGACTGTGCTTTTTCCTTTCGCATTCAACCGTCTATCGATAAAGTTCGCCATACGCACCTCCCAAAACCCAGCGAAGGCTTTGGCAACACCAAAGCCCTGTACTTAGTTAGCGCAAGTTTAAGAAGATTTACGAACTCGTAAATACCACTCAGACAAGAGTCGGACTTGTTTTTTGGTATAGCCTTTCTCCATCATGCGATTGACGAAATCATCGTGTTTGCGTTGATCGTCGTTCGACGTTTTGGCGTTAAAGGAAATAACAGGCAGTAAATCTTCTGTGTTGGAGAACATTTTCTTCTCGATCACAGTGCGAAGTTTCTCGTAGCTGGTCCATAGCGGATTGTTACCCTCATGGTTCGCGCGGGCGCGCAGCACAAAGTTAACGATTTCATTACGGAAATCTTTAGGATTGCTGATCCCCGCGGGCTTCTCAATCTTCTCAAGTTCAGCATTAAGGGCAGCGCGGTCGAATAGCTGACCCGTTTCTGGGTCGCGGTATTCTTGATCTTGGATCCAAAAATCGGCGTAAGTGACATAGCGGTCGAAGATATTTTGGCCATATTCAGAGTAAGACTCTAAGTAAGCGGTTTGAATCTCTTTACCGATAAACTCCACATATTTAGGGATCAAATAACCTTTTAGGAATTCAAGATAACGTTCGGCGGTATCGCCGGGGAACTGTTCTTGTTCAATTTGTCGTTCGAGGACATAGAATAAATGTACTGGGTTGGCGGCGATCTCTGAATGGTCGAAGTTAAATACCCGCGACAAAATCTTAAAGGCGAAACGGGTGGATAGTCCATTCATGCCTTCATCGACACCTGCGTAATCACGGTATTCTTGGTAAGACTTAGCCTTAGGATCGGTATCTTTCAGGCTTTCACCGTCATATACCCGCATCTTAGAGTAGATGGAGGAGTTTTCAGGCGGCTTGATGCGTGACAACACACTAAATTGCGCTAAGGTTTCTAAGGTGCCGGGAGCGCAGGGTGCTTTCGATAACTCAGAGTTGATTAGCAGTTTTTGATAGATTTGCAGTTCTTCTGAGACCCGTAAACAGTAGGGCACTTTGACTATGTAAACACGGTCGAGGAAGGCTTCGTTGTTTTTGTTGTTTTTGAAGGTTGACCACTCGGATTCGTTTGAGTGAGCCAGAATAATCCCGCTATAGGGCAGGGCCGATAAACCTTCTGTGCCGTTATAGTTACCTTCTTGCGTTGCAGTCAGTAGTGGATGCAGCACTTTAATTGGTGCCTTAAACATCTCGACGAATTCCATCACCCCTTGGTTTGCACGGCACAATGCGCCTGAATAGGCGTAAGCATCGGGATCATCTTGGGAGAAATGTTCGAGTTGCCGAATATCGACTTTACCGACAAGGGACGAAATATCTTGGTTGTTTTCATCACCAGGTTCAGTTTTCGCTATTGCCACTTGGTCCAGAATGGATGGAAAGACTTTTACTACGCGAAATTTGGAGATATCGCCACCAAACTCATGCAGACGTTTTACCGCCCAAGGTGACATGATGGTTTTCAGATAACGGTTGGGAATGTTGAATTCATCTTTTAACAGCTGTCCATCTTCTTCCACATCAAACAGGCAGAAGGGGTGATCGTTGACTGGGCTGCGGACTCCATTCGCGCTCAGGATGTAAATGGGCACTTTTTGCATTAGTGCTTTGAGTTTTTCGGCTAGCGATGACTTACCGCCGCCCACTGGGCCCAGTAGGTATAGAATTTGTTTGGATTCTTCTAATCCTTGAGCCGAGTGCTTTAGGTAAGCCACAATTTGCTCTATGGCGTCTTCCATGCCGAAGAAATCTTTAAATGCGGGATAGCGTGAAATAAGTCGATTCGAAAAAATACGGCTAAGTGTTGGATTTTTTGCGGTATCAATGACTTCTGCTTCACCAATTGCAAGCAGTAGTCGCTCTGATGCTGACATGTAAGCGCTGCGATCTCCCTTGCAGATGTCCAGAAACTCCTGCAAAGAATATTCTTCATCGAGTTTTTGTTCGTAGCGCTTTTGGTAATGCTCGAAAATGCCCATATAAACCCCCTGAAACGCCAGTGATGTCATGGAACGGATAACTGGCTAGCCAGCCTCCTACTCTAATCTTAGACACAAACTCACTATCTGTGTCAAAAAAATATCAAATAAAAACAATAACAAATAGTTGCAAACGCAATTATTGCACTTGTAGTTAGCGGAGGATAAATCGGTGGGATAAGGGATGGGCGGCTAACGAGGGGCATAAAAAAAGAGCCACTAGGGCTCTTTTTACTGGGATTAACCCACTGCTTATTCGGCAGTAAACAACGTTAGGTTAAATGAATTAACCTGCGAAGTTTTGGTTAACGAAGTCCCAGTTAACTAATTGCCAGAAGTGGGCAAGATAGTCAGGACGCACGTTACGGTAATCGATGTAGTAAGCGTGTTCCCACACGTCAACTGTCATGATTGGCGTTACTGTGCTGTCAGTCAGTGGCGTCGCTGCATTGCTAGTGTTAACGATAGCAAGAGTGCCATCGGCTTTTTTCACTAACCATGTCCAAGCGCTACCGAAGTTGTTTACTGCTGAATCAGTAAATTGCGCTTTGAATGCGTCGAATGAACCGAAAGCGGCATTGATTGCATCAGCAACTGGGCCTGTTGGTTCGCCGCCAGCATTAGGGGCTAAGCAGTTCCAGTAGAAAGTGTGGTTCCACACTTGAGCTGCGTTGTTAAATACGCCACCGGTAGAAGTCTTGATGATATCTTCTAAAGATTTGCCCGCGAAATCAGTTCCTTCGATTAAGCCGTTTAGCTTCACAACATAAGTGTTGTGGTGCTTGCCGTAGTGGTATTCTATGGTTTCTTGAGAAATGTGTGGTTCTAGTGCGTTCTTTGCATATGGTAATGCGGGTAATTCGAAAGCCATTAGTATCTCTCCATGGTCTTAGGTTATCGTTTCTTAAACGTGCTCACTTAGGACTATTGTACCGATAAAATTTGTGATGTGAATCATTGTTTAGCTAATTGACTAGATAGACGCCATCGAAAAATCAAATGTCGACATAACCTTACAAACTGTGGGATTTTGTTCTGCGTCTAGCTGACGTACAATAGTCACATTGAGTCAATGTCATCCTACTTAGGAATCAAAATGGAAACAGTAGAGAAAATTAAGCAGCAGATCACGGAAAACCCTATCATTGTTTATATGAAAGGCTCTCCTAAGTTACCAAGCTGTGGCTTCTCGTCACAGGTAGCTCAGATCATGATTAACTGCGGCGAGCAGTTTGCATTCGTGGATATTCTTCAGCATCCAGACATTCGCGCAGAATTACCTAAGTTTGCTAACTGGCCGACTTTCCCACAATTGTGGATTGAAGGCGAGTTGATCGGTGGGTGTGATATTGTAGTGGACATGTTCCAAAAAGGCGAATTACAACCTTTGATCAAAGCGGCTGCCGCTAAGATCAAGACTGAGGAGTAAGAGTTAATTCTTACTTCATAAAAATATTGCTTCATAAAAAAGCCGCCGTGATATTAATCACGGCGGCTTTTTTATGGCGGTTTCTTAAGAAACGATCAATTTTATAAAGTGGTCATTTTTCAACGACCTACTTCGAAATTGATCGTGTCTTCAAGCCGTGATTAATGAGGTGTCACATCAGACTCGTGGTGTTTATTGTGTGGCTTAGTCGCGGGTAATAGTAAGTTCATGGTAATGGCGACAATACCGCACAAGCTAATACCAGTCAGACTGAATGAACCTATGCCAAATGCCATGCCGCCGATACCAAAGACTAAGGTAACACCGACAATACTTAAATTACGTGGCTCAGATAAATCCACATGATTACGAATAAGGGTGTTGAGGCCAACTGAGGCAATGGAACCAAATAGCAAACACATAATACCGCCCATCACTGGGACGGGGATAGTTTGCATCAGCGCACCTAGTTTGCCAACGAAGGCTAAAGTGATAGCGGTAATGGCAGTCCAAGTCATGATCTTCGGATCAAAATTTCGGGTTAAGGTTACTGCACCTGTCACTTCTGAGTAAGTCGTGTTCGGTGGACCACCAAAGGCTGCGGCTGCAATTGTGGCAATACCGTCACCCGTTAGCGTGCGATGCAGGCCGGGTTTTTTCATAAAATCTTTACCCGTGACGTTGGATATCGCCAGAATATCACCTATATGTTCTACCGCAGGGGCGATTGCCACTGGGATCATAAATGCGATGGCATACCAGTTTAATTCTGGCGCGACAAATTTAGGAATAGCAATCCAGCTTGCAGCGGTCACAACGGCAAAATCAACAATACCAAAGGCTAGGCTTAAGCTGTAACCTACTATAATACCTGCTAAAATCGGCATCATTTTGAGTAGGCCCTTTGCGAAAATCGCCACCGCGATAGTGGTACCAAGCGATGCGAGCGAAATAAATAACGCCGTATTTGTAGCGACTAAAGTCAAGCTACCATCACCACTCTTGCCTAATGCCATATTCACCGCAACGGGGGCTAAGCCAAGGCCGATAATAATGATCACAGGTCCCACTACGACTGGGGGCAATAATCTGTGAATAAAGTCAGTGCCGCGCACTTTAACCAAGGCGCCGAGCATGACGTAGACCACGCCCGCGGCCATAATGCCGCCCATTGTGGATGGAATTCCCCAAGTCTGCACGCCATAAAGTATGGGGGCAATAAAAGCGAAGGAAGATGCGAGGAAGATAGGCACTTGGCGTTTAGTAATCAATTGGAAGAGTAGGGTACCGATACCTGCGGTAAACAATGCCACACTGGTGTCGAGCCCTGTAAGTAGCGGCATTAGTACTAGGGCACCGAAGGCCACAAATAGCATTTGCGCGCCCTGTAGGGGGATAGCGAGTCGTCTCATTTATTATTCTCGTTAATTTAGGGTAAACCGCCAAATGATAACAGTTTGTTGGATTTTGAGCAGAAGAAAATCGCCTGTTTTACCGACGTTGATCACTGTTTGGGTTTTCTGTGCTATGGCAGGCATGGAAATGGGGCTAAATTTTGGCAAGACTCGCTTAAGGCGCTAACTATGGTACAATTTGCCTCATCTGACGCTACTTCAACTACTCAAAGATGCTGAAATTTCTATTGAAGCCGAGCTTAATTGCATTTCTATATTGTCTGTTCACGATTAATAGCGTCAATGCTGTTGAGGTGAGTAAATTAGATGAGGCCAATGTGCCTGTGTCTTCGCGCGCAGTTGCTGAACGCGATAAAGCCTTAAAAAGTGCACTTGAGCAAGTTATTATCAAGAACACTGGGACGGCGCGATCCCTCGATAACAGCCTGATCCAATCTCAGCTCAGTAATCCTGATACCTTGCTGAGCCAGTATGGTTATATCGAGCAAAATGGCCAATTGCTGTTGACCGCGAGTTTTGAGCACCGCCGCATCGTGGCGTTACTGCGTCAGGCACAATTGCCTGTTTGGGGAACTCAACGCCCGCTGACCTTATTTTGGGTCGCTATGCCTGGTGATGGTGACACTATGATATTGGGCGACTCATCTGCGTTAGCCGAACGTAAGATTTTTAGCGATTTTTCCTATGCCCGCGGTATACCTGTACTCTTGCCTATCTTAGATCTTGATGAGTTGATGGGTATAAATCCTAACGATATTAAAGGGATGTTTGCCGACATAGTAGCGAGTGTATCTGGCCGCTATCAAGCTGACTTTTTGGCGCTAGTGGCAATTGATGCCGCTGGCAATCAGGTTCGTTATCGTTTAAATCTTTATACTAAGGCTACCATTGATTCTTTGACGCCACCGTTATTCAGTTACAACGGCAGTGCTGAAAATTCGGCCCAAGCGATTACCGCTATGATGGCGGCGTTAGGTGAATACTATTTTACTAAGTATGCGATTGCCGATACTGGTACTCAGCTTGGTGCGAGTGTTACCTTCGTTAATATCCAAAAAATGGCGCAATTAGTTGAAGTTGAAAAATATTTGAAGCAACTCAGCGCGATTAAAAATGCCACGTTAACGCATATTCAAGGTAATACTGTGACTTTCTCGTTAGATTTATTTGGCTCAGAGACGGATTTACAACGCTTATTAAGCTTAGAGCCGCGTATTTCTGTGGTCGCACCTGTGAGTGCAGGTGAATTTAGCCCTGTCTCTAATCAAACTGGCAAACCTGTGTATGAATGGCGTTTACATTAAGATGTTATCGGCCGTGCTTAGTTAAGCACGGCATTGTTTTTATTTAATATTGAGAAGACCGAGTGCCCTTAAACTCACCTTTGCAACTCTCGCTACCTGTGCATTTGCCAGATGACGAAACCTTTAATAGTTATTACCCCGCCGCGGGTAATGATGAACTTATTCAAAAATTGAGAGCGAATGCCGAAGGGCAGGGTGAAGCCGCCATCTATTTGTGGGGCCCAGTTAAATCGGGTCGAACCCATTTAATGCACGCTGCTTGCGCGCATGCTAATGAAGTGGAGCGTCGCAGCTTTTATATTCCTTTAGGCATACATGCGAGTATTTCGACCGCATTGCTTGAAGGCCTAGAACAGTTGGATTTGGTTTGTATCGATGATGTCGATGCCATCGCCGGCCACCCCGTTTGGGAAGAGGCGATTTTTGATCTCTACAATCGCGTTGCAGAACATAAGAATTGTGCTTTAGTGGTTAGCGGCAGTTCGTCTCCTGCGGATGCTGGGTTCCTCTTGCCAGATCTTGTTTCACGTATGCAATGGGGGTTGAATTACCAACTGCAACCCATGGCAGATGATGAAAAACTTGCCGCACTGCAACGCCGCGCCGCTATGCGTGGCCTGCAATTACCGGAAGATGTCGGGCGTTTTTTACTGAACCGTATGGCGCGGGATTTGCGTACCTTGTTTGATGTATTAGATAAGTTAGATAAAGCCTCATTAGTGCATCAGCGTAAACTCACGATTCCGTTTGCCAAAGAGATGCTACACCTTTAGATACAGCATGGTTTGTGTTCGTTCTGAAGATACAAAACCTACTGGCATTAAAGCCAAAAAGAGTAAAGCCC
The DNA here is from genome assembly GCF_019345615.1 of Shewanella sp. NKUCC01_JLK. NCBI lineage: Bacteria > Pseudomonadati > Pseudomonadota > Gammaproteobacteria > Alteromonadales > Shewanellaceae > Shewanella > Shewanella sp. NKUCC01_JLK. The sequence continues at coordinate 463,976 of NZ_JAHKRD010000001.1, read as the reverse complement.
GTCATGTTGAATACATACGGGTTTTTGTTTATCTAAAATTTAAAACGCTATTGTTGTGGATGTTGGTGACGGTCACCACTTAAGCGAAGTTCGGCTTCAAAACGAGACTCGGCATTAATTGCAGCTGCATTGCTTTGGCCTTTGAGCTGCGTATTCGCAGGCGATATTGCCAATGTTTGACGCCAGCTTTGACCTTGCACCATATTAATTGGCTCGGGTAGGCTTTCGACCAGACTGATCCCATTAAGCTCTGGCAGCATTTCATCAATCACCAACGCAGCGCGATTTTCTAGACTGTCTTTTGCAATTCGTCCCCTTTGTCCCCAGTCAATAATCAGCGAATCCGCAGTTAAAATCGCAGGTTTATTGGTGACGGCGACATCACGCAATATTTGATAGCGATAACTCATCATGGCTTCCTCAAATAACATGGCCGTGTCTTCACGGGTACTGGAATATGCATAGAAGTCGCTGGCGATATCGGTAGAAAAGAAAGTACTGACATCCGATGCTTGATAGGCCTTTTGCACATTACTCGCCGCTGCGCCGAGGAAACTAACATTGGCAAGTCCCATCATTTCAGTGCTCGTTAATGGGTAGGTTTTGCTGACTTGATCTGAAATTAGACTCTTGCTGGCATTGCGGCGGCTGTAGTCATCTAACAATCTTGGCCCTGTGAGTGTGGCATGCACGCTGCGTGGAAAAAAGTCATTGGCATGGGCGAGCTCGTGGTACAACAAGGAGGCCAGATCGGGATTGATTTGCGCTAATGTGCGGTTTGCTCTGACGGTAATAGGCACGCCAAGGGAGGCATATTGGTTATCTTTCACATAACGCCAAGGCATCACAAAGTTAAGATCATTTCCGAAATTACTGCGGTAATCCGGCGCTTCATTAATAGTGTCGCGCTGGCTTGGCGTAAGCCATAAATCATTGGGATCGAGATAAATCGCCCCTGTAACTACCCAATAAAAAGAAGGGCGTACATCATAGCTAATCACCACGGCCGTGACGGATTGTAACAGGCGGGCAAAATCGCTATTAGGGTCCATCTGGGCTAAGAAAGCGGCAAAGTTATCACCCATCCAATCGTGTGAAACCAGTACTCGATTTAGAATCGTCTCGTGATTGAGATCGCTTGAGGTTTGTCCTATCAAAGGTAAGGTATTGATAGTGCAACTATCATTGAGCTGATTAGAGTAAACACAGTTTGCTAGTACATTAGCGTAAGGCGAGGCTGGACGATAGGCATGGGTGCGCGCAACTGGGGTATCGAAGTATGGCGAGCTGATCGCTGGCGCCGAGGTTGTTAGCACAAAGACATCATCGCTAAGCTGATTGCCATTGACGTTGGCATTCACTTTGAGGTGAGTGATTGTATCCTGGGTGACCGTTGGCGCGGTAAACAAGGGCCTAAACGGATCGCTCACATCGACCATTAAATCTGGGCCAGATGCTACACACCAAGAGATATTTGCTGCGCTTAATTCCGATTGTTGTCCGAGTCTTAAGCTCACATTATTGCCTTCAACCACTTGGTGATCTTGACGGACGTTTAGCACACCCGTCGATGCGGGATCGACATTAATGCCAATTTCTCCGGTGACATCTAGATTACTGCCCGTCACATGCAAGCTAAAACGGTAGCCGCCTGCGGTGGGAGTATCAAAGGCTAATACTGGGCTGTTTTGACTGACGAGTGCTATGTTAGGGCCATCGATTTGCTGCCAACGGAAGGTTAAGTCTTGGCTGTCACGATTTAGGATATTGGCAATGATAGTACTGGATTGACCCGCCACATAATTTGGCTCGGTTTGAAAGCGAATTGAGGATGACGTGGTGGTAATGAGTGGTGAAATGCTATCTGTGCAGCGTGCTAGTGAAGTGGATGGTGGCGTGACTACACTATCATCTGGTTGACTATCACCACCGCCCCCGCATGCTGCAAGTAGGCCAGAGCAGGCCATAAATCCGATAAATTTCAGTGGTATCGACATTCCCATTACACCATTCTCCCTTGTTAACTCTGCTGTGCTATTTAGACTTTTGTGGCGCCATGGGACGCTTATACTGTGAGAAACTGACTATAACACGGGCACTTAGTTGCAAAAAGTCAGTGTAAGTATAATAAGTGTTAATTTTGTCGTGATGGGAATTGACGTCGGAACAGAGGTTGAAACTAAGGTTGAAATGGGTATTCAGACTGAGATCATAAGGGATATTTGAGCCAAGGTTTGGCCTTGCAATATAAAAAGTGCCGCTATACCCAGCAAGGTTAAACGGCACTGAAAATACATTGAACTGACTATTCTTTAGATTTTTTCTTCAGGCCTAATCCCAGTTCACGACCACGTATGCGGGCATAAAATGGGAAAGCGATTAGCAGTACGCCAATCAATAATACTTCGATTAAGGCAAAAGCGAAGGCGTCATTGGTGACATAAAGCAGGGTGAGCCCATGTAACATATATAAGCATAGAATAAAACTCGCCCAAGCGTAAGTGTATGGATTACCTTGGAAAACTCCCTTTGCGGGTAGTAATAACGGCACTATCCATAAGAGACTAAATAGCAGGGTGTATTCACCGCTAATCCCTTGGCCAACAAACCAACCGCCTAATAGCAGCACTAGCGCAAAGTAGCCTAAACGGCTAAGGATAAATAAGGTGTTGGACGTCATAAGTCTACCTAAGGGTTGAAAATAAAAGCCATTTTGGTTTAAAAATCATGGATTAAAGAATAGTGAGCACATTCTCAGGAGGACGGCCGATGGCTGCGCTTTGATTGGCGAGCACAATTGGCCGTTCGATGAGTTTAGGTGTGTTGACCATAGCCTCAATCAACTGAAATTCTGTTAGTGATGAGTCTGCAAGTCCCAAGGCTTGATATTCTGCTTCCTTGGTGCGCATTAATTCGCGAGCACTGAGGCCTAATTTAACCAGAATGTCGCCGATGTCTTTAGCCGTAGGGGGATTTTTTAAGTATTCCACTAAGGTAATGTCGCAGCCTTGTTGCTCGAGTAAAGCTAAGGTTTCACGGCTTTTTGAACAACGTGGGTTATGGTAAATCGTCGCTTGGGTCATAGTACTAGAGGCTCAATACGGGCTGAAATAACAATGGCGCGGATAATAACAGAAAAAACCGCGCACCGTCAGTGTGTTCGGGGCGCATAAATGGGTAATTGTCTTTAATCTATTTGTAAAACAACTTATTACTTAAGCGCATCCATCTCTTTATCAGCCATTTTAAACTGGCGAATACGTGCTTCAATACGTGCAAGCTGTAATGGATTATTTTCGGATGCACGGTAGGCAAAGTTAAGTTGATCGATTGCGCCCTTATAGTTAGCACCTAAGGCCATCAGCTCTGCGGTGGAAAAATATTCCAATGCTTGATTGCCGGTTTTTTTATACACCATAGTCAACAATTGATAGGGTAGTTCATTTTGTTTATCGAGGAAAATCATATCTTCCAGCAAAGGGATTGCTTTGGGGGCTTGATCGGCTTCGATATATATATTGGCTAAGTTGGCATTGATCACTTGAGACGTTGGTTTCATTTTACGCTGGGCTTCGAGCATAGTAATCGCTTTTGCATAGTCCTTACGTTCGATCAGTAAATCAGATTTAGTGTCTATATAAAACAGGTTGTTATCATCGATTTTTAACAGCTCATCGACGATTTTTTCTGATTCATTAAACTTCTTCAATCTATATAAAGCCAGCGCTTTGCCATAAAGTGCCGCCTCTTTGAAGCTATAGGTCTGTTTGTTGAGTTGCCGATCAAACATGCTTAATACTGCTTCGTCGCTATAGCTGGAAAAACGGACTTGAATACGAGCTTTTGCTAGCTGAAAATTAAGATTATCAGGGATATAACGTTTAGGGTATTGCTCGGCACGGTTACGGGCTTCAGTGATCCGCGATTCAGGTAATGGGTGAGTTAATAACATTTGTGGTGGTGTTGTGGTAAAGCGATAACGACTGGCTAATTTACCAAAGAAATCCGCCGCAGCATTGGGATTAAAGCCTGCATCCACTAGAATTTGCATTCCGATGCGATCGGCTTCCTTTTCATGCAAACGGGTGTAGTTGATTTTCGATTGTGTCGCCATGGCTTGGGTTGTCGCAAGCGCCGCCATACCTGCTTGTGGTACTGCAATCGTTAACAAAATGGCGCCAAGTAAACCGGCAATTGTTGCAGGATTACTTTTTTGCTGTGCTTCAAGGGATCGGGCAAGGTGACGTTGAGTAACGTGAGTCACTTCGTGGCCTAATACTGAAGCCAGTTCGCTTTCATTGTCGGCATTGAGAAATAAGCCTGTGTGCACGGCAACATGGCCGCCAAAGAAGGCGAAGGCGTTGATTTCATCATTTTGTAATAGGAAAAAATAAAACGGCGTTTTTACGCCTGTGGCATGGGCGACCAGTTTATTGCCAAGCTCGGTAAGATATTGACTCAACACGGGGTCATTTAGCATAGGTGCCGATGAGCGAATGATGCGCATATAAGCATCACCGTAAACCATTTCTTTTTCAAGGCTGAAGGTGTTAACTGCGGCCGTACCTAAATCCGGTAAGTCATTGTTGGCAAAGCTTTTGGCGGCGAAGGTTAGCAGCATCAAGGAGAGTGCGCCTGCAACAAAAGGTTTGAATCGAGTCAAAAAAGTCAAGTTACGCAAGCGGATCCTTTTATTTCTAATTATCTCAACTAAAGGCAGATACTGCACTTAGCTTGTAGTTTGAGGTGCAACTTAGGATAATGGCCCAAGTTCGTCTATAGCAAGTTCATTATGATTTTTATTGATTTAACGCTCTTTCGTTGTCCAGTACCCTTAGTGAAAGTGAAGCTTGCATTGAAGCCAATGCGAGAGGGTGAGCAGTTGCATATCTTACTCTCAGACTCTGGTTCGCGGCGAGATGTTCCCCAATATTTAAAAAAACAAGGGCATGTCGTGCAAGAGTTGCGTAATGATGCAAGTCTGTTAGCCTTGATGGTCACCAAAGTTGATCTATCTCAGGGATAAATTGAGGATTTTTATGTTTAAATCCTCTGAGACTAGCATCAAGCGCCTAATTCTGAGCCAGAGTGCCGCTTAGGCTAGGTTGTTTACTCTTGTCAGTATTTTTTTTGATTTAGCTGACATGTAGAAGCGAAAGTCTAACTGAGTAAAGTCTCGAATAACATCATGATAATAAATAAACTTTCCTGAGCGTTTGGGAAGCCTCGCCAACCATCACTATTGGAATGATCCATGTTTACTGTTTTTTCTCGTTGGTATCAAGAGCGCTTTAGTGATCCACAAGCTGTGACCTTAATGGCTATTCTTGTCGGGCTCGCGCTAGTGATTTATTTTGCGGCAGGTTTACTTGCTCCGCTGTTGGTCGCTCTTGTGCTGGCATTTCTATTGGAATGGCCTGTGGCGCAAATGCTTAAATTGGGGATTAATCGCACCGCTGGTGCGTCCTTGGTTATTGTGTTGTTTTTGGGAATCGTGGTTTTACTGACATTTGGCTTAATTCCGAGTGTGTGGCGTCAAGGTGTTAGCTTAATTGCCGACTTGCCTAGCATGATTGATAAAGGCTTGCTGACAATACAAACGCTGATCAATCAATATCCACGATTTATCAATCCAGAGCAGTTAGATCTGATGGTTGGTGAGCTTAAAAAACTGCTCGATACTCAACATGTGTTGGATATTGCTAAGCAATTAATCGGTTATTCAGCTTCTTTACTCGTCTTGATGGTGTACGCGATTTTAGTCCCCTTACTGGTGTTTTTCTTTTTAAAAGATAAAGACCAACTGATTAGCGGCAGTAAGCGATTTTTTCCCGTAAATCGCCAGTTAGCCCGTAAAGTTTGGTTTGAAATGCACCAACAGATTTTTAATTACATTCGTGGCAAAGTGATCGAAATCGTGGTTGTTGGTGTCGCAACTTATATTTTGTTTGCCTTGATGGGACTGCGATATTCGGCGTTGCTTGGTGTGTTAACGGGGTTATCGGTATTGATCCCTTATGTCGGTGCAACCTTAGTTACATTACCTATCGCCCTAGTGGCATTTTTTCAGTGGGGTTTTAGTTCTGAATTTGGCTATTTAATGTTGGGTTACGGTATTATTCAGGCGCTCGACGGTAATTTACTCGTGCCTATTTTGTTCTCCGATGCGGTGGATTTACATCCGGTGATCATCATAGCGGCCGTTTTAGTCTTTGGCGGTTTATGGGGTGTATGGGGAGTATTCTTTGCTATTCCATTGGCATCGTTGGTCAAAGCCGTGATTAACGCTTGGCCTAAAACAGAGCTTGAGGCTGACAATAAACTTGATGCGAGTTGATGCCTACCTGTCTAACCGCCATTTGTATCATTGGTTATAGTGGGCGAGTTAACCGTTATCGCCAATTCCTCTTGGCATTTGAATTAAGTGCCAGAGGCGTTTGGGTTGAATGTTGTGCCTTCACAATTTAAAGCATCCTCGTCTAGTACTCTGTACCCATTCACTTATTGTCATTCCTTTTTATTATCACTTTGTCTTAAGTATCATTATGAATCGAGCTTTTAGTTTTAGATGAAGGGTATTTATTCTGTCGCTTGCCAGTTTAGGGATTTACATTATGTAGCCTCTAGGTTAGGTAGATGTAAAACTCTTATATAAGCATGTGGTTACATGATGCAGCGCACATTTTACCCTTGAGTATGTTGATAAAGTTGTGTCGCTTAGTTTGGGTTTGCTTATTCGTTCATCCTTAGCTAAGTTATATCGAGTCGTGCTATTTATTTTGGTTGAGAGATGGAAGTCACCCTGACAAGAATTTCCACTGACAATCGCCATTGGAGGATACTATTGTGAGCAAAAAACTATTAAGTGCGCTTTTCGGGGCAAGTCTTGCAGCGTTAGCGCTGTCGCCAACCGCATTTGCTGCAGATCAAAAATTGTCTGATTTCCATGCTGAGTCAGGTGGATGCGAAAGCTGTCATAAAGATGGTACACCTTCTGCGGATGGTGCCTTTGAATTTGCACAGTGCCAAAGTTGTCATGGTACCTATGCTGAAATGGACGCTGTGCATAAGCCACATGACGGTAATTTAGTCTGTGCAGATTGTCATGCGGTACATGATATGAATGTCGGTCAAAAACCTACCTGTGAAAGTTGCCATGATGATGGTCGTACCCCAGCAACTGTTCTGAAAAAATAATCTCAAAAATACGTTTAGAAAAGTTGGTATATACCTTCATGTCTAAATAAATAACGCCAGCGAATAGCTGGCGTTATTTTTATGACTAAAGTCACTCATTACTCATCTTTGGGTTGGCCTTGGATGATTTTTTTACCCGAAAACATGGCTGAAATAATCCCTGGTTGACGTTTTACTTCAGTATAAATCACCGCGAATACATGTAATAACATCAGCAGTAACAACACATAAACCGCATAGACGTGCACTTGACCTGCCAATCCTTTCATTGGTTTAAGTGCATCCGCTTTTTCTGCATTCACACCCGTTGCATCATAGGGTTTTAAGCTTGTTGGTTCGACATTGGTATCAGCAAGATAACTTTGTACAGCACTACCTAGCGGCGGATAATAAATATCTGTACCTGCACGCAAAAGTCCAGTGATCATTATGGTCACTAATAGCAACATGATGGCCAGCACGGCAAATTTACCTTTAGGGTTATGACCTAAATACTGCGGATTTTTCCCCGCGGCTAATTCAGTCTTATAAGCTATTAATTCGCTTTTGCTATTAGCATTGGGAAACATGTGGCTGAAACGCGCATATTTGTTACCGATAAAACCCCACACAAGGCGGACGATGAGGTTTATTGCAAACGCATATCCTATGCACACGTGTAAAGTTTTCAAGCCAATTTTACCTGTTAACTCAGATATGCCTAGCTCAGTGCGATACATCATGATGCCACCGACTAAGATGAGTGCGAGCACAAGAATGACATTAATCCAATGAAATAATCGCGTCGGTTTGTCCCACACAGGATAGGATTTTATTTCAAAAGCGGTGGGGTTACTGCTGGACATGGAATTTCCTTATTTTTTGTGTTGGTATGATCTTACGCTTTTATCCTAAAATTTCAGTAACTTTTTTCAGTTTCAATTAAGACTTCTGATTGATAGTGTAGTCAACGAAAGTGTTAGAAGTTTTTGATTTGCGTACGGTAAATATTTTTTACGTAAGTCTTTTTAATCTGTTTTATCTAATGCTAATATCGTGACCACGGTAGACTTGGAAGTCTATTGAACGGATGTTGAAGTCGTATTTGGAGGATCTTAGATCCTTAAAGTGAATAATCGTTAACCAGACAGGGAGTGAGCAGGATGTTCAAAATATTACATTGGATTGTAGTGTCACGATCGCAAGTATTGATGGAATTGCTCGCAGGACGTTGGCCGCAGGAGTTTCTCGTTAAGTTGACCCAAGTCAGCCCTGATGAGATGTGTGAGAAAATCAAAGAAAATAATGCCTCCATGGTCGTGATCGATTTAGCGACTGTTGATCTTCAAAAAGCCCATCAATTTCAACGTTTACTTGCCCGTGAGCAACCGAGTGTGCGAGTTGTCTATTTACAGTTCCCTAAACAAGTGGATGCACGTTTCTTAATGCAAGCTGCCACAACTGCAGGGGTGTTTTATCTCGATGCAGGTTTAACTGAGATAAGCCTAGGACTCTCGAATATTTTACGAGGTCATAGGGTCATCCCAATTCAGCTTATTAATGGGGTAAATGATGATTTTGGATTGTTCGAAGACACTGAACCGTTAACTATCCGTGAGCGTGAAGTATTACAAGCATTGTTGACGGGAAGTACTAATTTAGATATCGCCAATCAGTTGTTTGTCAGTGAAAGCACGATAAAAACCCATTTGTACCGAGTATTCCGTAAAATTGGAGTGTCTAGCCGTGGTCAAGCGATTGCGTGGGCACAAACCTATTTGCACGATGTGGTGGTTTAAGTCGATATCAGTATTGATATACAAACGGATATACATTTAAGTTAAGTCTTATCTCAGATAAAAGGGGCTAAAGCCCCTTTTATTATTTCTCAAAAGTTGTTCTTAAGCCGAAAGCCTATTAATGTCCAAGCCAAGCCGCTATTTTGCTTTTGTCACGAATGGATAGGGCGACAGTATCCTTAGGCGCGGCAGCAATAGTTAACTCACCCGTCATCAATTCATCCCGTCTAAACCAATGTAAATTCAACGATTCACCCAGCGGATACTGCTGTAGCTGCGCCTCAAATTGTCCTGAGACTTGTAGGTTATCCGCGGCAATTAACACATCACCTGCACTTAACCCTGCAAGGTGTGCAGGGCTGCCTTGGGTGACAGTCACGATTTTTAATCCAACAGGTGCTGCTTGGGTTTTCGCGCCGAATGCAATCTCATAACCTTTCGCTTGCCCGCCGCCCACATCTTGCGCACCTTGACTGGATCGAAGACTCAAGTTGACCCCAAATTCGGCGAGTAAAGCCGCTAACGGAATATCGTCCGTACTATCTAAGTAGGCAAACAGATCTTGGCAATCACGACCAAGGAGTCGTTCAACGATGGCTTGATGGCAAGTATCTGTGGTGCCTTTATCTTGCAGAGCATATTCCTGCCATAAAATCTGCATAACATGGTCGAGATTGTATTTGCCCTGGGTTTCGCTGCGCAGGGTTAAATCTAAATACAGCGCAAACAGAGCCCCTTTAGTGTAATAACTGATGATGGCATTTTGTGCGTTTTCATCTTGCTTGTAGAACTTAGTCCAAGCATTAAAGCTTGAGTCCTTAACACTTTGTTTAAAGCGCCCCTGGCTGCGATAGACACGGGTGAAGGTCTCACTCAGCATATCTAAATAGCTTTGTTCATCTACCAGACCTGCACGATAGGTAAGAAAGTCATCGTAATAGGAGGTGATGCCTTCATAGGCCCATAATTGTGGCGTATAGGTTTCTGCCTCAAGTTTATAGGGTAAAAAGCATTCAGGCTTAATGCGCTTAACGTTCCAGCTGTGGAAATACTCGTGGCTGCACAGGGATAAATAAGTGCGATAGTCGTTATTGATTGGCATATCTAGCGACAGCGGTAAGTCTTTGCGTGAACACATTAATGCAGTAGAAGCTCTGTGCTCTAAACCGCCAAAGCCATTGTCTAATACTGTGGTCATAAACAAATAACGTTTAAACGGTGCAGGCGTACCAAAGAAGTTAATCTGATACTCACAAATGGTTTTTAAATCTTGGCAGAGCCTTGGCATGCAAGCACGGTGGCGACCATTGAGTACGATATCGTGCCGCACGCCACAGGCATCAAAACTCCCTAAGGTGAATAAGCCCATTTCCACCGGATGATCGATGAGCTCGTCATAGCTTTTAGCTGAAAATTGGCCGAAGGCAAAATCGTCACCACTGGTGCGGGTCATGCTGGTAGCAAGGCGCCAGTCACTTAATGTTGACTCTGTTGGTGGATCTATAGAGACGGTGTGTAAAGTGTCTTCAAAACCATGGGCAGATAAAAACACGCTACTGCCGTTAAAGAAGCCGTGGGTCATGTCCAAATGCGCGGTGCGCACCGACAGATCCCAAGCATACACTTGATAAGTCAGAATAATTTCGCTGCTATTATTGTCAACCGACCAAGTTTGCTTATCTAGTTGGGTGAGCTTAAGCGTTTGGCCTTGTGCATCTTGTGCCTTGAGTTCAATGATATTTTTGGCAAAGTCGCGCACCATATAACTGCCAGGCAGCCAAGCGGGTAGGCTAAAGACCTGCACTGTCTTGGGTTGTGATAATGTCATAGTGATAGCGAATAAATGGGCTTTCGGATCGACGGGGATTATCTGGTAATGGATCATATTTATCCTGCAAAACCTGAGTGTTTTAATGGTGGCCATGCTGCCAAAAATGCCTGCAACTGGCAAATGAAAAGCAAAATATCTGCAGACACAAAGTATTGAATTGCTAGTATACTATGCCAACTAACCTAAGGAGGACGCCCCATGGCCGAAGAAACGATTTTCAGCAAAATTATTCGTCGCGAAATTCCCGCGGATATTCTGTATCAAGATGAACTTGTGACTGCCTTTAGAGACATTTCCCCTAAGGCGCCAACGCATATTTTGATTGTGCCGAATCACTTGATCCCAACGGCTAATGAGATGAAAGCCTCCGATGAGCCTGTGCTTGGCCGTATGATGACAGTTGCGGCGAAATTGGCGGCGGAAGCGGGTATCGCTAAAGATGGCTACCGACTGATCATGAACTGCAATCAACATGGTGGACAAGAAGTCTATCATATTCATTTCCACCTTGTGGGCGGGGAGCCTCTGGGGCCCATGTTGAGCCAAGGAAAATGAAGGTCAATTCGGATTTTTTCCCGCTGACCCAAATGGCGCAGCGGTTTGTGGATCAACTCGCTCAGTGTCGCCGTCTCGGTTTAACCGTATTGGAGGCGAGTGAGCACCATGTGTTGATTGAGTTGCCCTACAGCACTGAATTAATTGGTTATCCCGATACGGGCGTTATCCATGGTGGAGTGATCACTACCTTAATGGATACTGCCTGTGGCAGTGCAGTCGTGAGCGCAATTTTCCATAAATTCAAATTGTTAGAAATCTCACCCACGCTCGATTTACGGGTGGACTACATGAAGCCCGCTCAGCCCCATAAGCCTGTATTTGGTTTCGCAGAATGCTACAAGTTGTCTTCTAATATTGCCTTTACCCGTGCAATTGCTTACCAAGACAGTATTGACGATCCCATCGCCCATGCCGTCGGCTCTTTTATGCGGATAAGCCCTGAAATGGTCGGTGATGCCTTTAGGCAAGCGTTAATGGGTGAAGCTGTACCTGCGATAGGAGAGAGTGATGAGCGCAAATAATTCGATACTAGATGCAGCCAGTACAACTCAAAACGCACAGGTTAAAGCGCCTATTGATGTGCAAGGCATAGTTAAACGCGCCACTGAACTTAATGATTTTGGCCATTTACTTGAGCACGTTCCCTATGCCAAATTTATTGGCATGAAGGTAGAGCGTTTTGGTGATGAACTGATTTTTAAATTGCCCGCTAAAGACTACAATATCGGTAATCCTGTGTTGCCCGCTATTCATGGCGGCGTGATTGCGGGCTTTATGGAAATGTCAGCGATAGTGCAGTTAATGGTATTTATGCAAACAGCAAAGGTGCCTAAAGTCGTTGATTTTTCAATCGACTATTTACGTGCAGGTCTGCACAAGGATAGTTTTGCTGAGTGTCGTATTACCCGTCAGGGTCGACGAGTCGCCAACGTGAATATTGATTGTTGGCAAACCAATCGTAAGCAGCTTATTGCTACGGCACGGGCACATTTTTTGATTGATTAATCTGATTAAGTTTAGATTGATGAAGCATGACTGATTCACTATTTTAGATTGAAAATGCTTTATTTAGCCTATGTTATTAAGCATGAGTTCAGCACCGTTCGATTAGTTTGTCGTTTAATGGGAAATGATGCGCTAGCTGCGTATTTTGTGGCGTGACTAGGAGAAATATATGAAACAAGTTTATACAGGGTTATTACTGGCCGCAGCGCTTACCTTAGGTGCTTGTGCCTCACATACCGCAGGGATTTCAGTGAGTTCACTGGGTGAAACCCGCGTCGATAATTCCAGCTTTGCCCGAGATATTGCGGTACAGAGTGTGGATGCACGCCGAGTCGGTGATTTAGTGCAGGGCTCAGCGTTGATAGTTAGCAAATCCTCGTCCGATATGCGTGTGCAATATAAATTCACTTGGTACGATGCCAGCGGCTTTACTATCGAAGATGAAGCGACCAGCTGGAAATCGGTAAAATTACACGGCAAACAGCAATTGCAAGTCGGCGCTGTTGCACCTAATGCCCAAGTGGTTAAATTTGATGTATACGTGCGTGAAACCTTTTCAAACTAAGCTTGAGTTTGCTTCAGTTTAGTTTATTCCGTGTTTAATTGATTTTTTGATATTAAACCCGTTCTAAAATGGCTTACTTCTTTTAAGGAGTAAGCCTTTTTATTCGTTTTACATCAACGTTCAATGACCTTAAGGTCACTCAAATGTTATTAGCTTTCGTCTTTTTGACATTGAAAGTTGCGATAAATTACCCATTTTTAAGCAAAAAGGTTTACGGCAAGGTGAAATCCGGACTTTAGTCCTAAATACATTCAGTGATTGAGCACTACTATCAGCATATTACCACATGAGGATAGAAAGATGACTGCTCATATTAATGCTCAACCTACTGATTTTGCTGAAATTGTTATTATGCCGGGTGATCCACTACGTGCTAAATATATCGCTGAAACCTATCTCACCGATGCCGTAGAAGTCACGAATGTTCGCAATATGCTTGGTTACACGGGCTTTTACCAAGGACAGCGTATTTCCGTTATGGGTCATGGTATGGGGATTTCATCTATGGTGCTTTATGGCCATGAGCTGATTAATTATTTTGGCGTGAAACGCATTATTCGTATTGGCAGTTTAGGTGCAACACAAAAACATGTACAAATGCGAGATGTCATTTTAGCCCAAGCCGCAGGCACGGATTCACCTACTAACGCTAAGCGTAGTAGCGGCTACCAAATGGCAACTTCTGCGACCTTTTCTTTATTGCATAAAGCTTATACAACAGCGAATGAGAAAGGCATTAGTGTAAAAGTTGGCAATATCTTTAGTGGTGATCTTTATTACGATCCTGACGAAGATATGATCCCCGCACTTGAGCGTTTTGGGGTATTAGGTATTGATATGGAAGTGGCGGGGCTTTATGGATTGTCACACCAACAAGGTATCGAATCATTAGCCATTTTAACGGTATCGGATCATTGTTTAACCGGTGAAGAAACTACGGCCGAAGAACGTCAACTCTCTTTTAATAATATGATCGAGCTCGCGTTAGAAACCGCCCTCAATTAGGTTTAAAGCCATCCTTTGAACCCTTAGCATTTCACTTATGGAATGACATAATGAATAATAAAATTACTTTAACAGCCATCAGTTTTCTCGCCAATTTTATTATGGCGGGCTTTGCGACCCAATTTGGGATGTTGATTGAACCCATAGCTGAAAAATTTGCCGCTAATGTTAACGAAGTTGCATCAATCTTTTCATTGCTCAATGGTGGTGCACTCGCGGGGACGATTGCAGCATTTTTCTTTATTGAAAAAATGGGTATCAAAAGGATGACCTTGATAAGTTACAGTCTGGTTGCTCTTTCTGCTCTGGCTTTACATCTAACCAGTTCCCTACAAGTTGTGATGGTAGCAATGACCTTAATTGGTTTTTGTGGCGGTATCGGTCTATGTATTGCTGGTACGATTGTGGTGTCTGTGTGGCAAGAGAAATTACAAAGCACAATGTTAGTGGTGCAAGATGCAACGTTTAATATTGCAGGCGTTATTTTTCCATTAATAACGACTTATGCATTAACAAGTTCATTATCATGGAGTTATAGCTATTTAGCCGTAGGTTTAGTGGCGTTCGGTACAGTCATTATTACCTTGTTCACTCATTTCTCTATTTGCGAGCAATCTTCTACAACACAAGAGAAACAACAGTCTGAATGGAATCTCGGTATTATTAGTGGAGGTATTGGTTTATTTTTAGGAATGCTGGCTTTATATACTTTTTTAACTTGGGCACCTTTATTTGTAAAACAAAAATTTGATATTCCGTTTGAAGATGCCGGTAATATTATTACCCAGTATTGGTCCGCTGCGCTAATTGGGGCGTTAATTTCGACTGTGATTGTGACTCGTGTAAAAATTCACCATTTCTTAGTCGGTATTATTGCTTTAGCTATGGTGATCACCGCTGCCATTGTCAGTACCAATAATCTTAATTGGATAGCTTATTTGACCTATGGTTACGGTTTTGTGTGTGCCGCGCTTTATAATGCATTTATTGCTTATGGCGTGTCTTTTGTAAAAAAAGCCAGCAGCAAAAATGTGTCATATATTCTTATTAGCGGAAGTGCAGGGGCGATGTTTAGCCCAGCCATCAGTTCTTTCTTTGAACGTATTATCGGATTACAAACAGTGATGTATGTGATACCTCTGCTTTACGCAGCGATATTTATGCTATTGATCGTTTCAAGTCGGATGAAATCGGCTATGGAACAACACTCGCCATCGGTAAGTTAATTTACCTGTGCATCCATCCCACACTCGGTTGTTAAATTAAGTCGAGTGTGGGTTATGTTGAAAGCGGTTATATGCCTGCTTCAACAAATTTCTTGAGTGCGTTGAGATCACAAATCCGAATGCCATCTTTTTTCCGCTCAATTAAGCCTCGTTCCTCAAGATTTTGTAGCGCCCGACGGTAGACTCGGTCGGTAGTGCCAAATCGTTCAGCCTCTAAATAGCGTTTACTAAAGCCATCTACGGGCAAGTCATTTAAGTATTCATGGTAAATATCAAATGCCACGTTATAACTGATGGGATAGAGCAGTCGCCGAGTAAAAATATCCACTGTGTCTTGGTAGTCAATCGCAATTGCACTAGCGAAAAATAGCGCGAGTTGAGGATGTTGACCGAGGCAATGTTGCAGTTTTTCAGCGCTAATCAACATGATTTCTAAGGGTTCACTGGCAATAATGTCTAGTTGACAGTGGTACTGGGTGAAGAACTCCATTTCGCCAAACAGTTGTGAATCACAATCAATAGTACCTAATTGAAAACACCGACCATTTCTCGCGGTATGGCCGAGCGATACTCGACCTTGCTTCACCAATACAAGTGATGCCATCGCTTCCCCCTGCGTCATGAGGTGAGCGCCTTTTTTGAGCATTTTTATTTCGCTGATACAGCTAAGTACAACCGCTTCAATAAGTGGATAGTCTTGCTCCCATCGCTGGCTATAACGTCCTTTCGATAAAGGTTTTAGCTGCATCGACTATTGTCCTCTTACGGTATTCGAAATTGCGACCTTCTATAGCATTATCATGATAGGCGGTCAAATGGACGAAAGGATTTAGGCTGATACTAAAGACATTTTCATCATACGAAGTGAAGGGCAGTGGTTTTCGCGACATTTAATTGAATCGCAGAGATAAGAGTGCCCACTTTTTATTTCCGTCATGTATACTAGGCGCCGCCAAGGGGTGTTTGTTGTGCATTAATGTTACTCTGATTTTAACGTTGACGGCTGCAAACTGAGATGTCATCTGACGAACCCTTAGAACCTGATCCGGCTAATACCGGCGTAGGAATGGGCCAATCAACAGCACACTTCTGAATCGCTTATTCGTTGCCGGATCTCAAACATTATATTTGAGGTCCTATGTCAAACCGTAAAACGTCAAACCATCAATCTCCATTTTCAACCGTATCGCCAAGCTTATTTTTAGCCCGAGCGCCGCTGGCGTTAGCCATCGCTGCAGCGCTGAGCACCCCTGTTTTTGCACAAACCGACGCTATTGACAGACCTGATCCCAGCACTGAGATGGAAGTCATGGTGGTGACGGCGGATTTTCGCAGTTCAAGCTTAGAAAAAATGCCCTCCAGCATTACCGTTATCGACAGTCAAAAAATTCAAGATGAAAGTGCGCAACACTTTGAAGATCTGCTTAATTCTATCGCCAATTTTAACTGGTCAGGTGGAAGCTCTCGGCCGAAATATTTTCAAATTCGCGGTGTAGGGGAACAGGAACAATACCAAGGCGCACCTAATTCTTCCGTGGGTTACATCATAGATGATATCGATTTATCCGGTATTGGTATGGTGTCGAGCATGTACGATTTACAGCAGGTCGAAGTGCTTCGTGGACCGCAGGGGACGCGTTATGGCGCGAATGCCTTAGCGGGATTGATTTATCTGAAAAGTAACGATCCAACAGATGTGTTTGAACATGGCGCAGAAGTCTCGTTAGGCGATGATGATTTACGCACGTTTAGCGGGTTTAGCTCGGGCCCATTAACGGATTCTGGCAAGCTGCTTTATCGTGTGTCAATGCAGCAACATCAGCAAAATGGTTACCACGATAACCTGTATTTAGGCCTTGATGATACCAATAGTCGCGATGAATTCAGCGGCCGCGCTAAGCTGCGCTGGTATGCGACAGATGATTTACAGTTTGATTTAACTGTGCTGCATGCCGATTTTGATAATGGCTATGATGTGTGGAGTTTAACTAATTCACCAACCCAGACAACATCGGATCAACCGGGTGTTGATAGCCAACGCACCACAGGCGCGGGTTTTAAAGCGACCTATTCTGGCGCAGAAACCTTTGAGCTAACCTCATTAACGTCCTTTGCGAATACCGATCACCATTACAGTTACGATGGCGATTGGGCTAACTCAGAATATTGGGCCTCTAAGCAATGCAGTGATGACAATGGCAATCTGGCGCCGTGTCAATACGATTATTTTTGGGATAAAACGGGTCAGCGTAAAACCGTGTCGCAAGAGTTTCGCCTAAGTTCTACCGAGCAGGGCCGTATTTTTGCAGAGAGTACTGATTGGTTGCTTGGTGTGTATGCCATGAATCTGAAAGAAGATAACCAATTGTATTCTGAATACAATGCTTCGCCGGATGAAGTCTTAGACTCAGAGTATGAGGCGACAAACTATGCGCTGTTTGGCCAGCTTGATACGGATTTGGGCTCAAATTATGCTTTATCTGTGGGTCTACGTTTAGAGCGCCGCAACAGTCATTACTCTGATACGAATAACGATAATTTCGACCCGAGCGAAACCATGTGGGGTGGTCATATTGCTGTGAGTAAAGTGCTGAACGACTCACACAATGCTTATGTCCGAGTCGCACGCGGTTACAAGGCGGGCGGTTTCAACATGACTTTGCCCGTCGAATTGAACGATAAAAAAGAATTTAGTACTGAGACGCTCTATAACTATGAAATTGGCCTTAAATCCCATTGGTTAGCGGGACTTATCGATACTAATTTGGCGCTGTTCTATATGGACAGACAAGATCAACAGGTGGCTGCATCACAGCAAGATCCTGATAAACCACAGCGTTTTATCTTGTTCACTGAAAATGCAGGCAGTTCGAATAACTATGGCGCTGAGTTAGATGCAACCTGGTATACCACGGATAATCTGCAAGTTTACTCAAGCATAGGTTGGTTAGAAACGGCCTACGGTGACTACCAGTATCAGGACAAATATGGCACTGAGGTGGATTTAACTGGCCGCGATCTGGCTCATTCTCCACACGTTACCTACAGCCTTGGCGGGACTTATCGTGCTAATTCGGGTTGGTTTGCTAACCTGAATCTTAGCGGTAAGAGTGAATTCTATTATTCAGACAGCAATGAATCCCGCTCTGAACCCTACACTATCGTCAATGCTCGCGTAGGTTATGAGGCGAGCGCCTGGTCGGCATATTTATGGGGACGCAATCTGTTTAATGAGGAATACGGTGTGCGTGGCTTCTATTTTGGCAATGAGCCAGATAACGGTTGGGCGGAAAAGCAATATATTCGTTACGGCGATCCGCGTCAGATTGGCGTAACCTTTAACGTTAAGTTTATGTAATAGCTCATTTTAAAGTGAGCATAATCATTTAAGTGTTAACTGAACTGTAGCCCAGTATTTGGGCTACAGCCTTACTTCAGAATATCAAGGAATTAAAATGAAACTGACCGCAGAAATTAGCATGTATCCCTTTAATGAAAATTACCTCGATCCTATCAAGTGGTTTATTGGCCGCGTGGATAGCTATCCCAATATCGAGCGCGTGACTAATGCGATGGCAACTCAAGTGTGCGGCGATTATTTAGATGTGATGACTATGCTGGCGACCGAGATGCAAGCGGCCCATGAGAAGTGGGGCAAGGCGGTATTTGTGTGTAAGTTTATCGGTGGTGAGCTGAATTTAGCCCACAGCGAATAATGATTGACCGCCATGTAAGCGACAAATAGGCAATGAGAACAACACTATGACAGATTTATGGTTAACCTTGGTCGAGAGCGTTAATACGGCCTTTGGTGAAGTCCATGTGATGACCGTATGGGAAGCCCTCGCGGTATTGCTGGCGATGGCATATTTACTGCTGGCGATGAAGGCGAGCGTCTGGTGCTGGGCGGCGGCCTTTGCCAGTACCGCCATTTACACTGTGTTGTTTTGGAAGGTGTCGCTACTGATGGAGTCTGTGCTTAACGTCTACTACATGGCGATGGCGCTCTATGGATATTGGCTCTGGACCCAAGGTGGTGATAAGCATCAAGGAGTAAAAGTGACCACTTGGCCATTGAAAACCCATTTAAAGTTGATCGCAGCGACGGGCGTGATTTCGCTTTTGGTTGGTCACGGTATGGCGACGTATACCCAAGCCGCATTCCCGTATCTAGATGCGGCGACAACCTGTTTCGCCGTGATGACGACTTATTTAGTGGCAAAAAAGGTACTTGAGAATTGGCTTTATTGGGTGGTTATCGACATAGTGTCGATTTACCTTTATCTCAGCAAAGGCTTGATGCTGACATCCTTGTTATTCGTGCTTTATGTGGGTCTGGCGGTCGTGGGGTATTTCCTGTGGCGAACCGCGTTAGCCGACGCCCGTGAAGCTAATACCTTGAAGTTACTCAGTTAATGCTCGATATAAACGCCTCGATGCAGCGCTCAGTGGGCGAGCCATTCAAAGCACTTTACCCCATACTCAAAAGTGCTGGGCTAGTTAACGTGTTAAGTATTCATGAGCTTGCGGGCGGCTTGAGTAATCATAATTATAAGATCACTACGCCAACAGGGTGTTATGTGCTGCGGGTCAATGCCGATGCGGCGGACAGTTTTTGCACCCGCCAGCAGGAGCGTTTTTACTGGCAACAACTCGCCCAAGCTAAACTTGCCCCAGCACTGCTGTGGGTGAGTGAAGATGAGCGCTATTACCTCAGCGATTTTATTGAAAGTGATTATATTGAAAGTGACGATATTGAAAACGAGTTCTTAATCCACTGGCCAGCGTTAGAGCGCCAAACGAGTGCTGCTGATTTTGTGCTGGGGCAATCGACGTTTAATTATTTACAGTATCCGGCAGCAGAACAAGAAACGCATCCTAACCAAGCCCATTGTTTGCTATTGGCGTTATTGCTGCAATTACGCGATCTGCCTACAGGGCCTTATGCTATTAGTATCACTGAGCAGTGGCAGGAATATCACCAGCAAATGCTTGCCTATCAGGCTTCTGCAACATTTAGTGAGCCAGTATTAAGGCGAGCTGTGCCATTGAAGCAGGGTAGTGATATTGATGATAGCAATACTCACGATTGGAATGAGCGGGTGGCTAAGCTGCTTGCAATTCAAATCGAAATCAAACATTGGTGTGATGAGTTAGCAGCCTGCATAATCAAGCCACAGTTTTGCCATCGCGATCTTAATCCCCATAATTTGTTACTTAAAAATAACCGCTTGTGTTGTATCGATTTTGAGTATGCGACGGCGTCGCATCCACTGTGTGAGTTGGCTGTAGTGTTAGCGACCCATGCGTTAACGCCCTATCAGCAAAGTGTGTTGGTGAAACAGTATCTGAGTGGACACCCTTATGTTACTGCACAAGCAGTAACGGCAGTGCCTGCCGCTATTGACATGTATTGGGTATTTGCTTGTTACTGGGCATTATTGATGGCAGCGCAAACAGAACCCAGTCGTAGCGCCGACTACCTTGCTTGGTTTGATTGCTTCTGGCCGCTGATCACCCCCAAATAGTCATTATTGCGTGTGCTTAGTTTCCATCTGATGATAATGGTTCATTCCCTTATGGCATTGACCGCGCGATTGGTGGGACATGTGGGTAGAACATACTGAAAACCTTTATTAGACAAACTTGTTTGATATAAAAAGCAACTTTATATAGTCTCAAGCGTCTTATTAGCAACAATTCTAGGATGGATTATTCAGTATGAAAAAAGGCGTGATGCTACTTGTGTGTCTCTTAGGCTTAAGCGCCTGCTCCACTAAATTCAGTTACCATTTCCTCGACTGGGCCATCGGCTGGGAGCAAGAGGATTATGTTACCTTAGATAAATCTCAGCAAAAGGCATTCGATGCCCTCATTGAAAAATTTGTCATTTGGCATCAATCCAAAGAGTTAGCTCATTATGTGGTGCAATTGACCGAAGTCGAAAGCCTCATAAAAACCAATACGTTAACGCCAGTGCTATGGGCAGATCATGTGAATATTGCTAAGCGGCATTGGTTTCGATTGTTTGAGTTCGCCTTGCCCGAGCTTCTACCTATCATAATGTCTTTGTCCGATGAACAGGTGAAGCAGATCCTCACAAAATTACGGGAGGAAGAGCAGGAGCTCGTTAAAGAATTTGCGGGTAAAACCCCTGAACAGTTACAAAAAGATGCCGATGAAAACCTTCAAACCCAATTTGATGATTGGCTTGGAAGTGTAACTGCGGAGCAAAAAGTACTTATTCACCAATATAATCAACAGCGTTTATCTACCTTAGATATGTGGCTTGAGTACAGGCACGAATGGTTACGCCAGTTTGAGGTTGCACTGGGTCAGCGCGCTGATAAAGCATTATTAACCGAGCGTTTAACCTTGCTGATGACGCAGCCAGATGAGCTTAAGTCAGAGCAACATAAAGTGTTTTTACGTAAAAATACTGAGGCATTTGGGACTTTGCTGTTGGCGATGAATGCGAGCTTATCGGAGCAGCAGTCTAAGCATTTTTATAAAAAGTTAGGTGGACTCATTCAAGATCTCAAGGAACTGAATCAGGAAGCGATTGAAAAAGAAGCCTAGGCCATGAAAGATTTATTGCCTTGCTAGGGTCTATTCCTGCAAGCCAATAAATCAGCCTACTAACGACTAAATAGAGACCTTATGCCACTCGTATCCCTTTATCAGAAACTGCTCAATATGAGCCGCTATTTCGAAGGCTTAGCGCCATTAGCCCTTAGGATTTACCTTGCACCTGTGTTAATGCAAGCAGGCTATAACAAGCTCGCTCACTTTGAAGATACGGTTGCTTGGTTTGCCAATCCCGATTGGGGCTTAGGTCTGCCAATGCCGGCGGTAATGGCAGGATTGGCGGCGGGAACCGAGTTCTTTGGCGCTATCTTATTACTGCTTGGGCTCGCGACGCGACTGATTTCTATCCCTTTGATGGTCACTATGTTGGTGGCTGCATTGACTGTGCATTGGCCAAATGGTTGGTTAGCGATTGCCGATGGTAGTTCTTGGCTTGCGAATGACAGAGTGCTTGAGGCAGGGGATAAACTGATAAAAGCCAAAGAGTTATTGCAGGAGCATGGTAACTATGACTGGCTGACCAGTTCAGGTAATTTTGCTGTGCTTAATAATGGGATTGAGTTTGCGATCACCTATTTTATTATGTTGCTGGCGCTTTTTACCTTAGGCGGTGGTCGTTACACTAGCCTAGATTATTTCATCGCTAAGCGCTGTGGGATTAAGTAAGTCTTTCTCAAGCGGGCCCAATTGTTAACTGCATCGGATTTTCAAGCGCATTTAATTTTGAAGCCCACTCGATTGTTAAGTGCACTCAACAAGTTAAATCCCACTCAAGCGGTGGGATTTTTTTATGCCTCTTTGTCAGCAATTTGCTATGCTTGAGCGCAATTTATATCGAACTAGGATAAGAACTTGGACGCTATTGAACTTTTACTCACTCGCCAATCAACCCCACGATTAACTGCTCCTGCTCCAGATGCGAGTCAATTAAAAATCATCTTAGATGCTGCCATTCGTGTGCCAGATCATGGCGCTTTAGCGCCATGGGAATTTATTATTGCCGTAGGAAAAGGGTTAGATACCTTGGCAGATATCTTTGTTGAGGCAGCGAAAGCGAGCGGCGCCGATGAGGATTTTGTCAATAAAGCTAAGGGCATGCCAATGCGCGCGCCTATGGTGATTACTGTCGTGGCGAAAACGCAGCAACATTCCAAGGTCCCCGTACTTGAACAGCTCATTGCAGCGGGTTGTGCGACCATGGCGATGCAGCAGGCTGCCTTTGCCTTAGGTTTAGGTGCAGTGTGGCGTACAGGGGATTTTGCCTTTGATGCGAATGTGAATATTGCTTTAGGTCTTGAGCCACACGATCAAATTGTCGGCTTTTTGTATGTGGGGACGCCAGCCGTTACCGCTCCCAAGAAACCGCAAAAGGACAGCAGTCAGCACGTCCGTTATTTATAAATCCGCCTCTTTTTTTAGTGGAGAAATTCTATGCAAGTTGCGCGTACTCCTAGACTCATCCTGCGGCAGTTAACCCCAGCCGACGCTTCTTTTATGTTAGTCTTGCTCAATAGCCAAGGTTTTATAGAGAATATCGGGGATAGAGGAGTACGCACACTTGTGCAGGCTAAGGATTATATCGTCAATGGACCGATGAAAAGTTATGCCGAGTGCGGTTTTGGTTTTTATGCTGTAGTGCTCGCCGAGAATGGATTCACTATTGGCATCTGCGGTTTAATCAAACGGCCGACACTGGATAATGTCGATATAGGCTATGCTTTTTTGCCGCAATATTGGGGCAAGGGCTATGCATTCGAAGCGGCTAAAGCCGCTTTTGACTTAGGTAAAAGTTTAGGTATTGAGCGTATTGTCGCGATTGTTAGCAGTCATAATAGTGCTTCAAAAGCTTTGCTGAACAAACTTGGATTACACTTTGAGCGTTGTTTGCAGCTTAGTGATCATGATGCGCCTGTTGAACTGTTTGGTTAACGTTAACGTGTTGTTTATATAGGTTTTTATTTTATTGTAATTCCGTCTTCTTTATTCTAGAATTTCGCAAAATTTATCGTTGAGATATGGCAATCATATCTCTTATCGACGCCCCTCGAAAATCAGGCTCACTTAATCCCTCCTTGAGCCCTTGAGTACAGCAAAAGCGTAGCCCTTTTTTGGATGTAGCATAATGGTTTCGCAATTAAGTGAAGCAATGCTGGACGTGATCGCTGATGCCTTGGTAGACAAAGGCTATATCTTTTTATCTGACTTAGTTCCTTCCTGTATTAGCCAAGTACTATTGGAAAAAATTCAATCAACTGAAATATATGAATTAAAAGCTGCCTCTATCGGTCGAGGTTCTGAACAGCACTTAAATCCAGACATTCGCCGTGACAGAATACAGTGGCTAGAAGAGCAAAATGAGCCCGATGCCCAGTATCTTGAGTTGATGACACAACTCAAAAATGGCTTGAATCGTCGCTTGTTTATGGGCTTATTCGATTATGAAAGCCACTATGCGGTATATCAGCCTGGGGCCTTTTATAAAAAACATGTTGATGCACTTAAGGGCAGCCAAAATCGTATTTTAACCACAGTGTTTTTCTTAAATCCTGATTGGAAAGCGGCAGATTGTGGTGAGTTGATTATCTATGATGAAGCTGACATTGAGATTGAACGTATCGCACCTAAAATGGGCCATTTTGTGATTTTCCTCAGTGAGCGTTTTCCCCATGAAGTGACCAAAACCTTGGCCCAGCGTAATAGCATTGCGGGCTGGTTTAGGGTCAGTAACAGCGTGCATGGCTTTTAACTTTAGCTTTTAACTTCACCTGATAACAAACGCCTAAATACTGCCCACAGGTTTAGGTGTTTTGCTCTTGATTGTCGCTTTTGGTCATAGTCATCACCAATCACCAATCACCAATCACTTATCGCGACTGCGCAATGTCATTGGCTATTTCTCGGATATTGATTGGCCATCACGGCGTGTTCTTCCGCAGCAGTATTTATTTCAACCTGTTTAAACTACCTTCTACTCATTTTTTCAAATTTTTTTACACTCTTAAGCTTTAGGTAATCTAAGCCACCGAAAATGGAATGAATTTGTCCAATCATACTGAAAATAGGGTATTTTTTTATTCTCGTTTAATGTTAGGCTAGATAAAAACGTGCGCTACAACACACTTTTCTATCATCTAACGGAGGCGATACTGTGGGCTGTGAAGATAACTTAGGTTGTTTAAGTGGTGAGCATATTGTACTTGAGCCCTTATCTTTGTCCCATGTGGCGGCATTGAGTCTCGCCGTTACAGATGGTCAACTTTGGCGTTTATGGTTTACCAGTGTCCCTGAGCCAACTGAGATGAAGCTCTATGTGGCTAAAGCACTCGAAGAAAAAGCGCGGGGCCTGAGTTTTCCCTTTACGGTGCGGGATAGAGTGTCAGGGGAAATCGTCGGATGCACGCGAATTTGCAACTGGGAGTCTGATAATCGCCGTCTTGAGATTGGTTACACTTGGTATGCTAAACGTGCCCAGCGCACTGGGATTAATACTGAAGCTAAACTGCTGTTATTGACCTTTGCTTTTGAAACCTTAGACGCCATTGCCGTTGAGTTTCGTACTCATTGGCATAACCAAGCTTCGAGACAAGCTATTGCAAGACTGGGCGCTAAGCAAGATGGTGTATTGCGAAATCATAAGATTCTTAAGGACGGCACTATCCGCGATACCGTGGTGTATTCCATTATTGATACCGAGTGGCCAACGGTGAAAAACAGTCTGCAATTTCGATTGCGACAACGACCGCTAACACTCTAATGATAAATAGGAAAAGCCCATGGCAAGCATCATAACTCGAGTAGATGTGACTCATGTCCATGAGGTTGCAGTGTTATTCAATGAGTACCGACAGTTTTATGGGCGTAGGGATGATCTCGCGGCTGCGGAGCAGTTTATTCATTCAAGAGTGTCAGATGGCTCATCGGTGATATTTATTGCTAAAGATAATCAAGGGCTTGGATTAGGTTTTGTTCAAATGTATCCCAGTTTTTCATCGTTACGTTTGGCCCCTATGTTGATCCTCAATGATGTGTATGTGACTCAACATGCCCGATGTGTCGGTATTGGGCGGGCGTTAGTGCTACAGGCCGCCAGTTATGCCAAAGCGCACAATATGAGTTATTTGATGTTAGAAACACAGCAAAAAAACCAGCGTGCGCAGGGCTTGTATGAAGGTTTAGGGTTTGTGCGTAACCAAGATTTTTATATCTACGAACTTGAGCTCCACCGAGGGCTTGAGTAGGTTTATTTATGGCGATTAAAAGGAAAAATAACATGTTAACTCAGGTAAAAACGTTAGTATTAGGTGGTTTAGTCTTAAGTGCCAGTACTGCAGTTTGGGCTGATGAAGCAGAAAAAGCGTTTAGTAAAGAAGCCATTGAATGTGCCGCTTACTATCAAATTAGCTCAGAAGCCATTGGCGCGATGAATGCACCGCAAATGCAGGCCGTGGGTGAGCGTTTAAAAAGTTCTAAAATTGAGTCTGAGAATTTAGCTAAGAAATACAGCTCTGAAGCAGAGGTCACTCAAGCGGTTGCCGATGCTAAAGCCCGTCAAATCGAAAGCTTAGGGGGGTCAAGCAACTTAGGTGCGTTAATGGGTAAATATAAAGAAGAATGTAAAAACCTGTTAGCCGATCCACAAAAGCGCTTAAATTATTGGACTATGGCGACGATGTAATCGTAGGTTTTAGTCAGGGTAATCGTTTACGGATTGTGAAGAGAAGGAGCCTGATGGCTCCTTTTTTGCTTTAAAGTACAAGCACTAAGGAGCTGATGGGGTCATTCATATTGAGTCGGTTTCCCCATAGATTTTAGCCCCGTTTGGTTTAGGGGCTGAGAACCAAGTTGCTTATTTTAGCTCGGCTGAAACTCAACCGCAGTTTTTAGGGTCTTAGTTACATGGTCAAGTATTTAAGCCTTCGGTTTAAATTCTCCTCAGTTTTAAATTCTTAGTTCAGTTTACGATATTCAAAGATAATCAAATATGAGTACTAAATAGGAGCACTATGGTATTAACAATAATGGCAGCGACTGTTTTGAGTGCTGGAGTCTGTGGGTACCATTTAATCTATGGTAAGCGGGTTTTATTAGCACCACTCTTGAAGGCGAATGTGTCACAGCAAAGCAAGCAAATGCTACTGTGCTTATTTCACTGCCAATCGGTATTTTTTGTGGTTTCAACGGCTGCACTTTTAGCCTGTGCACTAAAGGTGATCCCTGGGATGTATGCCTTTAGCCTGTTGTTATTCCTCGGGATGAACTATGGGATCTTTGCGATTTGGCAGTTTTACATTGCCACTCTGAGTCCACCAAATAGTGGCCAGATGATCATAGTGCAAGCGCTGATTTTCTTACTCATTGGTATTTTGGCTATGTTAGGGCCACTCTTGTCTGCCGCGTAAATTGCTCATGAGAACTTGATAAATCATCGCGATTGAAGCGTAAGAGTTTGAAAAACAAACAGTGAATTATGGGGTTAATTGAATACCGTATTGGGCGGCGAGTTCAGCGAGTTTACCATTATTGATGAGCAGTTCAATCCAGTGTGAGAGCCTTTTGCTATCGAGCTGTGAACTGGGGTTGAGTAAAATACCATTAGCGTATTTTTGGTCCCATTCATCTGATATTAAAAGTAATTTCCTCTCTTCTGGATGAACCTTTAAATAATATTGTAAGTAAGAGTTAGTCACGGGTGCTATGTCGGCGCGTTCACGCAGAATGCTTTCGATAGAGGCGTTATTGTGACTGACGAACAAGGGGCGAAATTGTTTTGCCAGCGTGTTCGCATCGGTTTCAAAGTGGGCAAACTGGTAGTGATATCCTTTGATAAACGCAATTGACTTGTTGGTTAAGTTTTTGAAATAGCTTTGGTTATGAGCTTTAGTTTTAAGTGCAATAAAGACTTCACCATCTATCATATGTAGTGGAATAAACTGAGTCGCTATTTTTTGCCATCCCCAAGCGGGATTCTCAAAGAGCATCATGTCGAATCGACCTAAGGAATAGGCTTTATATCTGTGCTCAATACTGGTGACGGCAAATTTAAAGACCACTTCTTGTTGTACTTGATTTAATGCATTAATGATATCGAGTGTGAGACCTGTGTAACGGCCGTCTTGTTGTTGATGGACATAGGGAGCAAATTGATAACCACCGACATGAATTGTCGGAATTGACTCGGGAATCGCTGGCGACTGAACTTTATCTTGGGCGATAGCCGCGGTAAATGCGCTAATGCTTAAGGCTAAACAAAAGAGTAGACGACACAACTGGCTCAATATCATAGTCACCCCTTGTTATTTTTAGCATGAATGATTTTTTACAAGTATACACAATTTAATTTGTTCAATGCTGTCGATAAAGTGCGAATTTTAAATCTGTCATAGTAAGCTAGCGCAAACAGGATGAGGGAGATTTCACATTGAGCAAGATAAAATCTCAAGTGTGTGGTTGGGTTGAACAGGGACATATCACGCAAGAGCAGGCGAATAAGCTTTATCGACAGGTGACAGTCTTGCCGGATGGGTCGAGTTGGCGTCGCTTAATTGCTCATTTATTACTCTGGTTTGGTGCGTTAAGTTTTGCCTGTGGGGTGATTTTTTTCTTTGCCTATAATTGGCAATCTTTGGGGCGATTTGCCAAATTTGGACTGATTGAAGTGGCGATAATACTCGCTATCAGCGCATTTGCTTGGCTCTATTATCGTGCCAACATTTATTCCCCTGTTAGTTCTTATCGTAAAGATAGCACTTTTGGTGCGACGAGCGCCAATGGCGTGCTACTGGCCGCAAGTGTGTTAGTTGGTGGCTTATTAGCGTTAGTTGGGCAAACCTATCAAACGGGCGCCGATCCTTGGCAGTTATTCGCGCTATGGGCATTCGTTATCTTACCCTTTGCTTGGGTGGCGGGATTTGATGGTTTGTGGCTGTTGCTGGTGGGATTGTTAAACCTCAGCATAGGGATATTTCTGGATTCCTTTTCCCATTTCTGGGGATTATTTTGGGGCGCTCAAGGACAATTGCTGATCTTTATCTGTTTGAATTTAGTTATCTATTATGCTTTTGTACTTTTAGACCACAAAGTCGCGGGGCGCTGGCATGCGCCAATCCTTGAATATGCCTGTTCATTGTTTGCTATGGGCTGTTTTACTTGGTTAATCACTTGGCTTATTTTCGACGATTTCCTTGAACGTGATAGCTTCAGCACTGGGATCTTCTGTGGTTATTTTGCCCATCTGATATTCGGATTCGTTATTTTTCGTTATAGATTACCACGCATATATCCCTTGGCCTTGGGCGGTTTTAGCCTGATTGCCGTAGGCGCCGCGTTACTGATAAAGCTGATGTTTGAGGATAATGACCCCATAGGTGGATTTTTGTTTATTGGGCTTTATATCATTTTGGCAAGCACAGGTTTGAGTATTTGGTTGAGGGAGCTAAGCCGGAAACTTAAACCACAGTTTGTAAGAATCGCCACCCAAGGGAGCGTGGGCGTGGGAGATGTTCATGAGCAACAATAATGGTTTACAGGATAGCGAAATGATCACTCGACCCTGCACTGATAGTGTTACGTCAATCGACGCTTCGAGTGAATTAAGTCTAATCAAACACTGGCAAGCTTTGTATGCCGAAGGCAATGTTAGTGCAGCTCAAATGCCAGAAGACCATGATATCCCTTGGTATATTGCCACTATGCAGGCGTTTGCTGCTTGGATAGCGGCGTTGTTTTTATTGAGTTTCATGATGGCAGTGTTTGGTGCCATTTTTGAGCATGTTGAAGAAGATGTCATTTTATTTATCGGCTTAACCTATTTAGCCTTGGGGATTGGGCTGTATTTTTTACCGCGGCAACAGATTTTTATTGAACAATTTGCTTTTGCCGCCTGTTTGAGTGGTTTGATCAGTGTGGCATGGGGATTATTTGATTTAATTAACAATGATTTTAGCCTCACATGGTATCTCTGTATGGCGGGTATTACATTGGTACTGTGGGGCTTGATTGCCCACGGGCTAGCCCAGTTTGTATTCGCTTTTTGCTTAAGTTGGTGCGTGATTGGCCTGATGGCAAAATTTGAACTGCTCAATTTTAGCCCAAGCCTTTTTGCCGTAGTCATTAGTCTAGTGTTATTAAATATCAATCAGTTCGGGCGTCATTATCGCAGGGCTCGGATGCTCATCTATGGTTTCGCACTCGCGTTGCTTTCGTTGCAGTTGATGCACGCTTTTAGTATGGACAGTATTTTTGAAGCCTTATTTAGCCCTTGGCAGCAAAGCCTGTGGCTGACACTGACTCATCTGTTGATTATTTTCGCTATTTGCGGATTTTTATTGGTGACAATCTTGCGCGAGCGCCATCAATCACTAAGCTCACCAGCGGCGCTAGGGTGTGTTATCGGTTTAGTCATCGTTAGCGGTTTATCCTTACCTATGCAGGGTTTATCAACAGCTATTCTATTGATCTTGCTTGGCCATTATTGCAACGAGTCTTGGTTGAAAGGTATGGGAATGGTGTCGGCGCTGTTATTTGTCAGCGGGTATTATTATTCCCTAGAAACGACTCTGTTACTTAAATCTGGTTATTTGATGGGCTTAGGCGCCTTGCTGTTGGTGACAAGGTTAGTGATGTGGCGGTTATTTCCTGCCAATGAAAATGCCAAGGAGACTGTGTAATGGGCAATGTGATGGGCAAACTGTCGGCTTCACATAAATGGGCGCTTGGGCTCGTACTGTTCACAACAGTGGCGATTCTCGCTGGCGTGAATTGGCGAATTTTCAAATTCGAACAACTGCTTAATCACGGTCAAGTGGTGCGTTTTGCATTAGCACCGGTCGATCCGCGCTCATTAATGCAGGGTGATTACATGGCGCTTGAATATGCAATTGCGCGCGATGTGCGTAGCGCCTTAGCGCCGCAACAAATGCAGGGGCAGTTATTGCTGGCTGTCGATGGGCAAAAAGTGGCGCGTTTTGTCGACTTTTATACCGACCAAGCACTCGGTAAAGATCAACTACGAGTGCAGTTTCGTGTTCGTGGTAATCAAATTAAGCTCGCATCGAACAGTTTTTTCTTTGAAGAAGGACAAGCCGATCATTTTAGTGCAGCAAAATACGGTGAGTTTAGAGTGAATT
Source organism: Shewanella sp. NKUCC01_JLK (assembly GCF_019345615.1). NCBI lineage: Bacteria > Pseudomonadati > Pseudomonadota > Gammaproteobacteria > Alteromonadales > Shewanellaceae > Shewanella > Shewanella sp. NKUCC01_JLK. The sequence continues at coordinate 433,098 of NZ_JAHKRD010000001.1, read as the reverse complement.
TGCAAGGTGAGTTACTGCTCGTCAGTTTACTCGATGAAAAGCTTCAGCCCTTATAACCCTGTGTCAGGATTGTCATCCATTTGTTCTGCTTACTTGATGAACCTCGATTTATCTCTGGCCGCACTGTGTAGTGCGGCCAGCATCTCCCGTACTGCTTTCTTCCTAGTTCTGATCGCTAAATCGCACGAATAATATCCACCTTAAGTTGCAACTTTGATGCAACTAATTTGTAACCTTGACCGCCTATAGTATCGTCAGTCTTCGAGGTGACATCACCTCGAAGTATCTAAGCGCATCAATTAAATACCAAATATTAAAACAATACATTTAGGGGTCTCAATGTTTAACACTAAAACTGTGCTGGCGTTAGCCATCAGCAGCGTTTGTGGGCTTGCCCATGGCGCGGATAATTTGATCATTTCTGAATACGTCGAAGGCAGCAGCAATAATAAAGCTATCGAACTGTATAACCCAACCGCGGGCGCTATTGATTTAAGCCAATACCAATTGCGCTTCTATTTTAATGGCAGCACAAACGTCGGCACGACCATTACGCTCACTGGCTCTTTAGCGGCGGGGGCGACTTATGTGGTTGCCGATAATGACTCTTCTGCCGATATCCTTGCGGTCACAAATCAACAGAGTAGCGCCAGCTTCTTTAACGGTGACGATGCGATTGAACTGACCTATCAAAATCAAGTCATTGATAGTTTAGGCCAAGTCGGTGTTGATCCCGGCGCCGAGTGGGGCAGTGGTGATCTCTCCACTCAAGATAATACCCTGCGCCGTAATCCTGATCTGCTGATTGCCGATCCTATCAGTACCGATGCAGTAAGCTTTAGCACTTGGCTAGGTTTTGCGAAGGATGATGTTTCTGATCTTGGTAAATTCAGTGCGGGTACGCCAACCGATCCCGTCGACCCTCCACCAAGCTCTTTAGTGTGCGGCGAAGAAGCCACAGCAATTCATGCGCTTCAAGGCGCGGGCGCTGCCAGCCCTCTCAATGGTCAAATTTTAGTGGTTGAGGCGGTTGTCGTCAGTAATCAAGAAGCTGGTCTTAAGGGCATTTTCGTGCAAATGGCTGATAACGAAGCCGATAGCGATCCCCAAACCTCTGAAGGTGTGTTTGTATATACCGGCACTGCGCCCACAGCTTATGTGGCAGGCGATCGTATTCGTTTAAAAGCCAAAGTCACTGAATATCAAGGCTTAACTGAACTAACGACTTTATCAGAACACAAGTTGTGTGCTACAGGACAAACGTTACCAACGGCCGCGCTAGTGGCCTTACCAGTTAACAGCAGTAATGATTTTGAGCCCTTTGAGGGCATGCGTGTTCGTTTTAGCCAAGATTTAGTGGTGAATGAAGTCTATAACCTCGGTCGTTATGGCGAGATTTCATTAGGCAGTCAGCGCCACTTTATTGGTACGCAGGTGGCTGCACCGGGCGCGGATGCGCTAGCGGTGAGTGCAGCCAACCAACGTGACAGTATTTTACTGGATGACGGTTTAACGGCGCAGAATCCTGATCCTGTGCAATTCCCCGCTCCTGGTTTGAGCGCATCAAACACAGTGCGTGTAGGCGACAAAGCCACATCGCTTACGGGTGTAATGCACTATGGCTTTAATTTGTATCGCATTATGCCAATCGAGACGGTGAACTTTGTGGCGGAAAACCCACGTCCTGTCGCCCCCACATTGAATGATGGCGGTAATCTAAAAGTCGCTAGCTTTAACGTGCTTAACTACTTCAATGGTGATGGCCAAGGTGCAGGTTTCCCAACCGCCCGTGGTGCCAATACGTTGAGCGAATTTGAGCGTCAAAAAGCGAAGATTGTCAGCGCCATGGTGGGCATTAGTGCCGACGTATTCGGTTTGATGGAAATTGAAAATGATGGCTTTGGCGCTAATTCAGCCATTGCCGATTTAGTCGCAGGTTTGAATGCCGCAGTGGGTGAAGCGCGGTACGTTTATATCGCGCCAACAGGCATGAATGCGATTGGCACCGATGCCATTACAGTCGGCTTGATTTATCGCAGTGATAAAGTCACGCCGCAGGGCGCTGCACGTATTCTATCTAGTGCAAATTCGCCATTAGATAGCGATCAACAGCCCCTGTTTGACGATAGCAAAAACCGTCCAATGCTGACGCAAGCCTTTAGCGTGAACGGCAGTGAAGAAGGTGTGGTTGTTGCGGTTAATCACCTTAAATCTAAAGGCAGTGAATGTGCGGGCGAACCTGATCTTAACGACGGTCAAGGCAACTGTAATATCACTCGTACCCGTGCGGCGACGGCTGCAGGTCAATGGATTAGCGAGCAATATCCAGATCAAGGCGTATTGCTGATTGGTGATTTGAACGCCTATGCGAAGGAAGATCCATTAACTGCTTTAGGTAATGCAGGCTTTAGTGAGCTGTTTGCCAAACTTGAAAAGCCAAATCCTTATTCCTATGTGTTCTCGGCTGAATCGGGTCAGTTGGACCATGCTTTAGCAAACGCTGCCCTGGTGGATAAAGTGGTGGATGTGACGCAGTGGCATATCAATACCGACGAACCACGCGTTTTGGATTACAACGAAGAGTTTAAGACGCCCGCTCAAATCCAAGACTTATTCGCAAGTGATGCTTACCGCTCATCGGATCACGATCCTGTGGTGATTTCACTCTTACTTGAAGCGGAAAAAGTCGCGCCAGTGGCCAGTTTCACTCAAGTGGTGAATGGCGCTGCAGTGCAACTGACATCCACTTCAACCGACAGCGACGGACAAATCGTATCAGCCGAGTGGAGCTTTGGTGATAACACTGCCGCAGTGGGTGAGGTAGTGACTCACAGTTACAACCAAAGCGGCGAGTATCAGGTTACGCTAACTGTGACTGATAATGACGGCCTAACCCATAGCACGTCGCAAATGGTGACAGTGGTTGCTGACAACGTGAAACAACCACCCGTTGCGCAAATTCAGCGTATCAATTTACTGTTCGTCGATATGTTTATCTCGACTAGCTATGATACCGATGGCGTGATCAAGCAACATAAGTGGACGTTCGACAATGGCACCCGCGCTAACGGTCAAGTGGTACTCCGCCTTGCCCGCCGTGGACAACACACTGTTGAACTGACCGTTAAAGATAACGACAAGTTAACGGATACCACGACGCTGACGTATCGTTAAGTCAGTCCTTGTATTCCGTTGATTTTAAGTGATTCAAAGCCCGCAGCCGCGGGCTTTTCTTTTTGCCTAAAAGCAAGGTAAAGTTGTCGTCAGTTGTTGTGACACATCAATTGTCATTGTTTCCCCAGTGACTCGCCGCCTCTGTATTTAACAAGAAGTATCCCTGAGGGCTCTAATAAAATATCCCTGTTTTAGAAGGTTACAGGTGCAACAATGCCAATTTTAACTAACCCTTCTGCTGTTCGTTTAGCTAAAAAGCTATTGCCACAAAGTTTACCACAGCTTGAAGTTCAGCCATTTGTTGTCTGATAATTTGAGATACATAAAGTAATGACTACCAAAAAGTAAGGCCTGACTATCAGGGATTGCATAAACCGTTACAGTTGATCAGACTTTGAAGTGATTCTCGGGAGCAAAATCTAGTATTTGGCGTTAGCTTTGGGTAAAGCACTTCTGCCCCATTCTTAATTGAAACCAGTAGACTCGTCGTATCAAGCTTGAATATTTGACCGGCCTTTGTTAATGAGTATTGTTGTGCTTACAGCTATTTGGGAAAAATAAGGTAACAAATCAACAAATAATAATGTGTGATTTTTCTTTGTTTTCTATATGTATAGAATGTTAATTGGGATCTGAGGTGACGGTAAAACAAGAAAGTAATCGGTTGATTTATTGAGCAGTGATAATGCAACAATTCAGCGCAAAATGTTTAGCCATGATTCAACCATGTATGGTTGGGGAGTAGAGCCCCAATGCATTAATTTTTCGTTAATAACAACCGCTGGTGAGCTCACCACTCTATAGTCCATCATCACTTCTGGATTTGATTCCATAATCAAGTTAATACTGATGCCACGATTAGTCGCTATAGTAGTGATTAACGCTGCTGTACTTGTGCATTTTGTGCATCCATTGCCCAAAATTTTTATGTATAGCATTTTTACACTCTCACAAAATGGATCATTCACTCAGTGCCACTGTTATTGGAGATCGGATAAGGACACTTTGCAAAAATTCACTTCAATGTGATAACGGTTAAAATCTATGTGCGCACTATGCCTTTTGGTTTTATTCTAATCAACTAGAGCTTCATTAAAATTTAGGTGTTTTTCTTAAATTTTTGTTAATCTTAGTGTGCTTAATTAAGGTAAAAACGTAAGTGTTCCGTACAACTGATGACCTAAGTAGTCTTCGCTACTCATACACTTAAGCTATGATTTTTTAATATTAGAGCTTAAGTATCCGTACTAATTATGTTAATTACTAATACTTTACAACTCTCTCTTTTCGTTTAATATGCGAATTACAATCACTTTTTTATGTAGGATTATGGACCCTCACCGACGATACGCTGTAACTTCAGTTGTTGCAGCCATTATCAATAAACATTGTCTTTCCATTTATTTCAATGAGTTAAGACAACTTTCTACACAATCAAATACACGGCTAATCAAAAAGTTGATAGCAGGTAGTAGATGGTTTGTTCTGAGAATTTCAAATCATACCCCAAGCCCGTTCTGGGAAAGGTCCTTTCGTTATATTCTTTTGTTTTTTAAGAAGATTATTTCATGAGTTGTATCTAAGCTATCTTTCGATATTTAGCTGAGCTCATTGAGTTTCAGTATCAATTGTCTATTCATTTTTTCTTGTTCAACTTAAAGCGGAACCCAGAGCCACGACTATGGAAATTTTTATTCTTATTGGTTTGATTGTGTTAAATGGCTTATTTGCTATGTCGGAAATCGCCATTGTGACTGCTCGCAAGTCACGGCTAACTGCCCTTGCTCATGGCGGTAGCAGCACTGCTAAAGCAGCACTCAAACTGGCAGAAGATCCAACGCAATTCTTGTCAACTGTGCAGATAGGCATAACATCAATAGGGATCTTAAACGGAATATTTGGTGAATCCATCCTCGCCGAACCTTTGTCACTTTGGCTTCAGACTTTTGGTCTAAGTCCAGATTTAACCAACATCTTTTCAACCGTTCTAGTGGTTATCATTGTCACTTATGTGTCAATTGTCATTGGTGAGTTAGTTCCCAAGCGAATTGGTCAAGTCAGTGCGGAAAGTATTGCCTGTCTAATGGCTAAACAAATGGTATTTCTAGCAATAGCAACCAAACCATTTGTATGGATGTTATCCGGTTCAACTCATGCTCTTATGCGTCTAATGGGATTTTCGCATAGACTTGACGACAATGTGACTCAGGAAGATATTCAGGCAATGTTGCAGGAAGGCTCATCTGCAGGGGTGATTGAGCACAATGAACATGCGATGGTTAAAAACGTTTTTCGATTAGATGAACGTACTATTTCTTCTTTGATGGTGCCACGGTCTGATATTGTATTTCTCGACTTAAACCTGCCTCTTGATGCAAATCTGCGAACTGTTATGCAGTCTCCTCACTCACGATTTCCTGTTTGTCGTAACAATGTTGATGATATGGTGGGTATTATTTCAGCTAAACAACTCCTTTCACAGTCTATCGCGGGTGAACGTTTAGAACTGGTGGATCTCGTTAAGAATTGTAACTTTGTACCCAACAGCTTATCTGGAATGGAGCTACTTGAGCATTTTCGTACTACAGGCTCGCAGATGGTGTTTGTTGTTGATGAATATGGTGATTTGAAAGGGCTGGTAACGCTTCAAGATATGATGGATGCACTGACTGGTGAGTTTTTTCAGGAAGATGTGAATGATCAGATGGTGATAAAAAGGGAAGATGGCTCATTATTACTGGATGGTCTAATCCCTATTTTTGACCTAAAAGACGCTTTAGGTATAAAGCAATTGCCAAATGAAGAGGATGGGCGTTATCAAACGCTAAATGGATTTTTAATGTATGAATTAGGGAAAATACCTCAAACCACAGATATTGTTGAAGTTGCAGGTTGGCGACTCGAAATTATGGATATGGACGGTAAAAGGGTAGATAAAGTCCTTGCTCAAATGTTACCTGATGTTGATTCTTCAGAAGAATCTATATTTGTTGATTGATAAATTCAAAAGCATAGTAGTTGTCAGCTTTAGTGCAAAAAACACGTCTAAAGAGCGACCAACTAAATCTGCTCGGTGAGTCGAGCATTAGCCATAGATTTCCTCATGGTTGTTTAACTAAAAATCGTGCCCGTGAATCACTCTACATCAGACTGATTCACGCTATCCCCAATGCCCCGTTTGCAGCTATTCTGGGGCGCTTTTTTCCCTTGAGATTAATCAAATCTCATGTCCCTGCTATGCCTATTCCGACTAGTAATATCGAGAGTTGATTAATTTACAGTCAACAGAGACGTTACTAATAGAATAGCTAATCCGAATCTGACTAAGCAGAGTGAATTATCTAACAAGGTTTTGTCCAAAAGTATGTTACGTATGCCTTTTAAACCTACAGGTTACGCGAATGCTCGAAAGGTGAGCCGTGGTGATTTGCGATACGACCGTTCGCTCTCCATGGCCCTCGTTCATAAACTTAGAATCCCTAGGCTTCTATTCACCCTGTCGACGAGCAAATACGATGGCAAGCCAGTATGAGTAGGTCAAACCAATAAGCCTCCACGGTTAAAAATGGCTGGCCTAATTTATTACCCATCATTTTATCTGTCATTTTAATTAGTTTTTATTGGTAAAATATATCTATTAAAGCTATATCATTTAGTTTTTCACTTAGTCGCTTGAGACACTAAAAAATGAATTCTGAAGTTTTAAAGTATGTAAACGAGCATCAGCTTTCGTCTGTAATGAATAAAACAAAGTGGTACGAGCTTGAAAAGGCATTAAATGGATCTGAAGACTTTATTCCCTATGTGCGATACAAATTGATTTATGATGAAAACCCTAATGCAGGTTTTACTGCTGTGTGGTGGCACGAGTTACTTGAAATAGCAGAAACCATTGAGTGGTTAGAAGTTGATCCATTCAAAAGAGAATGGCTAGGCAGATTAGTGGCGGATCGAGTGACGGACTTTTCTGATGTTGTAAGCGCACAATTAACCCAATATTCAATTCCTTATTCAATAGAAAATGGTATGTTTCGGATTTGGGGTTATCTGAGGAGGGATGAATCTCCAGAATTTATCTAACTGAAGAGTTTTATCTCTGTAAGTTACTTATTTTCAAGCTAAAACCACTCAAAACTGAGACGTCAATACTGATTGTTGGGATTGAGCATAGAGACAAAAGACATTAAAAAAGTGCTTTATTTTTCAATAAAGCACTCATTTTAAAGCGACTCAAGCACTCGTTAACCTACTGAGCACAGTACTGATTAAAGGACCGATCAAAGTACTATGTAGAGTGGCCAGCCGAGGAGGCCGACGAGACCTTCCTTGTGTTCGAATCTTTCTAAGCGCTCGGGTGAAGCGTCGCTAAGTAAGAGTTCGCGGTAGCTTTTAGCAAAGTGCAGGGTACGCAGCAGGGCGGGGGCAAAGTTTTTACCGAGATCTTTACTGATGGTTTCAGCGAGTTCTGCGGGTAATTCTGCTAACGCTTTCTGGGTTTCCAATTCGATATGCTCACGGGTAAACCATTCCTCTTTTAAAGTGATTTTACCGATACGCTTTTTCAAATCCTGCCTGACTTTGGCGCCATCAAACAACAATCGATACAGTACCGCTTCGGCTAATACACTCTCTAGATTGAGAAAATCTAGCGGATCATAGCTCGATTGCGCGTAAAACTGCGCCAATAGGGCCGCAATTGACTGTTGGCGTTGATGCTCAAGCAGGGCATCTTGATAGGCTTCATAGCCTAACCATTCTTCCGCATCTGGTGGGCTAGACACTTGTTCAAGCAAGAACTTGTCGACATCGCCGTACAGTGACTTGCCGTTGACGAGTTTGTGCTTGCTGACGGTGCTGAGCATGCTCCAGCCTTTTTGAAAGCATTTGACTACGCCATCGGCGGTGATCAACAGGCGTATTGCCTGCTGCGGATTCTGGTTTGATAACTCCATCAAACCAAGACTCACCACACCAATGACATCGTGCGCTGCTTGTTCGAGCAGGTGCATTTTGTACTTGTTGTAAAACTTATCGGCCAGTTTGAGGCTCATCAAAATGGCTTTGGATTTGATTTGTGACAGCTGTTCACCGCTCAGCGTTTCGTCTGCTTGGCCTTGGATCAATACCTTGCTCAGGTAGGGTCCTTGATCTACATCACGCAGTACCAGTTGCATCAAATAATTCCTTAATCCAAAAAGCTAAACATATCATCGACTTCAGCGTATTCATCCGTCACTTGGTTTTTCTCTTTGGCTTGAATAACCAGCTCGTTGACAAACTTGCTGATGATCATTTCCCAACCTGAGCTTTCGTTTCGCAGCAGACTCTTAATGGCTTTTTCAACATCGGGCGCGAGCTCGTGGATCAAGGCCATTAGGCTGCGTGGGTCGTCTATGCTGAGGCTGTGTGCATCTTCACTAGCGACGCGGCTGTCGTAGCCGATGGTTTCAGTGTCTTCTTCGTCATCATAGAGATCTGTGTAGCCGTCTTCATCTTCATGCTTTTCGCCTAACATCATTTCGATGAAAGGGATCGACAGGTAGAAGAGGCCCGCAGGATCTTCGGCGATACATTCTAGAATCGCAGTTTGCTTTTCTTCGCTATCTTGAATGCGAATTAAATAGGTCAAAAAATCAAAGGTATGCTGAATAAGTTCTTCGGCATTGTTTTTGATTTTTTCTTCCCAGTACAAAGGTTGCTGACAGACGATGTCGCGAATTTGTTCCGGGGTCATGAGTTCAGACATGATCGAAGGACAAGAGATATCATGGTGACTGTTGATTTGGGTCAGCGTGACGATATCCATGTGTTCGATGACTTCAACTAATTGCTCGTCGCTCATGGTATTTGCAATGATTTCAAAGCGTTTGCTCGCTTGTTTTGGCTCTACGTCCGCCAACTCTTTAATTTCGGCGACGGTAATCTCAATGAGACTAGTGTTCATTAGCGGTCCTCATCATCGTAGTGATCGTAGTAGCCATCTTCCTCTTCGCCTTCATCATCATCGTCGTTATCTGAGGTGCCAACATAATCGTTGTCATCATCATCATCGTCGTGATGTTTTGCTGCTGGCGTTGTTTTACCTTGAGTTTCAAGTAAATACAGCACGGCGCAGCTTTCAATCAGTAAGGTTTCCGAGTAACCACGCACGGCTAACACTAAAGGTAAATCAGCATTGTTAAAGCCAATCGTGACTTTAAACTCATCCCACTCGGGTTGAGTTGCCGTGTTTATCCAATGTGCCCACTTGAGTTTGGCTTCGGCGGGAAACTTAATTCGACCGTAAAGCGCGACAGGCAGGTACTCAGGCACAGTATCGAGCATCTTAGGATCGGCTTCTAACACCTTTTTGATTTGGCTAGTAAATTGCTCTAGCGCTTTAGGTGTATCGGGATCGTCGTAGGACTCGATATTGTCGTAGGCATTATTTTTTAGCTCATTAATGCGTGAGATATTCAGTTTTTTGACCATTTGACACTACTCTAGAAAACGCTCAAGGATAAAATTGATCCCACAGCTCGCGCATGGCACTAGCGGGATCGGTCACTATGACGTTATTGAAATCTTTGATAAACGCATTTCGTCGCTTAGGATCGGACAACACATCATAAGCATTTTTAACGCGTTCAAGTTGTACGGCGGCTTGCTGCTTTTCCTCTTCCGAGGCGCCTAACAACTTGTCGGGATGATATTTGTTTGACAGCCGTCGATAGGCTTTTTTAATGTCGTCTTCTTTGGCACTGGGTTTTATACCAAGCACACTAAAGTGGTTAATCATACTTGTACCTGCAGGCGATGGGGCTGATATCGCGAGATAAAAAGGGTTTGACTCTGATTATCTTTAAATTCGTGGAATTATGATTAGTCAGCCGTGGATGATAGCAGAAATTCCCACTCAGCGGCAAACGCGCGAGCAGGAATTTGTGCTTTAGTGAAGGGTTAAAAATCCTTTAAACTTTAATCTGTTGTGGCGCATAGATTAAGTCTACCGCTATGCTGTTGAAATCCGGTTACCTAGCCAGATTGACAGCTAACTTAACCTTGTTTTAGGCGAGATAATGGCCCTCGATTAAGGGCAATATTTTAGCGCCGAACAGTGCCGAATCCTTCGCTAAATACACTCACACAGAGCTAACCCACACTCGCCTCGGCCACGTTAGGCTGAGCTAACGCCGTAACAGCTAAGTCAGACTAGACACTAAACGCAGGTTCATTCCAAGTGTGAGCATTTGTTTTTGTTCTCGCTGTAAATCTTTCATAAACAAGCTGATTTTCCGCTTATGGCTTGGTAGTACTAGCATGAGTCCATCGGGGATCACTTTAATATGATCTAAGGTCAGCGTCTTAGCGATACGGCCAAGATTGAGCAAGACAGCGAGCCTAAGCAAGCAGAGCAGGCGATTGAGCGTGAGCTTATGGTTGGGATCGAGCTCAGCGAGCATTAATTCGTTAGGCTTTTTTCTGTGATTGGTGATAAGCCGCGCTAAATCCAGCTGTAATGCTTCGCTAAACCCAGGTAAGTCACTGTTACTGATAATGTAACCGCCGTGTTTGTGCAGGGATTTTGAATTAATGTGTAATCCTATTTCATGTAAAGTCGCGCTATAGGCGAGCAAGCGCGCATGGGGCCTTAATTGCCATTCATCGGCGACCTGTTCAAACAAGGCCATAGCAGTGTCGCGTACCTTAGCCGCGTGGGCCATATCGATATGATAAAGCTGGGCAATACTGTCGACGGTGCGGTGGCGAATATCCTGATACTGACCAATCTTTGCCAGTTCATAGAGTACGCCTTCACGCAGTGCGCCTGGGCTAAACTCAAGTTTTTGAATAGGTAAGCGCCTAAAAAAGCTGATCAAAATGGCAAGTCCGGCGGGCACTAAGGGAATGCGTTTATCATCGACGTTGGCAAATTGGATTTGGCTAATATGGCCACATTTGATCAACTTGATTTTGAGCTGTTTGAGTCGTGGCAGCGTGATAGTTTCATCGCCGTGTTCTTCTTGAATCGCTTCGCAGATGGCTTTCACTGTGCCTGAACTACCCAAGGTGAGTTCCCAGCCGCCCGCGAAATATTCCTTTGAGAGCGACGCGAACTGCTTATCGGCCGCACTTTGGGCATCGCGAAATGAGGCTGGGGTGATGAGCCCATCAATAAAGAAACGCTCATTAAAACTCACACAACCGCAGCGCAGGCTAGATAACTGAGTTGGGGTATTTTTCTGGCCGATCACCACTTCGGTAGAACCGCCACCGATGTCGATGACTAAATTACTTTTTCCTAGCACTTGGCTTTGGGCAATACCGTTATAAATCAAACGCGCTTCTTCATGGCCCGAAATGACCTCCACCGGATAGGGCATGATGGCGAGCGCCGCCTCGATAAACTGATCGCGGTTTTTGGCGATTCTCAGAGTGTGGGTGGCGACTAATCGCACTTGCGCTTGGTCGAGATTGGAAAATCGTTGGTTAAAATCCCGTAGGCAATTGAGCCCACGTTCTATGGCGTCATTGTCGAGAATATTTTGCGCATTGAGTCCAGTGGCGAGCTGAACCTGTTGTTTTTCTTTATGTAAAATCTGCAAACTACCATCTTGCTCGCGTGCGATGACCAGATGAAAACTGTTCGACCCCATATCGATGGCGACAAAGTGGCGCGATTTAGAGTTTGCGAGTACATTGCTGGGCGTAGCGTGTGACTGTGTGTGCGAATATGTGGTTACCAATCGGATTATCCTTAGGCAATCAAAGCGATATAAAGCCAGCGATTAGCTGGCTTTGGCCCGTAACTCAGGTGTTATGTCAGGCTGAGTTTTCACTTCTCGCTCAGCGTCACCCTCATGGGTGGACATACGTAAGGCATTAAATTCTTGCAGTTGGCGCTTCTCATAATTAATCAGATATTGATAAATGGCAATTTGAGAACGCACTTTTCGTTTGTTACCGCGATTCCGATAAGGATTACTTTGTTCCTTGTTAATGACACGTGCTTTAGTGTTGTCATTGAACTGTAAGGATAAAATATCCATTATCATCTGTTTTAGGCGCAGATCATAAATCGGCACACTCACTTCAACGCGATTATCTATGTTGCGGCTCATCCAGTCGGCGGAGCAGATGAAGAGTTTGTTCTCTCCACCCGCGTGGAACAGCATCACCCGCGAGTGTTCGAGGAATCGGTCGACGATACTATAGACTTCGATGTTGTCGCTGATCCCCGGAATTTGCGGGATAAGCGAACACATGCCGCGAATAAGTAACTTGATTTTGACCCCTGCCGCCGAGGCTTCATAGAGCTTTTGTACTAAGGATTCATCGAGTAAGTTATTTAGTTTTAAGGTAATCGCCGCCTTCATATGGCTCTGGGCATTAACGATTTCATTATCAATTAAGTGACTCAGTTTTTGTCTGGCATCGTAGGGCGACACAATTAAATGCTGGAAATTATCGCGGCGATACGGATGTTCAATCAAGTCAAATACTTGCTCTACTTCTCGGGCAATTTCTTGATTGGCGGTGAACAGTGACAAGTCAGTGTAGACCCGCGCCGTGCCTTCGTTAAAGTTGCCTGAGCCGACGTGACAATAGAGTTTGATTTCCCCTTGTTCTTCGCGGCCAATCAAGCACAACTTGGAATGTACTTTTAAGCTGGTGATACCGTGGTGAACTTTGACGCCCGCTTCGGCCAAGATGCGGGTCCATTCGATGTTGGATTGCTCATCGAATCTGGCCCTGAGTTCAATGACGGCGGTGACTTGTTTGCCGTTTTTCACTGCATCGATAAGCGATTGCATTACATGGGATTTTTTCGCCACTCGATATAAATTAATTCGAATAAAGCGCACCGCCGGATCGTAGGCCGCTTGGCGCACCATTTCGGTAAAGTGGGAAAACTTATGGTACGGATAATTGAGCATGATATCGCCCATCCGAATCGCATCGAAACTGTTGGCACTGCGGCCAAAACCTGCACTATTGAGCGCCGGTAGTTTTTCGTTTTCGAGGTAGTCGCGGCTCGGGTTGGGGAAGGCGATAAAGTCTTTAAAGCTGTGGTAACGCCCGCCTGGGATCAAACATTCGGTCGAGCTGATGTTCAGGTTTTCTTTGAGCATCACCAACATGTGTTCAGGCATTTCTTTGTCATACACTAAGCGCACAGGCTCTGCAGTAAGACGTTTTTTCAATCCCTTGGTCATTTTCTCAAGTTGGGTTTGTTCAAGCTCGTCAGTGATATCAAAATCAGCATCGCGGGTTAACTTCATCGAATACACTTCGATAGCATCGTACTCGAAGAAGGGACCAAAGAGTTCATCTACGCAGTGGCGAATAATATTATCTAATAAAATCAGATATTTTTTCGCTTTACTCTTTTCAGCTGGGAGTTCGATAAATCGCGGTACATTTTTAGTAGGCACTTCGACTAAGGCGTATTGGCGACGCGCTTTAGTGAACAAACACACACACAAATAGGTGGCGTCGTCGTTGATTTGCTTGATCAGATCGCGATTATTATTGACCATAAGCGGCGCGATATGGCGTTTGAAATGGTCTCTAAAATGCTTTTTCAGCCAGTCGCTGTGGAACTCGCTTAATTGTTTCTCATTGATTAACAAAATATTACGACGTACAAGTTCGCGCATTAAATCCGTGTATATGCCATCGAACCTTTCTTGCAATGCCATCACTTTCGATTGGATCTTGGCCATTAAATGGCGGCTATTACTGCGACCTTCCTGCAGGGATGACAGCAAAATGGAGCGTCTGACCGCAGCCACTCGCACCCTAAAAAACTCATCCATGTTATTGGAAAATATCCCTAAAAAGCGGACTCGCTCCACTAAGGGAACATTGTGATCGCAGGCTTCTTGCAATACCCGCTCATTAAAAGACAACCAAGAGAGTTCTTTATCAATCGAAAGTTTATCGGTATTCGGGGACACTGCACAGCTCCTTTAAGCAAGCGTCATGGCGCAATATACAATAGCATTCATCCGCCGTTGTGCAATCAGATTTACTGCCGACAAGTGAAGGAATTTCAATGATAAATATTGCGTACACGCCAAAATCAGTCTGGGATTTATCTGGGATAAAGATACGAGGGAAATATGTCAACTTGATGACGAGTGTGACAGAAATATGACCTTATGATGATCATCTTGGATTGAGCTTAAACTCTGTTCGCGTCACTGCGATTTAAGTCTTGAGAAACTGTGCAAGCGTGGCTTACTGGAGAATAAATCCGTCAGTGTTAACTCCTTGGGCATTATCGCAAACTATGTTATCTTGCTCGGCTTTTTTATCGCGGGAGTAAAAGGTATGTTTGTTGGATTTGATTATGGTAGTGCTAACTGCGCCGTAGGGATCATGCTGGAAGATGGTGTGCAGTTATTGGCATTATCAGAGCAATCAGCTTATTTGCCTTCGACCTTATACGCGATGGACAGGGAACTGATCGCCGAGGCGGTTTATCGTGGCCTTCCCACTGAATTAAAAGCCGATTACGCCAAAAAGCGCGCCGCGCAATTGAGTCGCGCCCGTATGGTGCGCCATGAGTTAGATCTCGATGCCGATGTTCAGGCTGTATTTGTTGGCGAGCAGGCGGTGAGCGCGTATTTAGAGATGCCGGAGGAGGGATTCTATGTCCGTTCGCCAAAATCCTTTTTAGGCGCGACAGGGCTTAGACCCGAACAAGTGGCCCTGTTTGAAGATATTGTTACCTTGATGATGCAGCACATTAAAGTGCGCGCCGAATCTGTGTTAGTTGAAAAGGACCTTGTTAATCAGGGTAGCACTGCGATGATCACCCATGCGATTATTGGTCGTCCGGTGAATTTTCAAGGCATAGGCGGAGAAGAGAGTAACCGTCAGGCTGAAGCCATTTTGACCTTAGCGGCAAAACGCGCGGGTTTCATCGACGTTGATTTTCTGTTCGAGCCGTTAGCGGCGGGGATGGATTATGAAGCGACCTTGACCGACAACAAAACGGTATTGGTCGTCGACGTAGGCGGCGGTACAACGGACTGCTCTGTGGTAAAAATGGGACCCGCCCATAAACAAAAAGCGGATCGCAGTGAAGATTTCCTCGGTCACAGCGGCCAGCGGATCGGCGGTAACGATCTCGATATCGCCCTTGCAATGAATGCCTTTATGCCGCACTTTGGTTTAGGTTCCTTGATGATTAATGGCAAACCTATGCCCAGTAAAACATTTTGGAATGCGGTCGCAGTGAATGATATTAGCGCCCAGCGAGAATTCAGTACCTTAAGTAGCCGTAAATTGATTGATGAATTGGTTAAAGAAGCCGAGCAGCCACAGTTACTGAAGCGATTGTTAAAGGTGCAACAGCAGCAGTTAAGCTATCAACTGGTTCGCCAAGCCGAGCGTGCGAAAATTGCACTGTCAGATACCGATAATACTGATGTTAATCTGGATTTTATCGAAGCGGCGCTGCACGCAGGTGTGAGTCGTGACTTGTTTGAAAATGCCATTGAGCCGTCGCTGACGAAAGTGGAAGCCCTGATGCACCAAGCGCTCACGCAAGCTGCAAAAACTTTGGCTGCAACAAATGTCGCGGTAAACCGCTCAGCAACAGAGGATTTATCCGCGGAAGCAGAGTGTAAACCCGATGTGATTTACGTGACGGGTGGTACGGCACGAAGCCCAGCAATTTATGCGAAAATCGCTGGTATTTATCCCGATATTCCGGTCGTGGTCGGCGATCACTTTGGCTCTGTGACAGCAGGATTAACCCGCTGGGCACAAAAGCTATTCGCTACGCATTAATATATAAGCGCTAGCATATCAGCACTAATGTAAAAGGATGTATGAATGAAAACTCTGTTGAAGTGTGCGTTTGCGGCCTCTGTAGGTCTATTGCTTGCGGGTTGTGGTGACGATGTGGGTAAGGTGAGCTTAGGGCTTTTTACCACTAAAGATGTGATTATTGATGCTAAAAACGATCCTAAAATACCTGGGGTGACTTGCCATATTAGTCGTATCGAAGCCAATTTAGACTTTGCCGATCCGTCTGATATGGGGATCAGTTGCCGTCAAACTGGGCCAATTACTGCGGCCGATCTGGCGAAGATAGACATGGGGAAACACGGCGAAGTGATTTTCACTGAATCCCTGAGTATTTTATTTAAGTCATTAAAAGTGCGTAGAATTTACGATGCGCAAAATCAGACTCTGTTGTATTTGTCCTATTCGAC
This sequence comes from Shewanella sp. NKUCC01_JLK, assembly GCF_019345615.1. Taxonomy (NCBI): domain Bacteria; kingdom Pseudomonadati; phylum Pseudomonadota; class Gammaproteobacteria; order Alteromonadales; family Shewanellaceae; genus Shewanella; species Shewanella sp. NKUCC01_JLK. Next base: position 416,713 of record NZ_JAHKRD010000001.1, on the reverse strand, counting down.
GAAAGAGACCAATGGCAGCCATAAACATGCGCTCTCAACAGTGCCGCTTTATGGCTCTGCGGCTTGGGTCGATCCTGCATTAAGTATTGGAACGAAAGCGCATTAATCGCTGTAGAGTTTATGGTTTAGCGGTTTATTTGCTATAAGCATAATGATATTGCAATAAAAATTCGTATTTGTGTCAGTATCGATAAGAGAAGGGGCGGAATATTTATTCCGCCCCTTTTTTATATTCTGCTAGCACTTAGTACATTAAATATCGTTACTTAGCTTTGGCCGCCAATACTGCGTTAAAGCGTTCAAACCCAGCACTGAGATCGGCGATTAAATCAGCGGGATCTTCTAAACCAATATGTAAACGGATCAAAGGTTTGCTCGCATCCCATTGAGTCGCCGAGCGGATTTTTTCAATGCCAAAAATGCCGAGGATTAAACTCTCGTAGCCGCCCCAAGAAAAGCCCATCTTAAAGTGACTCATATTTTCAACCAGTGCGGTGACGGCATCGCCATCGCCCTGTTTTAAGATAAAGGAGAACAAGCCGTTGGAGGCACTAAAGTCGCGTTTAAAGAATTCGTGCCCAGGGCATGTATCAAACGCGGGATGACGTAGATGATCGACTTCTGGCCGGTTTTTCAACCAGTTGGCCACTTGCAGGGCATTTTTTTCATGTTGCGCCATACGCACGCCTAAGGTACGTAGGCCGCGGGCAGCAAGGTACACATCGTCTGGCGATGTGGTTTGTCCCATCAAATAGCTGTGTTCACGTAATTGTGGCCAGTATTTTTCGTTGGCCGTGGCCGTGCCTATCATCACATCCGAGTGACCGACGATATATTTGGTCGCCGCTTGAATTGAGATATCTACACCCATTTCAAAGGGTTTGCTATTGATGGGCGAGGCCCAAGTGTTGTCCAGCATAGTGATCAACCCATGTTCGTGGGCGATGCGGCACAAGGTCGGTACATCTTGCACTTCCATGGTGATGGAGCCCGGAGACTCTAAAAACAGAACCTTAGTATTGGGTCGAATGAGGTCGCGAATGCCTGCGCCAATCAGCGGATCGTAATAGGTGGTTTCGATACCAAAACCGCCGAGAATATGGGTACACAGATCCCGCGTTGGCTCATACACGCTATCAACCATTAACAGGTGATCGCCCGTTTTTAAAAATGACAGTAGCGCCGCACTGATCGCCGCAGCGCCAGAAGGATACAGCGCCGTACCGACGCCACCTTCTAGTTCGGCAATCGCGGCCTGAAAGGCAAAATGGGTTGGAGTGCCACGGCGGCCATAAAACATCTCGCCATTGGTTTTATTTTTCGCGGCGTGGCGCATTTCATCCATGGTTTCGAAGACGATAGTCGAAGCACGAAAAACGGGCGGATTGATCACGCCTTTGGTCCATTTTTTGTCTCGACCTAAGCTGACGATTTGGGTGGCTTGATGATGTTTATCTGTCATTGGATCATTACCTTGGCATTTAGGTTGAACGAAGAGGTTGAACAATTTGGGAGAATAATTGGCGTTTCTTATCGATTGTTATGGCGGTCATCTTAGCATCTGCCCGCATAAATGACAGGAGGCACGTGATGAGTTTGGCTCATGTTATTGGCCTCCTGTATTTTAGCTGTTGAGATTATGACGCAGGGCTTAAAAGCTGTAACACGCTTAACTTAAAGGCCGCATGTTCTTAATTTAAAGGTAAGGTAACAAGGATATCCACACCATTATGTTCGCTGCGATTACGGGCAAGGATTTGTCCTTGGTGGAACTCGGCGACCAATCGCGCGATATACAGACCTAAGCCTAGGTGGGGTTTATCTTGGGCTTGATTAATCCGCACCGACACCATGGAATCGAAAATCTGCTCCGACATATCAATGGGCAGTTCAGGTCCTAAGTTGCTGATAAGCAGAGTCGCTTGCTTACCCACTTGGGTGAGTGTGACTTCGATAGCACTGTCTTTATGGCAAAACTCAATGGCGTTGGCGATAAGTTTGTCCATTAACTGGGCGATATATTCTGGCACACCTTGCATCATCAGTGGTTGCTCGGGCACTTTCACACTAAAGCCTTGTTCTGGATAGGTCATTTGATAACCTTGCATACAACCGCTGACCACTTGAGAGAGTGGGAACTTAGTGATATCGGCCTGCGTTAAACTCTGCTCTAAGCGTGTTGCCTCGCTCATGTTGTTTAAAATCATACTTAAGCGGCTGACACCTTCTTGGGCGCGGTCGACATATTTTTGCGTGTCTTTATCTAAGGTTTGCAGGTTTAAATGCTCAAGGGATGATCGCACCACAGCCACGGGCGTACGTAACTCATGGGACAGGCGCGACGACATGTTTTCTAGATAGTGAGTGTACTGACCCAGTCGCCCCACAATGCTAGAGAAGCTACGGGACAGATCGCCAATTTCATCCCGAGCCTTCGACGGTTTGAGGTGATTACGCACACGGCCTTGGCTATCGATGGCGTTTTCGGCTTCATCGCGCAATTTACGGATGCGGTTAGAAATACTCGAGGCGAAGAAGAACAGCGCCAAGGTGCCCATACTCATTATGGTCAAAATCACGTTAAAGAGCTTTTCTAGCGCTCGGTTGCGTAGGGTTCTAATTCCGTGGGTGGTTTCTTCGGCGACGACGGCACCCATCACATTGTTATCAATCCAAATGGGGCTCGCAGCGGCGAGTACCACAGCTTTGTTGTCTGGGGTTAACCGCCAAGTCGAACTTTGCTGACCCGCGAGGGCTTTTTGGATATGACTGCCGTCAAGCTCGGTGGAATCTTGTAAGGAATCAATAAAGTCTTTGGGCGGTTTTGTGAGAATTTTATAGTACAGCGGATGCAGATAATCACGCTTGAAGGTATCCCACAGCGCGGTGCTCTTTTCATCTTCTAAGGTGCGGGTCCATACACTGTCATTAGCGCGAATGTCGCCGGATTTTGCCAGTACGCGACCGTGTTTATCGACCACCCAAATACGTGAGCTATAGTGGCTCATGCCTTTGATAATACTTTCAATTTCCGGTGATGGTACCAGCACAGTGCCGAGATTGTCGACCGTATCTAAGGCCGAGGTGCCGACAACTGCAGCGACATCACGGTATTTGCTGTCGTTGACATCGGCAATGGCAAATCCGAGTTTGCTGCCGACCATGTCTAAGGGAATACGCAGCTCGACATTGTAGCCCACATCTGTCGTTGCCCATTGTCCTTGGATACGTACCTCAGGTGTAACAGGCACAGTTTGCTTAGGATTAGCGGGTAATTCGAAGGCGCTGATCCAGCCGGGTTGAGTCGTGGCAACGATATAGCGTTTGAATTTATTGTCGGGCGCGAGTGTTGCAATCGAGAGATGATCATTTCTATCGACACTTAGAGCATTTTTACCCCGCAGTACCACGGTTGGATCAATGACTTGAAAAAAAGCATACAGATAACCATCGTATTGGCCGACCATGTGGGTAAAGCTTAAGGTCAGGGGGGCGTTCGGATCGGCACGCATAATTTGGTGCGCCTCACCGTATTGGATAAATCTGTGCTGATATTCCTGCCATTCGTTGAGTTTGCCGTCGAGTAGAATCGCCCCCGCCAGTGGATAGGCGTATAGATCGCGGCTTTTTTCTACTTGCTTTAAAAAACTCGCTTGCCCATCGAACAATTTCGGCCGCTCGTGCAGCGCGGTGGCCAGTGCTTGAGTGGTGCCTTCTAAGGTGCGTTCTTGGCCGTGGCGAAGATACTTTTCCATTTCCCACACATATTGGTACCCCAGCCAAGGTAGGCAGAGCAAGAACAGGCTAAGGCCGATGACTTTAGTGCGTAGACCAAAGGGGAAACGTGTCATAAGTTAGGGATCAGCATTAATGGGTTTAAAAGTTCATTTATCCAAGGTTATCTGGTTCAACGCCGCGCGCTTAAAGGTTTGTTAAGCCATAGATCAGGCTAAGCTGTCCCAGCGATAACCCATACCATAGACAGTATCAATACAATCAAACTCTGGCGCGGTAGCGATAAACTTTTTTCGAATGCGTTTCACATGGGAGGTGATCGTGCTGTCATCGACAAAGATTTTAGCCTCTTGCATTAATTCATGGCGACTGCGTACATGGCCTGGATGTTTGGCTAACGCATGCACCATCCAAAATTCGGTCACAGTAAGTTCGATTGGTAACTGGTTCCAATAGACTTGCATGCGGTTGGCATCAATGGTCAGTGGGCCACGTTCGAGCAGGTTTTCCTGCGCCGTTTGGCTGGCCGCAAGTTCAGAACGTCGAAACAATGCGGCTAGCCGTGCGGTTAAATGGGGAAAACTCACTTCTTTACTCAAGTAATCATCGGCGCCTAAACGCAGACCACACACAGTATCAAAGTCACTGTCACGGGCGGTTAAAAAGATGATCGGCAGCGTGCTCGACATGGCGCGCAATGACTGACATAGCATAAAGCCGCCGTCAATTTCATTACCTAAGCCGATGTCGATAATGGCTAAATCTGGTAAACGGGTATTAAAGGCTAGCATGGCCGATGGTCTGTCGGCGTAGGTTTGCACGCTGTAACCGTGTTGTTGCAGCACGTCCTTGTAATTTTCGCGAATGGCCGCTTCATCTTCCACTATGGCTATACGCTTCATAGAGCCGTATTCCTATTGACTTGGGGGAGTAAGTTTTCGTGACTATACAGGATTTTACCCGAGAAAAAAGGCCACAAATGCAATTGCCATTTTGTTGCCACAATTGATAGTTGTATTGCCATTTTCCATCCCTGCTCATGCCATTCCACTTGTGTTTAATAGCCCCATTCAGTTTTGTACCCGTTTGACCTGATGTGGTGTTGAGTGGATTGCTTCAGGTACGAGTCCAAGCTCAGCTAATAATCAAAAAGGAATGAGATGATGAAAAAGACACTAATTAATCTATTGGTTTTGAGTTTATTAAGCACACCTGTAGCCAATGTGTCGGCGCGGGTTTCACTGCAAAACCAAGTGATAGGACAAGACCTCACCCTAGAAAATGATGTCTATGCTAGCGGTATAGCGATGGATGACGAATACGCAAGCGAGGACGAACAACCGGAAGCCCTCATTGGCCTCGGTGGTGGAGCCTTAGTGGGGGCGTTAGTCGGTGGTCCAGTGGGGGCCATTATTGGTGCGTTCACTGGCACCTTGATTGGCAAATCGGTCAGCGATACAGACACATTGCATGTTCAGCAAAGACAGATCCATTTGCAAGAGTCCCAGTTATCCGAGTGGAGTGTAAAACAGCAAGCCGCCGAAAAACGGGCGAGCGAATATACCAAGGCGCAGCAAGAGCTGGATGAGTTGCTGTCAGCGCAACGTCAATTGCTCAGTGAACTCGCCTTGGGGCTTAGCGTACAGTTTCGTACCGGTTCCTCTGAGGTTGAATCGCATTTTTTACCTCAATTAGATGATGTGGCTGAGGTGATGAATTTGTCACCAGAACTCAATCTTGAGCTGAAGGGCTATGCAGACCGCCGTGGTGATGAGAGTTACAACCAAGCCCTTTCTGAGCAGCGTCTACTGGAGGTGCGTGGCTACCTGATTAAGCAAGGCGTCACTGCCGAGCGCATGACCACTCAAGCCTTTGGCGCTTTATCGCCTTTGCAAGCCGACCAAGACAGAGAATCAGATGTGTTCGACCGCCGCGTGACATTAACACTACAGCCTCATTTTGCCTTGACGGCAAGGCACTCTGCTGACTAGCGGTCAATTTAAGCAGTCCATTTTATGTCGTTCATATTAACGACGACCAACATCAGTTCATATTTGTTAATAGAGGAAGCCTTTGTGATGATCACAGGGAAAAGGGTAAAAGAAGTGAGTGAAGCGGTAGCGGTATTGCTGATCAGTGCCGCCGTGTGTTGGGGTTTGCCCTTTGTGGCATTGGCTTCGCCGAATAGTACCGGCACATTATCTGCGCCACAGAATATGGCTTCGGCATTGGTCGGGCAAAATAGTGCTCACAGAACGGCAGAGTCACACATCATTAATTACGATGACATTACTCAGGGATTATTACTTTATCGTCAGCCGAGCGGTGCTTGGGTGCCATCTTTGCCGCTCGATACACAAGTGTCGATGCAAGTCTCTGGCTTAAGTAATCGCGTGAGCGTGAAACAGGTTTTTCGCAACAATACTGAATTTGTGTTGAATGGGCAATATTTGTTCCCGCTGCCCAATGAGGCTGCGGTGGATTCGTTGCGATTACATATAGGCCAGAGAGTGATCGAAGGGCAAATTCATCCTAAGGCTGATGCCAAGCAGATTTTTGAGCAAGCGAAAGCTGAAGGCAAACGTGCCAGCTTAGTGAGCCAAGAGCGGCCTAATATGTTCACGACCGAAGTCGCAAACCTAGCACCTCAAGAGGAGCTGATTGTAGAAATCAGCTATCAGGAGACCATTAAATATGAAGATGGTTTGTTTAGTTTACGTTTTCCGCTGGTGGTCGCGCCCCGTTATATTCCGGGATTAACATCGGATTCAAGTGCTAGCGACTCACATGATCCTATGGCACAGGTGCGCCAATCAAGCCGAGTGACAAGCTCGCAGGTGTTTGATGCTGACCGGATTGTGGCACCAGTGCGGCATACGGCCAGTGGACGCGATCCTGTGCTGAAGGCAGACATTCAAGTCTTACTCGCAAAGGGGGTTGATAAAGCGTCCATTGAGAGTCCTTACCATGACATCAAACTCAAGCAAGACAATAGCGGCGCGGTCGATGTATCGCTGGCGCAACGTGTGCCCGCTAATCGTGATTTTGTGCTGCAATGGCGAGTACAGCAGGGCACGAGCCCAATGGCTTGGGTGTTTAATCAGCAAGGTAAAACCCATAAGCTCGATGGCGAAAATCTGTCTCAGGATACACTTGAGACAAGTAAAACCAGCGGCGTAAATGATGATAATTACAGTCTCGTCATGGTGTTGCCTCCTAAGGTTGAAAAGAGTACTCAGCCGAGTTTGCCCCGTGAATTAATTTTAGTGATTGATACTTCGGGCTCTATGGCGGGGGATTCTATCGTTCAAGCTAAAAATGCACTGTTATACGCGTTAAAAGGACTGAAGCCGGAGGACAGTTTTAACATTATCGAATTTAACTCCAGTTTGTCTCAGTTCTCAGCAGTACCATTACCGGCGACCTCGTCGAATTTGTCACGGGCCCGTCAATTTGTGAGCCGTTTACAGGCCGATGGTGGCACTGAAATGGCGTTAGCACTGGACGCTGCCTTGCCAAAATCCTTGGGCAGTGTATCGCTTGATGCAACGCAGCCTTTGCGCCAAGTGATCTTTATGACCGACGGCTCTGTGGGCAATGAACAAGCGTTATTTGATTTGATCCGCTATCAAATTGGTGAGAGTCGCCTATTTACTGTCGGCATAGGTTCGGCGCCTAATTCTCACTTTATGCAAAGGGCGGCTGAACTCGGTCGTGGCACTTTTACCTATATTGGCAAAGTGGATGAAGTCGATGAGAAGATCAGCGCCTTACTCAGCAAAATTCAATATCCAGTGTTAACCAATATTCAAGTGCGTTTTGATGATGGCAGTGTGCCCGATTACTGGCCATCACCGATTGCCGATCTGTACCGCGGTGAGCCAGTGCTCGTGAGTCTAAAGCGCAGCGCCCGTGAGCCACAGGAGTTAGTGATTTCAGGACGCCAAGGGCATCAAAACTGGCAACAGTCGCTCTCGCTGCAGGACAACTCCGCAGGATTGATGACCCATCAAGGTGCGGGTTTAGATTTGCTGTGGGCGCGTAAACAGATTGGTGCATTGGAGTTGAGTAAAAATGGTGCGAATGATGACAAGGTCAAACAGCAAGTGACGGCCTTATCGATGAATTATCACTTGGTCAGCGCCTATACCAGTTTAGTGGCGGTGGACTTAACCCCAATTGATTCAACTGCAATGAGCCGTGATGCCGTGGTTCGTCAGCACTTGCCCTTAGGTTGGCAACCTTTTGGAGCCTTGCCGCAAACCGCGACGTCAAGCCGTTTGGATATGTTATTAGGTGCGCTGACCTTGCTACTCGCCTTGATTCTTACGGGATCGATTCTTCGACAAAGACGGGAAGAGAAGGCGGCCTTGGTGGCACTTACCTGTGAACGATGAGTTAAGCGCGATGAGCAAAAGCAGAACACAGCGATTTTTAGTGGTGGGATTATTTTTAATTGGCGCAACATTGTTAGGAAAGGGACTCTATATGCAAGCTAAAGCACACTTTGCCCAGTATTTGATTGAACAGGCGTGGACTAAAACCTTGGCTGATGGTCAATCCCATAAGCCTTGGTCATGGGCGGATACCTATCCCGTGGCAAAGCTGTCTATTCATCGTGAGCAAGTGGCGGCGAACAACAATATTGAAGCAGAGCTTAATGACAGTTTATATGTTCTTGCGGGGGCTTCTGGGCGAAATTTGGCCTTTGGTCCGAGTCTGGTGTTGTCCAGTGCGCCAGCGGGGCAAAAAGGCAATACTGTGATTGCCGGCCACAGGGACACGCATTTTGCGATACTTAATGGCATGGCGGTGGGGCGTCGATTATCGTTACAAACGCTTAAAGGCAATCACATTATTTATGAAGTGGTGGCGACTCAGGTCGTACATGAAACCGAAACTCAATTTATGGCGCCATCCGATGATAATCGCTTAACGTTAATTACGTGTTATCCCTTCGATTCACTTCAAGGTGGTGCTGAACTGCGGTTTGTGGTGCAGGCGATACCCGTCGAAAATGAGTCGATGGAAACACATGGTACGAATGTATCCGTTTCAATAGGGAGTGGCGTGCAAGGGAATATTGGAACTGTTTCTCGCAGTTTCAAACATTAATCTGAAATCTCATTTAAATCCTTCATGTAGCTTTCAAAAAATGTTCCTTTGTTAATCATCTTAGCCTGAAGCTGAATTATCGGCTTCAGGCTAAGTTATAACTATCAGTTACTGATAGGCAGCACACGATTTCGTCCTAAGCGTTTGGCTTCATAAAGTAATTTGTCTGCCGCTTCAATCAATTGCATACCCGTTTGTTTTTCTTGCCATTGGGCGACGCCAAAGGAAGCACTGATATTATTGATGCGTTCGTCTTTGCGTCTGTCTTTTAAACTGAGTTTTTCGAGTCCACGGCGCATAGCTTCGGCCAGTTGCCTTGCGATACGTAGCTGACTTTTAGGGACAATAATCGCAAATTCTTCACCGCCAAAACGATACAGTTTCGTGCCATCGCGGCAGGATTCCTGTAGTCGTTTCGCCACGGCGCGTAACACTTGGTCGCCGAGCTGGTGGCCATAGGTGTCGTTAAACACTTTAAAATGGTCGATATCGGCCAAGATCACACAAGTGCCTAAGGGGGCTTGGGCTATCATTCCTGCAAAATCAGTGTCAAAGGCGCGGCGATTAAAGCAGCCCGTCAGTGCATCGTAGAGAACGTCTTTTTCTGTTTGTTCAAGTTTTTTCTTTAGTGCGTCTATTTCGGTTTGAGCCTTCTGCAGCTGACCGGTAAAGAACTCTGTGCTCGAGCGAATATTGTCCGACTCTTTCACTAAGCTGCGGACCAGATCGAGTACTTGCTCAACACTAAAGCCCTCGTCTTCGATGCGGTTGAGCTTTTCAAAATTACTTTCGATACGCGACTGGAAGTCATTGGCATCTAGATTGGTATCTTTGAGTGATTGGGAAAGCTCAGTCACCATAGCATCCAGATTTTGGCGCATTTCTCTGACATCGAGTTCAACTGGGTCGGCAACATATTGGCGATACAAGATTTCGCTACTGACTGGAGGGCAAGTGTTGTATTGGGCAATAACAGTATCGAGTTGTTGATTTAACTCGGGATTTTGTTCACCAACATAAGTGTACCAAAGCGCATAGTTGACGGGTGTGGTCGGAATTTTATGTTTGAGCATCAGAGGCACTGCTTTTTTGAGGTTCAGTGCAGCGGCTTGTAATAACTCTAGCGACATATTGTTACCTTACTTAATGAAAATGCACGGATATTTTAAAATTTTCGCTATTTTTTATTCTATTGCAGTCAGATTTAGGTCAACGACAAGAATATCGGTCAGATGGAGACATGATTACCGTTTACTCTTGGATGCAGCGACTCCGTTTGCGCTAAGACTTCCATCATAAATTAAAGATGATATGGTAAAGTCTATCCTTAAAACCAAATAATGATAATAACTTGGGAGAAAGTTGTGAAAAATTTAATCATAACCACAAGTCTGTTGGCCACTATTTCATTACCTGTCTTTGCTGAAACGGCATTTGTGAAAAGTCTCGATCTCGTGCAATACCGAACCGATGTGAAAACCTTAGCGAGCGATGCTTTTGGGGGACGCGCGCCCTTGTCTGAAGGTGAGACGTTAACTTTAGACTATTTAGTGACAGCATTTAAAGATATGGGTCTCAAACCCGGATTTGGCGATAGCTATTTACAGGCGGTTCCTTTGGCGCAAATTAGTGCCGATCAAAACATGCAGCTTGATATCGGCGGACTTAAATTTGCCAATGGCAGTGAATTTACCGCAAGAACCCAAAGAATCGCTGACACCGTGAGCCTGAATAAAAGCGATGTGGTATTTGTTGGCTATGGTATCAATGCACCCGAATATGGCTGGAATGATTATCAAGGGTTAGATGTAAAAGGCAAAACGGTCATCGTACTCGTGAATGACCCCGGCTTTGCGACCCAAGATCCAACAATATTTAAAGGCAATGCTATGACCTATTATGGTCGCTGGACTTATAAATATGAGGAAGCGGCGCGTCAAGGCGCTGAGGCCGTGTTTATTGTCCATGAAACCGCGCCTGCCGCCTATGGCTGGGGTGTGGTGCAAAACTCCAACACAGGGACTAAGTTTACTCTGGTCGATGCCAATAATAACCAAGGTCAAGTGGGCGTGATGGGCTGGGTTCAGCACGAAACCGCACAAAAAATCTTTGCCAAAGCGGGATTGGATTTTGATACCTTAAAACAGCAAGCAGCCAAGCCAAACTTTAAGGCTATCCCACTTAAGCTGAGCGCGCAGCTCACGTTAAACAATAAAATTGAACGCGCCGAGTCCCATAACGTTGCGGCTTTACTGCCTGGCAAAACGCGCCCCGACGAAGTGGTGATGATGCATGCCCATTGGGATCACCTCGGTACTGTGATTGAAGACGGTAAGTCAGAGATTTTAAACGGAGCGGTCGATAATGCCAGCGGTGTGGCGGGGGTTTTAGCGTTAGCGCGTTACTTCAAACAGCAGGCTAGCACGGCGCCACTGGATCGCTCGGTGCTCTTCAGTGCCTTTACTGCAGAAGAAACGGGTCTGATTGGTGCACAGCATTTTGCTCAGCATCCCAGTGTGCCAACCAAAAATATCGTCGCCTTTTTAAATATCGATGGCATGAATGTAAATAAAGGCGTGGATTACATTTTGCGCTATGGGGAAGGGGTATCTGAGTTGGAGCAATACTTAGATAAAGCCGCCAAAGCCCAAGACCGTTCGGTAAAAGCGGATCCAAGACCACAGAATGGATTGATGTTTAGATCAGACCATTTTGCGCTGGCCCAGCAAGGTGTACCAGGATTGTTATTTATGAGTCTTGGGGATACAGATCCTGACTATATTGCGCATAAATATCACCAAGGAGCCGATGATTATGATCCAAATTGGACGTTGGAGGGCGTGAGTCAAGACCTAGACTTGATCGCCAGTATGATAACCACCTTAGCGAATGGTTCAGATTGGCCCCATTGGCTTGAATCATCAGACTTTAAAGCCAAACGTGAGCAGGATGGCCGTAAATAGGTTTAATGGGTTGGATCATGAGGGCGTCCAGTAGGCGCCCTTATTTTTTAGCACTAATTTGGGCTAGGGTTCGGGCAACGGTTTGAGCTAGAAGGGGTGTTTAATACAATATGGGAAGAGATTTTTTATAGCATTAAAATTAAAAGGAATAACTGATAGAAAGCATAGGGCCAATAAAATTGTAATAGATGTTGTAATCGGCGATTTGAGTATCTTTATTCGGCGAATTTTGGGCGATATCAACGTCAACTTTATAGTAGTTATAGGCCACGCTCATACGCCAGTTTGGGGTGATTTGTGCATTAACCCCCACTTTAATATCAACCAGTTCGCCTTTGACATCATTGAGTTTGATATAGAAATACTGTGCATGACTGGTGATTTGCCAACCGGGAGCAAATTCATACTGACCATATATGCCAATATCGGGCAGTGGTGCAGTGACATTTTCGTCAACAATGCGCGGAATTGCTTGGCTACCGCAGATATTATTGAGTAATTCCGATGAAGCGCAAACACCAATCACCCCTTCAAAACCTGTCTTGATAAACATAGTATGTAAACCAAGTGATAGACCGACATCATAGTTACTGCCTTGAAATACATCATAGCCATAGCCGAAGCGCAGTACATCAATGTTTAAGGTTGAATTTAGATTACCGCCTGCTTTGATATCGTAAATGGTGTCGTTAATCTCGAGCTGGAAGGGTTTGGTTAAGGCTTGGGTTTCGGCGTTACGATGAAGCTGTTTCCAGTCTAGGTAGATATTGTGCCGTTCGTTAAAGTGATAATTTAACTCGATAAAGGGTAAAAATTCGTTTTCTGCAAGTTGTAGATCGGACTCATAATCTAAAGTGAAATTATTACCCGAAATAGGGTTAGTGACTTCCATATTGGTGTCTGATTGCGAATAAAAGCCGCCTAACTGAATAGTAAAATCATCGGCTTGCACTTGAGTGCTGAGCAGTGACGCTATGATTAGGGGTAATAGGCGTATCGACATGTTAAGGAGTGACTCCTGCATTATTCTTATTATGTTTAGCGATAAGGTCAGAATTTAGTGCCATAAAAAAACAACATTTGGAGTTTAACAGCAAATTTTTCAATGTGAACAAAATGTTTTAAAAAATGCAAAAAATTGTGATTCAAAACAAAAGTAGGGCTGGTTCTCGTGAGGTTGAATGAAATTTGAGTGAGCGATCACATCAATTGTGGATTGAAAGACTAAGGACAAGTGTTTCCTTCCTGAACGGCTTTAGGATTGTTGCGTTGTTGATGGGGCGAGATACAAATGGATATAGACACAAATATGGCGGAGAATCATCGATATTGAGAATATCTAGCGGTACGATCCCGCTAGATATTGATATGTCCTAGTACTTCTATTTCGTCTCGATAGAGGACGCAGACGATAGAAGTGACGGGGTAGAAGTCTCAGCCTCTACGCTATCAGCTACGATTTTTGGGCTACTTGGTTCATCTTTATTAAACATGCCTAAACGGATGCGAATAAAATGCAAAATTTGCGCGGCAATATCCACATTCAAACAGGACTCTAAGCCCTCAAACCCTGGAGATGAGTTAGCCTCACAAATTTTGTAATGGCCGTTATCAAACAATAAATCGATACCTGCAACATCAAGATCGAGAATATTGGCTGTTTGTGTGGCAAGCCATTCAATTTCAGGAGTGATCTGAAATGGACGCGCTGAACCACCGGCACTGACATTGGCTTTGAAGCTGTCTTCTTGACCACGCCTTTCATAGCAACCTGCCACACGACCACCAATAGTGAATACGCGTAGATCGCGCCCATGACTGTTAGCGATAAACTCTTGCAGAATGATGTTAGCGTTTTTATTGGTCGCTTCAATCAACTGCATTAAATCGTCAAATTCACGCGCCTTATGGGATAAAAACACACCACTGCCCTGTGAGCCTGAAAGTGTTTTTATCACCACAGGAAAACCAAGATGGCGTTCTACGAGGGCGATATCGACGGGGAATTTAACCAACATGGTTTTAGGCGTAGGCAGATTTTTCTCGGCCAACAATTGTTGGGAGAATAACTTGTCTTTAACGATTTCAATGGCTTTAGATGGATTGAGGCAATATACCCCTAATCTTTCTAAGTGACGAATAATGGCTAAAGCAAAGTAGGTCGTGCCTGAGCCCATTCGCGGAATGATAAAATCGGGCAGCTCGACGGCTTGCCCATTCAATAAAATACTCTTGTTATCTTCTCTGGTGACAGTCAGATCAAATTCATCAGGTGCGTAAACTTCCAACTCTATGTTATCGGCTTTTGCTGCCGCCAGTAGACGCTCAATTTCATACCATTCAGGTTTTAGCTGAGTCGCGGTTTCTTTATATAAAATCCAACCACGCATTTAGTAGCAAACCTTAATCTTCATTCTTTATCCTCGGGTTCAGGTTCATCCTGAACATCATCTTCAATATCAAATACAGCCTCAGCCTCTATTTCTATCTCGGGCTTGGTTGCAGGCAAATGCACTGTACCAACCACGGCATAAAAGGGTTTCCCCATGGCGAGCCTGCGATACTTTACCCAGATCTGCTCTAACAAGCTACTGGGGGCGATATTTCCTTTGGCGACTTCCACAAATTGGGCTTCATCAGAGGTGCAAGGCAGCGTTTTCCCTTCCGCTAAATTCTTCATCGCATGACCATGCAATTCAAGGAGTTCAGCTTCTTTATTGGTAAAATCGCCGCTTCGTTTAAAGCCTTTGGGGAAATTAGCGTCGTCGTAGAAACGTTTTTGAGAGACAAAACTGGCAGCAACTGAGCCGTTAAACGTCTCAGAACCCTTGTTAGCGTTAAAAAAAGACTGTTCAGACATGGCAGATACCCTCTAGTTTTTGATATACAAAGATTTGCAACTGGAGTATTGGCTAGTATTATTGTTTTATAAATCAAAAAAATTTGCCTATGTTGGTCAAGAATTTTTATGGATACCGATTTACTAAAAACCTTTCTCGAAGTCTCCCGTACTCGCCATTTTGGTAAAGCGGCTGAGAATCTTTACCTCACCCGAAGCGCTGTGAGCTTTAGGGTGAAACAGCTTGAGAGCATTTTGGGTGTCGCCTTATTTGAACGGCAACGTAATAATATTCAGCCCACGCCAGCAGGCGAACGTATGCTTGGTCATGCCGAGGCGGTGTTAACAGCATGGGAGCGGGCTAAGCAAGATGTTTCCCTCAGTCAGTTACAGTCGACTCAGCTTGCCATTGGTGCAGGGCCGAATATTTGGGACGCTTACTTGCAAGGTTATTTACAGGGACTGCATGTCGGTTTACCTGGCGTGGCGTTGCGCACCGAAGTGCTACCCGCGAATGCAATGACGCGTCAGCTAATGGACCGTACCCTAGATATTGCGATTTCATTCGATCCGCCAAAGCTTGATCAATTTGAGATAGTACAACTGGGGCAAATTAATTTGTTGTTGGTGTCGAGCTTAAAAGGTCAAACGGTAAAAGCGGTTGTGCCGGGGCAATATGTAAAAGTCGATTGGGGTACGGCGTTCAATATTGTTCACGCACAGGAATATGCCTCGCTGCCAGTGCCAACGCTGCACACGAGTTCAGCACGTATTGCGTTAGATTTCATCTTGAATAATGGCGGCTGCGCATTTTTACCTGAGCATCTAGTGCAACATGCATTGCGCGGCGGCGAATTGCATCTCGTCAGCGGCGCGAATGCCATTTCACGAAATGTGTATCTTGCGTATTGGGCTGAGAATGACCGCTTAGCCCAGATCAAACAAGCCATCGACTTTTTAAGGGACGATGGCTCAATGATTGCTCATGCGACGGTTTAGAAACTAAGAATTAAAGCACTAGCGGCGTTAATACAACCAGCCAAGTTAATCCACAAAGTGCAAGACTCATAAAGACGGCAGCCGAGGCAATGTCCTTGGCTTGGCCACTTAACGGGTGTATTTCACTGCCGACACGGTCAACCACAGCTTCAATCGCCGAGTTTAATAGCTCAACAATCAACACGATAAACAACGTAAAAATCAGCATGAGGCGTTCAATAGTGCTGATATCAACCCATAAGGCTACGGGTAACATGACTATCGTCAAGATTAATTCCTGTCTGAAGGCGGCTTCGTGGATCCAAGCGGCCTTTAGGCCCTTCATCGAAAATCCCGTCGCTCTGAATATGCGCTTAATACCGTGATTATTGGCTGGTTTCATAGTGTTTCCAATTGACGTTAGCGACAAAGCGCTGAGGTTCTGCTCATTCAAAACAGGGTGAATAAACCCTACTGTTGTCTTTGTTAACATTTGACTGAGTCATAAATTTGGCCGCAGTATAGCCTGAGATGAAAAGTGCATAAACAATTAACTGAGCAAATTTGATCATCAACATTCGTTGTTAACTTAGGGAGTTAGTGACTTTTGCGGTTATTTTAGTGCAACTTTAGCCGTGCGGCCTAAGCTTGATGAAGGATATATTGCAGCGTGGGCAAGGGAATGACTCATACTAACCCGTTACGAAATTTAACATTTAATCAGTTCATCCGTTTTAGTGTTTTTAAGCTCAGCTTGCTCATACTTTGCGGTTTAACTCTTTCGGTTAACGCACAAACCTCACCACCTGCTATACAACTTGCTACCGAGTTTGATGCGACTCGAACTTCGCAAGATATTAATATTCAAAATTTTTTGATTAGTGAGAAACTCGACGGGGTTCGAGGTTACTGGAATGGCAAGGAATTATTCACTCGGCAGGGAAATGCCATCGCCACACCCATTTGGTTTACTGCGAATTTTCCGAATTATCCCCTCGATGGTGAATTATGGCTTGGGCGAGGTCAGTTTGAAGCGATGTCGAGTTTAGTTCGACAAACTTCAGCTAAGGATGATGATTGGCGCAAAGTGCGATTTATGGTGTTCGATGTCCCCAAGGCGAGTGGCGACTTTCAGCATCGCTATCAATTTGCGCTGACTGAACTGAGTGGCAAATCGAATTATCTTGAAGTCATAGTGCAGTTCCAAGTAGAAAGCCTTGAAGCCCTGTATCAAAAACTCGATGCCTTAGTTGCAAAAGGCGCCGAAGGCTTGATGCTGCATCGCAGTTCTGCGACTTATATCAGTGGCCGCAATCCTCATTTGATGAAGCTAAAACCTTATTATGATGCTGAAGCTACTGTTATCGCTTATATCCCTGGTAAAGGTCAATTTGCAGGGCAGATGGGCGCATTAAAAGTGCAAACGCCAGACGGCCGAATTTTTAGTATTGGCACAGGTTTTAGTCTCGCAGAGCGCCAACATCCCCCCGCAGTGGGCACTATCATTACCTATAAATATCTTGGTCTTACCGTTAACGGTTTACCGCGGTTTGCCAGTTTTTTACGGGTAAGAACCGATGTTGAAACTGAGTAGCCGTACCTAGTAAATCAAATTGCGCATTAGTCTTTACGCTGAGTAATGCGCAATTGATATTTTGATAGTGTTATTCGTAATAGGCGACTGTCGATAATAGTTGTTCACTGAAATTAAAAATATCATCTACAGAGTTAATAGGATGACGAGTTTCATTTTTATTTTCATCCACTAATCCTAGATACTTTTGTTTAGCATTGAAGTGTAAGCGGCATAAGGGTTTTCGGTTATTATCATCCAATAGTATGCCAAAGTAACTTTGGGTATCCCTTGCGATGATTCGATTAACTTCTATTTTTTGCCTCAATATAGCTTTTATCACATTGAAACCGTCAATTTCTTCTTCAGTAGTAACTACTTTAATTTTTTCATCATTGGATGGGATTGGGGTATCGATTAAATTTTTGTTTTCATCAGTTGGTTTATCATTGCCAATAGCGGATTTTAAACGTTCATTAATGCTGTCGTTGAGAAATTGTCTTAGTGCTTTATGAGTAATTTCAGCAAATTGATGTTTTACTTTAGGTGTAAGAACCCCATCATAAGCCCTTGAGGCAAAAAAGCGAATAAACTCTTCTTCAGGTTCTTTAAATTGCTCACTAATAATACGTTTTATCTGACTCAAGTATTTTAGTTCTCCTGCCGCGCTGACTATTGAGTTAACGTCGAACGAGTTTTTAGTCAGCTTTTTAACTTCAGGAATTAAGTGTTCATCAATATTTTCAAGATCTAAGATCAGAAATGGTTTTTCATCCATTTTGTTAGGAGCATCTAGATCGGTATAAAATTGATATTCAGTACCGTTTGTAAGAATAGCTAAGCGTGCGTTGGTGACAGAAAAATAACGAAATAGTTGTGACGCATGCTTTATGGACAGCTTTTCATTGTACTTTTTGCATTCAATAAGGATTTGCACTTCACCTTCCTTAATTAATGCGTAGTCAACTTTCTCACCTTTTTTACCTATAGTATCTGCCGTAAATTCTGGGACAACTTCGCTAGGATTAAAAACATCATATCCTAGAACTGTATGCAAAAATGGCATGACTAAGGCATTCTTAGTCGCTTCCTCAGTTTGAAGGCTATTAGCAATTTGAGGGATGCGTTTTGATAGAACATCGATTCGTTCAATAAAATCCATTTTACTTTTCCTCTTCTTGTACTTTGTGGTGTATTTTTTATTTGAGCGAGTATGCGGTGAACATTCAGTTTTATTTTAAACCGTACTCTGAAATATAAACCTAGTCGATAAAAAATCCTTAGCAAGGAGGCTAATTTGTTTCTGTGCTGTTTATCGTATATTTTACGGGTTAGGTTAAATTTTGTGCGTACTTGGTATGTATATGGCTCAAGGGGAATATTTTAGCTGAGGTGACACCCTTAACTTTCGGATCGTAGCGCGCATTTTATTTTTGATAATGGTTTGACGTAAGAATATTTTGTGTTTATAGGTCTAACCTGTTGTATTTATAGGTAAATAATTAATGTATTAAGCTGCTTATCATATTAAGTTTACATCTAGGTTTAAGCACATTAGATAAATTATTGATAATACTAAGCTATGAGGTATTCATGTTAAAAAATCAAAGTGTACGGCGAATATTGATGGTTTGTATGGGTAATATTTGTCGCTCACCGACGGCAGAGGCGGTTTGTCGTTTTAAGATTGCTGAGCGCAGGCTTAATATTGAGGTGGATTCGGCGGGTACTATTGGTTATCACCAAGGGGATAAGCCCGATAGCCGCGCTATTGAGGCTGGTAAAAAGCGGGGTTTTAGTTTCGAGGGCATGCGGGCGCGGCAGGTGGTGAATGCTGATTTTGAGCATTTTGATTTAATTCTAGCTGCGGATAATGCCAATTTGGCGGATCTGCTTAGCCGTTGTCCGGTTGAGTATCAACACAAGTTACAGTTAATGTTGTCCTATGCTGATACGCAAATAACGGAAGTACCAGATCCTTACTATGGCGGCGCACAGGGTTTTGAACTAGTGCTCGATCTCCTCGAGCAGAGTATGGAAGCTTTATTAGATCAATTGACCGAAAAGTTCCGTTGAGATGCGTATTGCCATTTACGGTTTGGGTTTTATGATAAGTTCGGGTAAATCCCCTTATGCGAGATGACGATGAAAGTAATGGATTCTGAAAACCGAGTATGGTTCCTTTTGGAGCATGAAGGTCGCTTGTACTTGAATGCAAATTGCAACATGAGTGCATTTGGCTATAGCTATATGATCCAGCTCAATGGTCAGGAACTGCAAAATTATGAAGGTGGTGGCCGCGAGTATCTAAATAATCTTGCTCACGATATTCATTATTCTGTTCCAATCGCAAAAGACACAACGTCAATTTACAAAGGTCGTGAAGTTTCAAAACAGCTAGCTGGTATAGCAACAGAAGCGATTAAAGCGTGGCGTGCTTAAAATCGGTTAACTCTAAAATGCCCCAAAGCTTGTTTCAAAGTTTAAAATGCAAGTAGGGCGAATAAAGTTGTGGCTATAAAAAAGCTAATGTGATGAGGTTACTTTCAACCTAGAAGTCATGCCAGTCCGAACTTTCAATAAAGCCACAGCAAAGTAAACATCATCATAAAGTCATTAATAGATATCAGTATAGTTTGACTACAAACATCAATGGTTGTGGGCTGCTTGCCTTACAAGGTTAAGTTGGTAAGATGTTGTTCATAAAGAAAATCAAATCGTTGTACATCTAAGGACATATATGGAAATTTCATTACTTGCCGATAATCCCTCTGCGATAGACACGGTAGCTAGTTGGTATTTCAACGAATGGTGCCAAGACAATGGTAGCTATACCAAGGAGGAAGTCGTTGAAAAAGTCTCTGCATCAATAAATCGAGATACCGCGCCTATTCTGATCATTGGAAAAGTAAATGGTGTTCTTGCTGGTTCAGCCGAGCTAAAAATTCGAGAAATGGACATATACCCAGAATTTGAATTTTGGCTTGGTGGTGTTTACGTCACTCAGCAGGCTAGGGGACAGGGTGTCGCCTCAAAACTTGTGAAAGAGATAATATCGCTAGCACATAAAATAGGCGTGAAAAAATTATATCTTCAAACAGAAGATTTAACTGGAGGTTTGTACTTACATCATGGGTTTAAGCCTATAGAACAAGTGAATTATAAAGGTATAAATGTATTGGTTATGGGCACAAACATCGGTGAATAACAAGTTTGTGAAGGTACACTGCGGCTCAATTGTGGGAAGCAAGTGGAACGATATGATCATATTTCACAGGGCTACCTAAGTAGGTCAAAGCATCCCCAAATGGCATCATTTTTAATCTTAGAGTTTTCGTCAGTACAAGAAAATAGATTTCCTGTTTCAACAGTAAGAACAAGTTGTGTTCTGTTTCAGTCAAAGTGTTTATAAAGTCATTAGCAAGGCCATATAATCAGATGCTGAGTGACTCTTTACAGAATCTAATGATGAAAATGAGTCGAAATCTTCCAAACTTTGACAGTTATTGTTGAATCAATGGCTACCAAATAAGAATAGGCCGCGCGTAGTTGCGACCGATTTTACGATCGCTTAGTTAGTTCCTGTCCACGCTTGGTCCTCGCAGACTTCAGATCAATGTTGAACTCTTGATATCACATTATGCTTTTTACCGCTGTTATCGTCGTGTCGTGCGGCGAGCTTTTTTGCAAATAAAATAAACCTCCTGCCTCACGCTTGACAATAAGTGAAACGTAAACAATCTTTTAACATGGAATATTTTCAGAAGGTTACTTTTATTTCTGCAGAATAGAATTGTTTTCACTACGGGAACACAGGAGTGTTTAACCCTTCCACTGAGATTACTAGGTTCATTTGAGGTGATCCTCAATGAATAATCTAGACTCAAGGTATCGTGATAAAACGCAATCATGAAAAGGAATTTCAATGAAAGACGTTAATATTTATCCGTATCAATCAATCTGTTCAGACCGGCTCAGTAAGCCAGAGACTGCGATCAAAACAGCAAACTTCAATTTTAATATCGAAACCCATTTATTTGGATTTGGTTGAGGTCAAGTCTTGTACGCTATTTGTATCGTGCCATCACGCCTGCAGTGGCGGGTGTTGTGAAAGCCCTGATTTTAAGTCGTTAAAGAAAGTGGAGTTGTAAACGTTTTAAGCATTGAATAAGTCCCAATAACAAGGAGAGTTAATTTCATGTCTATCAAATCTTTTCGCTATAGTGCGTTTTTTTTGTGTATGAGTGCTGCTGTACATGCAGAAGCACCAGTAGAGACAAAAGCAGCTATAACGCTACCAACGTTAAGCCCTGTTATGCCGCTGGAAATCACAGCAAAACCCCCGTTCTCACTCGAAAGCCTGCAACATGATTTTGATGATTTTTCTTGGCAATCGTTTATTGCACTTAACTGGCCAGCAAATGCCGATGGCACACCCAATACTATGTCTACCATTGGGCAAAAAACTAACCAGCCAGTCGTGTGGCTGCATTGGAAGGAAAGCCGGGAGATTTTTTTACCCGATGGCGTAAAACCACCTGGGTGGGATCAGTCCAATAATGTGCCGGATGTTTGCAAAAGTATTGATCCCAAGTCCATTCCTCAAGGGACTATTTATTTAACGCAAGTAGGGAAGACCCCGAATGTGTTGGATGAAAGTGGTGAGCCTTTTACAACGGGTCCATTGATTGATCAAAACGGGCTTTATACCCGTTATGAAATATTAACCAATGAAACCATGTTCAATTTTATTTTGGACAATAACCTTTACAGTAAAAAAGGACAGAAACAGTTTAATGCCGATGTCGACTTTACCGCGAGCGACAGTAAAACCGGGCAGGTAGGTTCTATCATGCTTAAAGCCTCATGGATAAAAATGGGCGGCAAGTTTGATTCGACGAATTACTATACAACTTACGCGCTTGTTTATAACAATCCCGAAGAGCAACACGGGGTCAAGCCCGCGTGTGCGCTTGAACAAGTCGGTCTAGTGGGGTTTCACATTGCTCACAAAACCACGGGTGAACCACAATGGATTTGGTCTACCTTTGAGCATGTCGCTAACGCGCCAACCCAAGGTGAGTCAGCATCATTGTCGGCATATAATTTTTACGATGCTAAATGTACTGACTGCAAAGTGAATGAACCACCAGCACGCCCGTGGGATCCGGCAAACCCGCACACTAAACCAACTCAAGTGGAACGCGTCATTCCTATCACTGCCGACGCTAAAGCCTTAAATGCCAGTTATCACGCTGCACTCGACGCTGTAGTGCCGGGATCGGTATGGAAGAACTACGAATTGATCAGTACGCAATGGCCTACCGATGCCAAAAATCCCACCGATCCAACGGGCGTGCCTGCTCCCTCATTTTTAGCTAACACCACGCTCGAAACTTATATCCAAGGTTCGGTAAAGCAAACATCAAGCAGCTGTATGGCTTGTCACAATAATGCGGCAACCACTAACGGTAATTTTGCTGATTTCACTTACTTGCTGCAACGCGCGCAATAATTTACAAAAGGAACTCATCATGACTGATATTACAGGCGCGACTGCCGATACTATGAATAATTTTATTGGTTTGAGCGCGGTATTAACCGGCTTTGCTACCAGTATTATTGCCCCGACATTGGATCCCGTGGATATTAAATCCGAATACTTAGCCGTGTTTACGCAAAAAATAACCGAAGAATCGAAGGACCCAACTTTAGTTACAACTATTCTGCAAAAATTTGCGGCGTTAAAAGCGCAGCAATTATCAGATCAACAAATTGGCACGCAAATGCTGGCACCAGACAACGGGGCTAATTTTGTGTTGGCCTGTCGTAAATTGATTTTTATGTGGTACTCAGGTGCATGGCCAACCATTATTCCCGCGACGGATACAGAACCGGAAACCACGGTTAGCGATATGATTTCGGCAAAAAGTTATACCACAGGTTTAGTTTGGCAAGTTATGCAGGCTCATCCGATGGGGGATTCAAATTATCGCTATGGCTATTGGGCGAAACCACCCGCTGTACTGTCGGCATATACGGGTCATCAAGGAGGTGCTGTATGAGCACTCAAACCAATTACGATGTCATTATTGTGGGATCAGGTATTGCCGGTTCTATCATGGCTTATCAACTGGGGATGGCGGGGAAAAAAGTATTAATCCTCGAAGCAGGGCAGGAAGTGCCGGTTGACCGCAGTGGTTACATGGAAACCTTTTTTAAAGCCAATGCTAAAACACCAGAGTCACCTTATCCTCCAACCACGCAAAATCCAGCGGCATCGACGGCGGATAATCCACTCGGATTGCCTGATCCCGCGAAGGAGAATGTGCCGCGTTATACCGTGTTGCAAATTGGCGCATGGCGTAATCCAAAGCAATGTTATTTCGATTACACGCCGCAACCAGAGCATTTGAAACCTGACAGCTCTGAAGCAAAGTTTGCTTTTGCTAGTTCCTATGAGCGTATTGGCGGCGGCACAACTTGGCATTGGTTAGGAACCAGTTTGCATTTATTGCCCAATGATTTTGAGTTGCAAACCCAGTATAAGCAGGGGGTGGATTGGCCCGGTGGAAAACAATTTTATCAGGCGCTGGTTCCTTACTATGAACAGGCGACCAATGAGATTGGCGTCGCAGGTGACAAAGAGGCGATGGATCAGCTTTATCGCGGATTTCATGTTTCACCGGATGGTGTTTATGGGCCGAATTACGATTACCCAATGCCTGGCATTGTTTCATCTTTAGTTGATCAACAATATGAACAAGCTGTGAGCGATATGGTGTACGACAATATTCAATTGTCAGTCACGCCAACCCCTCAGGGGCGCAATTCATTACCGGGTGAACGCCGTCAATGTGCGGGGAATACGAATTGTATTCCTATTTGCCCTATCCAAGCCAAATACGATGCCACTGTGACGCTCGGGCGAGCATTGCAAACCGGCAATGTTGATGTGTTTTATCGTCATGTTGCGACAAATGTTCAAGTGGATGAAAATACAAAGGATGTTGTTGGTATTGATTATGTGACCTATCAAACTCACGGAGGGATAGCGACGGGCGGCGGTACCGTTACGGGTAAAAAATATGTGATTGCAGCTCACGCGATTGAGACGCCTAAATTATTGCTCATGTCTAAACGTAATAAAGCCTGTCCGAACGGCGTCGCCAACTATAGCGATCAAGTGGGGCGTAATTTGATGGATCACATTATGTATTTGGCCTGGGGTCTGGCGAAAGATCCTGTCTATGGTTTTCGGGGGCCTTTATCTACTGCGGGTATCGAAAGTTTACGCGATGGCGCCTTTCGTAAAGACCGTGCCGCCTATCGTATTGAAATCGGCAATGAAGGTTGGCAGTGGGCTGCGAATGATCCATTCACG
Organism: Shewanella sp. NKUCC01_JLK; assembly: GCF_019345615.1. Classification (NCBI taxonomy): domain Bacteria; kingdom Pseudomonadati; phylum Pseudomonadota; class Gammaproteobacteria; order Alteromonadales; family Shewanellaceae; genus Shewanella; species Shewanella sp. NKUCC01_JLK. Next base: position 392,126 of record NZ_JAHKRD010000001.1, on the reverse strand, counting down.
ACCTTAGCCGACTTTGTATTTGGACAAAATAATTCGCAATTAAATGGGGATTCTGTCAATCAGCAGGGAATTTCATTACGGTTTGATCCCGCCATGTCTGCGAATAGCGCCTTATTTGGTGCCTCACTGGTGAATATCTTGAATGGTATTTACACACGGCAAATTCGTATGGGCTATCTAATTGAGCAATTGCCTGATCCGGAAAACCGTGTCGAACTGTCTGAGACCTTGACTGATAATTTAGGTTTACCGCGCCCAAAATTAACCTATCGAGTCCGCGAAGATTATGTGCGCAATGCGTTCGTGTCGGCTAAAGATATTTCGACCAAACTCTTTGACGCCCTTGATGCGCGGGAATATACCAAGGCTCCGCCTGCGCCGGTATTTTATGGTGATAAGAGTCAAGTAACGTCGAATAATTTTGAATATCAGGGCCATAATTTTACGTTTTACGGTGCTGGACACATTGTGGGGACGTATCGAATGGGGGACTGCAGAGATACGTCGGTGGTGAATCATCGTCAGCAATCTTGGGATCATAGCAATCTGTTTTTAGTCGGTAGCGGAGTGTTTCCAACAGTTGCAACGGGTAATCCAACCCTCACTTTGGCAGCGTTGGCATTCCAGGCTGCAGATCATGTTTTGGAAGACCTTAAAATAAGTTAAAAAAGTTGTAATTATTCATTAGCTTGCTGTTAATTCCCATTGAAAACCGCGTGCAAATTGGCGCGGTTTTTGGCTAACTGAATATACCTTCATATTACGCTAACTGGCATTTTCCTACTCATAATGCAGTTTATTGTCATCGTATTTAAAATCAAAATATTACAGTTTTTTATGCTGATAATTGGTTTGAAAACTGTGCATGCGTGTGTCGTCGGATAGTATGTCTGATAGAAAACTGATAAGTTTCACTCAAACTGAGCGTTAATTGGGCGTGCTTTAATAAGCGAATAAAGTTAATTTTTACTAATATTTATCAAAAGGTTAACTGAATACATGATTACTAAGAAATATATCGTTGTCAATCCACATGAAAGTGAGTTTCCTAACCCCATTACGTTCAAAAAAGGTGATCCTCTTGTCGTTGGAGACAAATATGCAGGTCCTGAAGGCTGGGATCTCTGGTTCCTTTGCACTACGCCAGGGCAAGATGCTGGTTGGGTTCCTGGTCAAGTGATTCAGCGCCTAAAAAATGCCAACGGGCTGGCGCTTGAGGACTATACGGCAAGAGAACTTAATGTGCATGAAGGGGAACAACTCATTGGCACACGAATGTTGAATGGCTGGGTATGGTGTATAAAAGCTGTCAGTGAAGAATCAGGGTGGGTACCATTAGAAAACTTGAAAGAAGTGGTAGATCTATCCCGCGACTAAAGCACCTTTGCCGTGCAGTCAAACCCAAGATGGCTCCTTGGTGTATTGTGCTAAGAGGATGATGACTGGCTGATATTGAGAGCTTATATCAGGCACGCAGAAGTCATTGGCGTAAAAGTGTTTTTTAGCGCAAGCTTTCCGTTTTTGATAATAAAAAGCCAGTATATTCAATATACTGGCTTTAATTTTAAACTTGATGAATGAGCGCCATAAGCTGGAATATAAAAGTCATCAGCGTCTTGTCTTTAACGTCTTTAACAAACTCTGCGCCTTATATTCCAAATGTAGAGTGGCGGGCTGACTAGTCGTTATGGCGTTTGCCTGAACGTTTAAGTCTCTCTGCTGCCAATTTGGCTTCTTTCTCGGCTTCTTTTTCGGCCATGATACGGGCGACTTCAATCTTTTCAAGCTCTGCCATCGCAGGCGTTTCTAGCGAGAGTAAGCCTATTTTCCCCGAGCGATATTCATGCAGTAATAACTCTGATGCCTTGTGCATATCGATGCGACCACCGGGACGCAGCGCACCACGTTTACGGCCGATTTCCTCGAGAAGTGCGACATCATCCTTTGGTAATTCACTTAAGTTATAGCGCTCACAAATCTCTTTTGGATAAGCGGTTAAGAAATACTTGGCGGCGAACAGGGCCACATCTTCATATTCCATCGCCGTATCTTTAATGGCGCCAGTGACGGCAAGGCGATAGCTGCTCGCTTCGTTATCCACTTTGGGCCATAAAATACCTGGGGTATCCGACAGCACGATACCGTTACGTAAATTGATCCGTTGCTGGGTTTTGGTTACCGCAGGTTCGTTACCAGTTTTGGCGATAACACGGCCAGCTAAGGTATTGATAATGGTAGATTTCCCAACGTTGGGTATCCCCATGATCATAGTGCGAATGTCTTTTTCGGTTTTATCGCGACTTGGCACTAGCTTACGGCAGAGATCAGGGATTTTTTTCACCATTGCCGCTTGCAGCGTTGTGATCGCCGTGGCTTTGACGCCTTGCTCACGCTCTAAGTATTCAATCCATTGTGCGGTGATCTCTGGATCGGCCAGATCAGATTTATTGAGCAGTTTGATACAAGGTTTGTCGCCTCGAAGCTGAGCCACCATGGGGTTTTCGCTACTGTAGGGAATACGCGCGTCCAGCACTTCGATAACAAGATCGACCTGAGGCATTGCCTCTTCAATCTCCTTGCGTGCCTTGTGCATATGCCCCGGATACCACTGAATTGCCATGATAACGCCTTGTCCTAAATAACTTAAAGAACGGCTATTCTACCTTGAAGGTGGCGAATGTCATAAAAAAAGCGCCCTAAGGCGCTTTAATCGCTTAATCCTTGACTGTCTCTTGCGATTGTTGCTTGGATTAATAGGCTGAATTAAGGCTTAGATCACCCCGAGTTCGCGCAATCTTTCCATCAGATAGCTGTCAGCGGTATAGCGATCCGATAGCACTACAGCAGGGTTTGGATGTAAAAATAACGGCAAAGAGATCCGCGACTTGGTTTTATCCGTACCTTCAGGATTGATGACGCGGTGTGACGTCGATGGGAAATAGCCGCCAGAGGCTTCCTGTAACATGTCACCGATATTGATAATAATGTTGCCAAAATCGCTTGGAACATCTAACCAAGTGCCATCTTTGGCTTTCACTTGCAATCCAGGCTCATTGGCTGCAGGTAACACTGTGATAAGGTTAATATCTTCGTGGGCCGCGGCGCGAATGGCGCCCATTTCTTCACTGCCCGTCATCGGCGGGTAATGCAGAATGCGCAGCAAGGTTTTTTGGCTGTTGGCGATCATTTCTGGCAATGGCATCGAAAACTTGGCTTTTACGTCTTCTGGTGAGTAGGTTTCGATCCACTCTAATAGTTCTGCAGCCAGTGCGTTGGCTTTATCGTAATAGGCGAGAATATTGGCATGCAGTGAATCGGGGATACGGCCCCAAGGGTACACGTGGTAGTACTCTTTAATGTCTTTGACTGTGTTGCCTTTAGCGGTTTCAGAAATCGACGCAGGGAAGAAACCGTCGTGAGTTTCTTTTTTAAACATATAGTCGTTTTTGGCTTCTGAATTAAAAAAGGCTTGCCACTCGGTGTAGATGTCTTCAACTAAGCGCTTATCAATCGGATGATTAGATAAAACACCAAAGCCAGTTTCCCGAAGTGATTCAACGAATTGCTGGGCACTGTTTTCAGCGCGGTAATCAATGGTTTCTAATTTCATTTTGGTTTCTACTTGTTATATTTAGTTGTAATTTGACCCGCTGCAAGTGTAGCCGTGCACTGATGTGGGTGCAAATACTCAGCGACTGTGATCTGGATCAACTGCCGTATTTTCCGTCATTTATGCAGTTGCTTATATGAGTACTTAATATGAACACTTATATTAGTACTTACTTGAGTGGTAAGATTTTAGTCACCAAATCCGTTAGTATGGGCATTAGATTTGTTGTGATTGGATTGATGTCAGCCGCATTTTGAAGCCGAGTGCAAGAAATCTTGCTTGGAGTGGGTCTTATGTTGGCTTCCTTATAAATCAGCTTCTTAATCAAAGAATATCGAAATACACAACGACGTGAGTCGAAAGGGCATTAATATGAATAAACTGACCGATTTTGAACGCTATGTTATCGAAGAGAAAGGCACTGAACGCCCCTTTAGTGGTGAGTATTATGAGCACGATGCTAAGGGTTTGTATTTATGCAAAAAATGCCATGCCCCCTTGTATCGCTCTGAGCATAAATTTAATGCCCATTGTGGCTGGCCTGCCTTCGATGATGAAATTGCCGGCGCTGTAACCCGCCACATAGACGCTGACGGCCGCAGAACTGAAATTGTTTGTAGCCAGTGCGGTGGTCACTTGGGGCATGTCTTTGAAGGTGAAATGTTAACACCTAACAATATCCGTCACTGTGTTAACTCAGTTTCTATGGTTTTCAAAGGGATGGATGATGCTGTTGAACCAGCACCGAATCACTTTGCGACTTTGGGTGCTGGGTGTTTTTGGTGCGTCGAAGCGATTTTTAAAAGCCTAAAGGGCGTGGTGAATGTCACTTCAGGTTATGTCGGCGGCGAAGCCCATGATGCCGATTATAAATCTGTTTGCTCGGGCCAAACCGGCCACGCGGAGGTTGTGCATATCGAGTTCAACCCTGAGGAAATTGATTTTACGACGCTATTACAGGTCTTTTTTGAGAGCCATGATCCGACCACGCTTAATCGCCAAGGTAATGATAAGGGGCCACAATATCGTTCCGTGGTGTTTACCCATAATGCTGAGCAGATAGAGCAAACTACCGCTATGCTTGCTCAGTTAGCAGTAGCCAAGGTTTTTGATGCGCCGATAGTGACCCAGGTTTCAGCGTTTGATACTTTTTATCCCGCTGAAAATTATCACAATGACTACTTCGCTTTACACGGTGAGCAGCCCTATTGTCAGATGGTCGTGCGTCCTAAAGTGGAAAAAGTGAAAGCCTTGTTTGCAAGATTGCAGAAGGCTTAAGCGATTTAGCACAAGGTGTTAAATACAAAAACGCCACCGATAAAGGTGGCGTTTTTATGGGGTTTCTAAAGTGCAAAACCTAGTTGTTCTCTTAACAAGCCGCTTAGCTATCGATTTAACGATTAGCGTAATTTTTGATTCGCTACCGACGCAACTATCGGCTTTCAGTTAACCATTGGGCGTATTGTTTAGTGTAATAGCTGACAATCAAATCTGCACCCGCCCGCTTTAAGCCGATAAACGTTTCAGTCACCACCGCACGCTCATCCAACGCGCCCGCAAGGGCGGCAAATTTAATGCCCGCATATTCACCGCCGACTTGATAGGCGGCGAGTGGCAAGTGGGTTTCTTGTCTTAAACGGCTGAGCACATCTAAGTAGGGGGTGCCAGATTTAACCATCAGGATATCGGCGCCTTCGGCTTCATCTAATGAGGCTTCTAACAGGGCTTGACGACCATTAGCATAATCCAGTTGATATCCCTTGCGATTTCCGCTGAGTTCACAATCAACCGCTGCTCTAAAAGGACCGTAAAAAGAAGAGGCGAATTTTGCCGAGTGGGCCAGAATCGCCACATGTTCAAAACCTGCGGCATCGAGCCCTTGGCGAATGGCTTTCACTTGACCGTCCATCATGGCCGATGGTGCTAACATATCAGCGCCCGCTTTGGCGGCTGTTATCGATTGCTTAACTAAATTTTCGACTGTGAGATCGTTGCAGACTTCATTATTGTGCACCACGCCGCAATGGCCGTGGTCTGTGTATTCACAAAAACAAATGTCGGGGATTACCATCATCTCAGGCACGGTAGCTTTAATGGTGTGCACCATACGGGCGAGTAAACCATTGTCGTCCCACGTATCGCTGCCTTTATCATCTTTAGTGTGGGAAATCCCAAAGGGCATCACATAGCGGATCCCGAGGGCGTAAAGCTCGCGAACTTCATCCGCCAGTGCGCTCTCAGGTAAACGGCTGATGCCAGGTAACGTGGAGATAGGCACAGCATGGGTGATGTGCTCTTCAATGAACAGGGGATGGATAAGATCGCTTAGCGAAATATGGGTTTCGCGCAGCAGATCGCGCATTGCTTCTGAATTACGTAAGCGTCTTAAGCGACGCAATGGAGGCGTGTTTAACATGAAATGTCCTTATCGAAAGCGGGTTAAAGCAATCGTACAATACTAAGGGAAAGGCAAGGGATAAATTCGCCCCTTACTTTTCTGCTCTGACAATCAAAGTTGAAAAAGTTTCCCCAAGCGAGCTATATTCATTAATGAGTTTATTGATCATTGACTTAGATCACATAAATCCATCTCGTCCAGATTTGCGACTGAATATCATGTGAGCGCTATTTTAGCTGAGTTGCTTGCTTAGCCCTTTGTTTTCGGGCATTTAATGTTATTATTTGCGCCAGTTTTCTCATGGCATATTCGCGCAATACAGATTATGTAAATTTGATGCGAAATCTTGCCCGCTAATCCGGTTTTGAAATGACAATAACACACGAACACTCTGCTTGTATTCTTGCCTTAGACACTTGTACCGAATCCTGCTCAGCTGCGCTGCAATACCAAGGTCAGATGTATGCTGAACTTGCCGATGCGCCGCGTGAACACAGTCAACGTCTGCTGCCTATGGTCGATTCAGTGCTCAAGCAAGCGGGCATTCGCTTAGATAAAGTGACTGCGATTGCTTACGGACGAGGCCCTGGCAGTTTTACGGGGATCCGTATTTGCACGAGCATGACGCAAGGTCTGGCACTGGGGTTAGATTTGCCTGTGATTGGTATTTCAACCTTAGCGGCAATGGCACAAATGGCGATTAGCCAGCATCAAGCCGAGCAAGTTTTGTGCACCATTGATGCGCGCATGGGCGAAGTGTATTGGGGCCAGTTTGTGGCCGTTGATGGTATTGCAACGCTTGTCGGTAAAGAAGTGGTCAGTGCGCCTGCGGACGTACTACTTCTGCTCGATACTCAAGCGCCAATTGTGGGCTGCGGTACAGGTTTTGATGCTTATCCCGATTTACTGGCACTCGGCAAGGGGATTTTAGCTCTCGAGGCCGTGAAATATCCCGATGCAAGGGCTATGCTGATATTGGCTGAAGCAGGCATGAAAGCAGGACTGACAACCTCGGTCGATGAGCTTGAACCTGTGTATTTACGTGATACAGTCACATGGAAAAAGTTACCCGGTCGTGAATAAGCTGTTCTTTGCCTGAGTATCTGCGATAGAATCTCAGGCAATTAATGCTAAGCATTCTTTACGATGAATGGCTTAACGATGAATAGTGCAAACTTAAGGCTTCTTGATGCAAGTTAATGTGAATCAAATGAGTTTGACGAATGCTGTAGCGAGTAATAGACCCGCTATCGCTCAGGGGCTGACTGCGCCTGAATCGTCACGCCCAGTGATTGAGCAAGATGCCGTCGAAGCCCTTAGTTTAGAAACTCAGCATAAAAGTAAAAGCGCAGCAGGAAATTTACAGTCAAGGCTTGGTGCGCACCTCGAGTATGAGCAAGATACTCGCGGCCATCAGGGAGCGATTGCCCAATATTTACAAACCCAACATGCCGCCAAACGCGATGAAATTCAGCAAATGGTGGGTGTGGACTTGTATGCTTGAGCATCAAAAAACGTCTTCTAGTTCAACCTCGCGATTTTCCTCTTCTAAACTGACAGGCTTAGCCACAAGCGGTGTGCCAAGCCGTGGTTTGTTTATTATCGAGCTAGTTTTAGCTTTATTGATAACTCGAATTCCCTATTTGAGCGTGCCGTTTAAATGGCTTGAAAGCTATTTCCATGAATTGTCCCATGGCATTGCAACGATTTTAAGCTCGGGCGTGGTCAGCCATATTCAGTTGTTTCCGAATGGCGCAGGATTTTGTTTTAGCCAAGGCGGCTCGCCGATGTTTATTGGCTTTGCAGGGTATTTTGGTGCGGCCTGTTGGGGATATTTAATCTATTTATTAGCGACTTGGCCAAAGGGGATCCGCGTGAGTTTTGCCTTGCTAGGTGCCTTAGTCGTGCTAAGCGGCTTGCTTTGGGGCAGGGATATTCTCACGTTAGCGATTTTAGCTGTGCTGACTATTATTTTGTTGTTACCGCTTAAACTCAGTCAAAACAAAATGTTGACTCAGTTTTTGCGTATTATTGGCTTGATGATCATGCTTAATGCACTTGCGAGTCCGACTGTGTTGCTCGGGCTTGATGGCCAAGGTGATGCAGTGATGTTGGCCGAGCGTTCTTGGATCCCCGCGTGGATTTGGGTGGGATTATGGTTATTAACCAGTGCCTGCGCTTTGTATTTTGCGTGGCGCCGCGTAGATAATGCCGCAAGTCGTTAGTTCTCAAGCTTGTTTAATGCCTCAGTCGTCTAGTGTTTTCCCCATCGTTTTTCTGCTTTGAACTTTGTTGATTTAGGTAAAGGTGATTTTGCTCATCACTTTGAGCTATAACCACTTATGTCGCTTAAAGCTTAGTTTTCCGACTTCTATTCCTTGGATTTTTGGCCATTGGCTGCTAGGTTAAGCCTTCGGTATCCATGGAGAATTACAATGAAAAAAGTCACCTTAGTTGCCAGTCTGCTGCTTGCTGGTTTATGTTCGAGTGTTACCTATGCCGATGAAAGCTTAGATAAAGTCTTAAAAAGCGATTTTCGTCAGGCTAAAAATGCCAGTCGTGACGTTTATCGTCATCCCGCTGAAACCTTAACTTTTTTTGGCATTACCCCAAAACAGACTGTGATTGAACTCTGGCCGGGTAATGGCTGGTACAGTGAAATATTAGGGCCTTATCTTGCTAAAGAGGGCCAATATATCGCAGCCAGTTTCGAAACGGCTCCTGCGACAGATACTCCCGGAAATCGTTATCGCGCTAACGCGGGTACTAAGTATGCTGCGTGGATGACTGCCAATAAAGACGTCATGGGCAATGCTAAGATTGTTACCTTCGATCCTCCACATAAGATGGATTTAGGCGCTGATGGTAGTGCTGATCTGGTATTAACCTTCCGAAATCTACATAACTGGGCATCAACAGATCAGTTGGAAAACGTGTTTGCCGCGTCTTATAAAGTGTTGAAGGACGGCGGTATCTTTGGCGTGGTAGAGCATAGAGCCAACGAAGGAATGAACTTCAGCACTGGCTATATGGATCAAGCTGCTATGGTTGCTTTAGCCAAAAAAGCAGGTTTTACCTTAGTTGAAAGTGCAGAAATCAATGCGAACCCCAAAGATACGAAAGATTACGCCAAAGGTGTTTGGACGCTACCGCCCTCTTTTGCCTTGGGTGATACCGATAAAGAAAAATACCAAGCGATCGGTGAAAGTGACCGTATGACACTTAAATTTGTCAAAAAATCATCTTAATTACCTGACATCAGAGGCATTATGTGGCAATCTTTCGCCCCCAAAAATCAAATCGAATTTGTATTACCTCATATTACGGTCGCGGGCCGATTATGGGGGGCGAAGGATAAACCTTTATTGCTTGCCTTACATGGTTGGTTAGATAACGCCAACAGTTTTGAACCTTTAGCGCATTTACTCGATTATCAAGTGCTCGCCATTGATTGGCCGGGACACGGCTTTTCTGCACATAGGCCGGGACACTATCCACTGCATTGGATTGATTATTTGTATGATTTAGACGCGTTGTTAACGGCATTACCGCAAAAGCCAGCGGCAATGATTGGGCATTCGCTCGGCGGTATTATTGCCTCAGCTTATACGGCGACGTTTCCCGAAAAGGTTAACAAGCTGGTATTGATTGAAGCGTTAAGCCCCTTGTCTGAGTTGCCAACGCAAGCTAAGGCGCGATTGAAAAAAAGCTTCTATCAGCATGAGAAGTATTTAACTCAGAAACATGGGCAGGCAAAGATTTACGACAGTATAGATACTGCGGTGCGGGCGAGGGCACATTTAACAGGACTTGCCGAACCTTGGTGTCGTTTGTTGCTCGATCGTAATATGCAGCCCGAAGGTGATGGCATAGGTTGGCGTAGTGATCCTCGATTAAGATTAGATTCACCCCAACGATTAACCTTCGCCCAAGTTGATGCCTTGATGCAGGACATCAATGTCGAAACCTTATTAATTTGTGGCAAACAGGGATTTAGTCAGTTGCAGAGCGCGATACCTAAGGCAAGAACGTGGTTCAAGCATTTGTCTGAGCACATAATTGAGGGCGATCATCATGTGCATATGGACAATGCCGAAGGCGTTGCACGTTTGATCCGCAAATTCGTTTAATAGGTTGCTTATATGGGTATAAAAAAGACGCTAGGTTTTTTGTTTTTTTTATGTGATGATGATCAAAATTAAAACGCTCGTATGATTTATGACGAGTAAATCAATAACTATAAAATGTAAGCCGGTATTTTAACTCGGTATTTATCGAGTCTTGACGCTTGTATGGATATTGTTTCCGCAGTTGTGGGGATTTAGGAGAGAGTAGTGGATCAGCCTTGGATTAATCATTTGCCAGAAGATGTGCCTGCTGAAATTAATGTGGAACAATACTCATCGCTTGTCGACATGTTCGAGACAGCGGTGGCTAAGTATGAAGATCAACCTGCATTTATCAACATGGGTGCCACGCTAACCTATCGTAAATTGGAAGAACGCAGCCGAGCATTCGCTGCGTATTTACAAAATGAATTAAAGCTTGAAAAGGGTGACCGTGTCGCCTTGATGATGCCAAACCTGTTGCAGTATCCCATTGCACTGTTTGGTGTTTTGCGTGCAGGTATGGTGGTTGTTAACGTTAACCCACTTTATACACCGCGCGAACTTAAACATCAGTTGATTGACTCTGGCGCTAAAGCCATTGTGGTGGTGTCAAACTTCGCCCGCACTTTAGAAGAAGTGGTCGATCAAACTCCCGTTGAAAGCGTGATTATCACCAGTTTAGGTGATCAATTAAGTGCACCAAAACGTACCTTAGTGAACTTTGTGGTGAAGTACATCAAGAAGTTAGTGCCAAAATACGATTTACCCCATGCCTTATCAATGCGCGATACCTTATCAACGGGTCGTCGCATGCAATACATCAAACCTGAAGTTACTAACGATGACTTAGCATTTTTACAATACACTGGTGGTACCACAGGGGTCTCTAAAGGCGCTATGTTGACCCATGGTAATATTGTCGCAAACGTATTGCAGGCCGATGGTGCATATTCTCCCGCTTTAAACGATGGCAGTGAGTTTGTCGTAACGGCTTTGCCGCTGTATCACATCTTCGCCTTGACCGTGAATTGCCTGCTGTTTTTGCACAAAGGTAGTCAGAATTTACTCATCACCAATCCTCGCGATATCCCAGGATTTGTGGCTGAGTTGAAAAAGTATCCTTTTACCGCATTAACTGGGGTGAATACCTTATTTAACGCTTTAGTGAATAGTGATGATTTTTCCCAGTTGGATTTCTCACGCTTAAAACTTTCTATCGGTGGCGGCATGGCGGTACAAAAAGCCGTGGCGGATAAATGGCAAACCATTACTAAAACCCGTTTACTTGAAGGTTATGGTCTGACGGAAGCCTCACCCTTATTAACCTGTTGTCCATATAACTTAGACGGTTATAACGGTTCAATTGGTTTTCCTGCCCCTTCGACACTGATCCAAATCCGTAATGATGACGGCAAGGTATTAGCCCAAGGCGAAACCGGTGAACTGTTCGGTAAAGGTCCTCAGGTGATGAAAGGCTATTGGCAACGTCCTGAAGAAACCGCCAAAGTGATCGATACTGACGGTTGGTTAGCTACGGGCGATATTGGTTATATGGATGAGAAAGGTTTCTTCTATATTGTCGACCGTAAGAAGGACATGATCTTAGTATCAGGCTTTAACGTATTCCCTAACGAAGTCGAAGAAGTGGTCGCACTTCATCCTAAAGTGATTGAAGTGGCTGCCGTTGGTGTGCCAAACGACGCCAGTGGTGAGTTAGTGAAGGTATTTGTGGTGGCAAAAGATAAATCTTTAACCGCTGAAGACATCATTAAGCACTGCCGTATTCATTTAACGGGATATAAAGTGCCGAAGCTGGTAGAATTTAGGGACGAGTTACCTAAAACCAACGTGGGTAAAATCTTGCGACGAGAGCTTAGAGACGAAGCTAAGCGCGCGTAAGATTGAAGCCGGCATTTGCCGGCTTTTGTTTTTATGGACTGTGATTGACCCACAGGATCTGGAGAAGAATTTGTCAGCGTTTCAATATGTGAGTGATGAAGCAAGCCTTAATGCCCTCGTTGCACAATATAAACAGAGTAAGATACTCGTGTTAGATACCGAGTTTGTTCGTACTCGTACTTATTATGCCAAGTTAGGTTTGATCCAAGCCTATGATGGTAAAACCTTAGCTTTGATTGATCCGGTCGCTTTACCTGATTTAGCCCAGTTTTGGGCGCTGTTATCGGACCCGAATATCGTTAAGCTAGTGCATTCCTGCAGTGAAGACTTAGAAGTTTTTGCCCACTATGGCAAATGTCAGCCTACGCCTTTGTTTGATAGCCAAATTGCCGCCTCTTTGTGTGGTATGGGCCACGGTGTGGGTTATGCCAAGTTAGTTGAAACTTGCCTTGGTGAAGTGATCGATAAAGGTGAGTCGCGTACAGATTGGATCCGTCGTCCTTTAACGGAAGCCCAGTTAAGCTACGCCGCCAATGACGTCCTGTATTTGTATCAGCTCTATCCTCAACTGGAAGCGAAACTCAGCGCCCAAGGGCGTTTAGCTTGGTTATACGAGGAAGGGGAAAGGATGACTCAGGGCAGGCTTGCCGATCCTGATCTTGATACAGCCTATTTGAAAGTGAAAAATGCTTTTCAACTCACTGAAATTCAATTGGCTTACCTTAAAGTGCTCGCCAAATGGCGCCTTGAAAAAGCCTTAGTCCGTGATTTAGCCTTAGGTTTTGTGATCAAAGATCATGGTCTTATTGCATTAGCGAAGAAGCAACCTAAAACTTCGGCTGACTTGTTTAAGCTCAATGACTTGACCGAACAGGAAAAACGCATCCACGGCAAAGATTTATTACGTGTGCTACAAACTGCGGATTTAGTTAATTTACCCGAGTTAGTGGATGTATTGGCGTTAAAATCAGGCTACAAATCGGCCTTTAAAGCGATTAAAAGCTGTTTGGTCGAATTATGCGAAAAGCATGATGTGCCGCAGGAAATGCTCGGTTCTAAACGTCATATCCATGAGTTTTTGCAATGGCGTTGGGATAAGCAACAAGGGGATTTACCAGCAGTGTTATGCGGTTGGCGAGGGGAATTGGCAACTGAGGCTTTAGCAAAGCTTGAGGTCTAGTGCTTAATATTTCGTACTTGAATCCATTGCTGAAAAATATCCACATCAAAATGTCATCTTCAATTGAAGATGACATTTTTTGTGTCATCGACTTATCTGTCAGGCAAAGTGACGTTAAGCTCGAGTACCGACAGGTTGGCGTCGTTTTGATCTAACTGCACAGAAACTTGATCATCAGAAATCGGCACATATTTGCGAATAACGGCAATGATCTCTTGTTTCATCTGTGGGAAATAATCGGGAGTGTCCCTTTGTCCACGTTGATGAGCCACGATGATCTGTAGGCGCTCTTTTGCCATTACCGCAGTGCTAGGCTTTTTCTTGCTTTTGAAATAGTCGAGTAAAGACATAATTAGCTACCAAATATCCGTTGTAAGAAACCTTTCTTTTCTTCCGTAATAAAGCGTACTGGTACATCTTCACCCAGTAAGCGTGCGACTGTATCACTGTAGGCTAAACCCGCATCACTTTCTTGGTCGATAATCACTGGTACGCCTGAGTTAGAGGCTTTCAGTACAGATTGTGACTCAGGAATAACGCCGAGTAACTCAATGGCCAGAATTTCTTGAACATCGTCGACACTTAACATTTCGCCCGATTTTACACGGCTCGGTGAATAACGAGTCAGCAGTAAGTATTCTTTGATTGGCTCAAGGTTTAGCTCGGCGCGGCGTGATTTGCTTTGCAACATACCTAAAATACGGTCTGAATCGCGCACTGAACTGACTTCTGGGTTCGTGGTCACAATGGCGATATCGGCAAAATACAATGCCATCATAGCGCCTTGCTCAATCCCAGCGGGAGAGTCACACAGAATAAACTCAAAGTCTTTGGCCAAATCGTCTAAAACACGGCCGACGCCTTCTTTGGTCAGTGCATCTTTATCACGGGTTTGTGAAGCGGGTAAAACGAATAACTTATCGCAGCGTTTATCTTTGATCAGCGCTTGATTTAAATTGGCTTCACCATTGATCACATTAACGAAGTCATAAACAACACGACGCTCGCAACCCATGATCAAGTCTAAGTTTCGTAAACCTATATCGAAATCAATAACGACTGTCTTGTGTCCTTGCATGGCAAGACCGGTCGCAATTGCAGCACTCGATGTGGTTTTACCTACGCCGCCTTTACCTGAAGTGACAACAATAATTTGTGCCATGTTTCTCTCTATCCTTTGTTCTGCCATTTAGAGGGGCAATGATTCAACCATAAGCGACTCACCGTTTAGGCGAATGCAGCCGCTTTTATCTGAGCTATGTTGTTGTAGATTTTCAGCGAGCCAATATTGCCCTGCTATTGAAACGAGTTCGGCCTCCAGAGAGTGGGCAATGATAACGGCGCTGGTATCGCCCGCGGCGCCTGCCATGGCTTTCCCTCGTAATGCGCCATAGATATGAATGCTACCATCTGCGATGACTTCTGCGCCATTGCCTACCGCACCAAATATGATTAAATCACCATTTTTTGCATAGACTTGTTGGCCTGAACGAATATTTTGCTTCACTATTTTAGTTTGGCGCGGGGCCGGCGGCGGGGTACTGCTCTGTTTTCCCGCTTTGACTATGGCAAGGCCTAAGTCTTTTGCTTGTTTACTGAGTACAGTTGTCGCGCCCGTTATACCAACAATCACTAATTGACGTGAGATCAGCAGATCCTTTAACGCACTTAAATTCAAGCTGTCGTGCTGAATGGCACTCAGATTGACGACTAAAGGAGCACCCAGAAAAAACTGAGGAGCCTGTGCCAATTTATGGTCTAATTCAGTCATGACAGCTTGTAAATCGCTGCTATTAATATGAAGCACTGAAAGAGTAAAAGAAGCGCCTTTTAACTCTAAGCTAGGTTTTGACATCCCGGCACTATTCTCCAGAAATCATCAGTCGGTTCGCTGATTTTACAATTAAATTACTAGGCGACCATGTTATAGTGTGCCCCATTGACTGGCAAGTTTGAACTATTGGATATTTGATTCTTATGCTATGTGCCGTTTATAAAAGTAGCCGAAAGGCTGATACTTATTTATTTGTGAAGAAAAGAGATTGTTTTGACGATGTTCCAGTGCCTTTGATGGAAATGTTTGGCGTGCCAAAGTTGGTGATGGTGTTTCCTATCGCTAAGCGCGACGCGTTAGGAATGGCAGATATACATAAAGTCAGAGCAGCAATGGCAGAAAATGGCTTTTATTTACAAATTCCACCACCTCAGGTGAATTTATTGGCTGAGCATAAGCTGAGCCTTGGGATCAAAGATTAACCAGGTAGCATCAAGACGCTGCTAATGAGCTCAGGCGCGTGAAACCACACTCGTTAATCTCAGTGGCATTGCGTATCTGACGACAAATTAGTGTAAAATAGCCCGCATTGAGCGGGTTTTTTATTAAGAAGATACAGTTAATCATGGCATTTTGGCAGAGTAAAACATTAGCGCAGATGAGCACAACCGAGTGGGAATCCCTGTGTGACGGTTGTGGTAAATGTTGTTTAAACAAGTTGATAGATGATGAAACCGAAGACTTGTATTACACCAATGCAGCTTGCCTTTTGCTCGAACATCAAACGGCAGGCTGTCAGCATTACAGTGACCGTTTCACCCATGTCCCCCAATGTACAGTGATCACGATTGATAATATCCATGAGTTAACTTGGTTGCCCGACAGTTGTGCCTATCGCCGCCTAGCGGCAGGGCGTGAGCTACCGAGTTGGCATCCGCTGCTCACAGGCTCCAAAGAAGCGATGCATTTAGCGGGTATGTCGATCCAAGGCAAGGTGGTGGATGAAAGACGCGTGAAGGATATTGAAGATCATATCGTGCTATGGCCACTTAAAGACGTGGATTAACAGACGTGAATTCATTTTGCCGTAGCGTTATCGATTGAAAATCAACTTATTAATTGAAACGACACTTGTTGATTGGAAAGTGACCGTCAGAATGAAAACAACAAGGGAACGATTATCGCTCCCTTGTGCATTTTGGGTGTTAAGTGAATTTAAATTCCATCAAATAATGCTCGACTAGATTTTTAATCCCACCATCAACTGATCCAGTTGCCCCGCAGTTGCTTGCAGCTCATCACAACCTGAAACCGACTGGTTGGCCGATTGCTCCACATCGTGTGATTGGTTGCGAATTTCCATTAAGTTAGTCGCAATCTCGTTGGCCACTGCCGATTGCTCTTCGGCCGAGGTCGCAATTAGCACACTCATTTCAAACACTTTGTTGCTGTGGTGGGCGATAAACTCTAAGTCTTTACCCGTTTGCAGTACGTGTTGTTTACCTTCATTAGCTTGATTCACAGTACGTGACATCACTTGTGTCAGATTGCGAGTACCCGATTGAAGTGATTCGATCATGGTTTTGATTTCAACCGTTGCGGCCTGAGTTCTCCCCGCTAAAGTACGCACCTCATCGGCCACCACGGCAAAGCCACGACCTTGTTCACCGGCGCGCGCCGCTTCAATCGCCGCGTTGAGGGCCAGTAGGTTAGTTTGCTGGGAAATCGCATTAATAGTTGACACCACTTCATCAATTTTACTGGCGTTGTCATTGAGTACACCCACCGCATTTGAGGCCGCGGAGATTTCATCCGATAACACATCGATGGCCTTAACTGTGGTTTCAATATCTTTCCCGCCCGCGCTAACCTGTTGATTGGCTTCTTGGGTTTCGGCTGAGGATTGTTCGGCATTGCGGGCAACTTCTTTCACTGCGGCGGTCATTTCTTCCATTGCCGTCGCTAAGGAGTCCAGATGTTGTCTCTGGTTTACCGCCAAGGATTGACCTTGCTGCGCAGTGCTACGAAACGATGATACAACTTCGCGTATTTTAGCGGTCGATTCTGCGATTTGCTTGACTAAGGTATGTTGACGTTCTACTAAGGTATCTATGCTGATGGCTAAGATACTGAACTCGTCTTTTACTTCGAAGAAGTTTAAACGCCCCGTTAAATCACCCGATGCGGCCCGTTTTAATGCCATCACTGTCGTATAAAGTGCGCCGCCTACGAAGGTTGAAATGTAATAGCTGAACAAAAATAGCACAAACAAGAGTGCCGCCATTAGGCCATAAACCAGCAGGTTATCGTTGGCGAGCAAGGCATCAATTTCTTTGCTGTCTAGGGGAATAATCGTGATCAGGTTTTGATCGTTAACGCGACTCACAGCTCTAGGTTGCTTACCGCTATCATCAATACCACCACCACTGCGAGCGATGGATTGCGCTTTACTGTCGGCTTCATTTACCGAAACAATGCTGACATTACCTTCAATTTCGCGACTTAGCTGGCTAAGGATAGTTTGGCGTTCTGGCTCTGGTAGTTTGTTATATAAGCTGCCAGTGACTTGGTTGATTTGTTGTGAAGCATTTTGCAGACTGTTGAGCTGTCCTTGAATTAAGGTTTGCTGGGATTGGTTATCTAGGAAAAGCGCCAGTCCGACAATCATTAACATGGGAACGATAGAGAGAATAGCGAATTTAGTTTTTAAGGTCATATGGATAAGATATTGATCTATCCAGCGAAATTTTACTTCTTTCATGAGTGCCTCGATAAAATGGGCTATAAACCGAATGTATATCGGTCAGTTTGCCATAGACTTTATAGTTTTCTGTTTTGTAATGATTTATATGGTTAATGTAGTCTAATTGCAGTCGTTATTGTGTTGTTTGCTGCAATTTTGGCAAGGTACAGGTGTGAGTTTACAGTTTAGTTACAAATGCTGCTAGTGGCTGAAAGCGGAAGTTGTTTACGTCAGAATCGAGGTTTGGGTTTCCCTTGAGCAAAACTCAGGCTCCAAACTGGGGTAACACATGAATTTGCATGATAAAAACCCCCAATAAGCCCTAGTAATATGCCGCTCGCTCGCGTAAAATTTCTATCCTTTTATTTCGTTATAGCTAGCAAAGCGTCTGGCATTAACGCCCGATAACCTGAGCACCCAAATAGCCTGAAAGTTTGGCGCCCATAGCACTTGTTTATCAAGCGCGACTATGCAGTGGAAGAGAAAATGCAGCAGTTAACTGAGATCGTAGAACAAGCCTTAGTCATTATTGACCAGGCCAGTGATCTAAAAGCACTGGATGATATCCGTGTCGATTACCTTGGTAAGAAAGGTAAGATCACCGACATGATGAAAATGATGGGTAGCTTAAGCCCTGAAGAAAAGCCAGCCTTTGGCCAAGCGGTCAATGATGCTAAACAGGCGATTCAACAAAAATTAACTGAGCGCATCGATGGTCTGAAAAGTTCGGAATTGGAAGCCAAATTAATCGCCGAAAAGATTGATGTGACTTTGCCAGGCCGCACCCAAGAGATCGGTGGCTTACATCCTGTGACTCGAACCATTGAGCGCATCGAAACCTTTTTCGGGGAATTAGGGTTCTCGGTAAAGCAGGGGCCTGAAATTGAAGATGATTTCCACAATTTCGATGCACTGAATATCTCTGAGCACCACCCAGCGCGTGCTGATCATGATACCTTTTATTTCAATCCTAAACTGATGCTGCGTACCCAAACTTCGGGCGTGCAAATCCGTACTATGGAAACTGAAAAGCCACCATTACGCATTATTTCTCCGGGTCGTGTTTATCGTAACGATTACGACCAAACTCACACGCCTATGTTCCACCAAGTGGAAGGGTTGTTGGTTGATGAGCATGTTAACTTTGCTGAATTGAAAGGCATTTTGCATGACTTCCTGCGTAATTTCTTCGAAGAAGATCTGCAAGTGCGTTTCCGTCCATCTTACTTCCCATTCACTGAACCTTCAGCGGAAGTGGACGTGATGGGCAAAAATGGTAAATGGCTAGAAGTGCTTGGCTGCGGTATGGTACATCCGAATGTGCTGCGCAGCGTTGGCATAGATCCAGAAAAATACTCTGGTTTTGCTTTTGGTATGGGTGTCGAGCGCTTAACTATGTTGCGTTACGGCGTAAACGATTTACGTGCGTTTTTTGAAAACGACCTACGTTTCCTGAAGCAATTTAAATAACGGAGCTGTAATAGCATGAAATTTAGCGAATCTTGGCTTCGTGAATGGGTAAACCCTTCAGTCAGCCGTGAAGCATTATCCCACCAGATCACTATGGCCGGTCTCGAAGTCGATGACGTTGAAGTCGTTGCTGCCGATTTTAGCGGTGTGGTGATTGGTGAAGTGGTGGAGTGTGGTCAGCATCCCGATGCCGATAAACTGCGCGTGACCAAAATCAACGTTGGTGGTAGCGAACTTATCGATATCGTCTGCGGTGCACCAAACTGCCGTCAGGGTCTTAAAGTGGCTGTGGCTATGGTTGGCGCCGTATTACCTGGCGATTTCAAAATCAAGAAAGCCAAGCTGCGTGGCATGCCATCAGAAGGTATGTTGTGTTCATACAGTGAGCTTGGCATCAACGTCGAAAGCGATGGCATCATCGAATTGCCATTGGACGCGCCGCTTGGCACTGATATCCGTGATTATCTGCAACTTAACGATGCCGTTATCGATGTGGATTTAACGGCTAACCGTGCCGATTGCTTAGGTATGGCAGGCCTTGCCCGTGAAGTGGGCGTGTTAAACCGCCAAACAGTGGTTGAGCCACAGTGGCAAGCCGTCACGGCAACGACAGATGCAAAGGTCACGATTAACGTTAACGCGCCTGCTGCGTGTCCACGTTACTTAGGCCGTGTGGTTAAAAACGTCAATGTGAAAGCGCCTACGCCATTATGGATGCAGGAAAAACTGCGCCGTAGCGGTATTCGCTCTATCGATCCTATCGTAGACATCACTAACTTTGTGTTGATTGAATTCGGTCAACCTATGCACGCTTTCGATCTTGCCAAGTTAACGGGCGATATCCAAGTGCGTTTAGGCACTGGCGAAGAGAAAATCACCCTGCTTGATGGCAGCGAAGTGACGATTCCCAGCGATACCTTAGTGATCGCCGATGATGCGCGTCCATTAGCCCTTGCAGGCGTGTTTGGCGGCGAATATTCAGGCGTGAGCGACACGACCCAAGACATACTGCTTGAATGTGCCTTCTTCGCGCCGCTTGCCATTATGGGTAAGTCACGTCGTTTAGGTTTGCATACAGATTCATCACACCGCTTTGAGCGTGGTGTTGACCCTGAGATGCAACACACGGTTATCGACCGTGCGACCCGTTTAGTGCTGGATATCTGTGGCGGTGAAGCTGGCCCTGTAGTTGAGGCTAAATCAGAGGCTGATTTACCCAAACCTGCACAAATCGTTTTACGTCGCAGCAAGTTAGATCGAATTTTAGGTCACCATGTACCTGATAGCGATGTCGTTGAAATCCTACAACGTTTAGGTTTTAGCGTCGTTGTTAGCCAAGATAGTTGGCAGGTCACTACCGCGACTTATCGTTTCGATATGGCGATTGAAGAAGATTTGATCGAAGAAGTGGCCCGTATTTACGGTTATAACAATATCCCGAATACGGCGCCTGTTGCCGCGCTGCGTATGTCAGATCATAAAGAATCTGACTTAAGCCTAAAACGCGTGCGTGCCTTATTGGTCGCTCGTGGTTTCCATGAAGCGGTAACCTACAGCTTTGTCGATCCAAAACTGCAAAATCTGGTTCACCCTGGTTTAGACGCTATGGTGTTACCAAACCCAATTTCCAGTGAAATGTCGGCCATGCGCCTGTCAATGTTCACCGGTTTATTGGCCGCCGTTGGCTACAACCAAAGTCGTCAACAGAGTCGCGTGAGACTTTTTGAAACTGGCCTGCGCTTTGTTCCTGATATCAATGCAGAATCCGGTGTAAGACAGCAAGCAATGCTCGCTTGTGTCATTACTGGGCTCCAAAATGATGAACATTGGGCTATGGAATCGAAAACTGTTGATTTTTTCGACCTTAAAGGTGATTTAGAAGCAATTATCGGCTTGACAGTTTCCGCATCAGAATTTAGCTTTAGAGGAGCGACGCATTCTGCTCTCCATCCGGGGCAATGTGCTGAAATATTGAGAAATGATCGAGTGATCGGTCATATAGGTGCAATCCATCCTAGTTTGGAGAAGCCTTTTGGACTCAATGGTAAAACCATCGTTTTTGAGTTGGAATTGGATGCTTTATTGCATACCAGTTTGCCGCTAGCCCAAGCTGTATCTAAGTTTCCAGCTAATCGTCGTGACATCGCAGTCGTAGTAGATGAGAGTGTATCTGCAGGTGATGTAATGAAATTGATAAGAAAAGTTGGCGAAAATCAGTTGGTTGGCATAAACTTGTTCGATGTATACTTAGGTAAAGGTGTTGAACCCGGCAAGAAGAGCCTGGCGATAGCACTTACATTACAAGACACTACTCGTACGCTTGAGGAAAAAGAGATTGCTGAGACCGTTGGTTCAGTCGTTTCTGCCCTTAAGTCCGAGTTCAACGCATCGTTGAGGGATTAAAGTATGGCACTTACCAAAGCCGAAATGGCAGAACATCTTTTTGAAACACTCGGAATGAACAAACGTGTCGCCAAAGAGATGGTTGAGTCGTTCTTTGAAGAGATTCGGGGCGCACTTGAAAGTGGTGAGCAGGTCAAGTTATCTGGCTTTGGCAACTTTGACCTTAGGGACAAGAATCAAAGACCGGGAAGGAACCCAAAAACAGGCGAAGATATCCCAATTTCTGCTCGTCGTGTCGTGACTTTCCGTCCCGGCCAAAAGCTGAAAACTCGTGTAGAAGCAGCAAACACGGGTAAGTAATTTCGTTTGTTTGATGGGAAAGCCACTCCTTAGAGAGTGGCTTTCCTGTTTATTTTTTCGTGCAATATCTCCATTGTTTTTATCCACTGTCTGAGGTGAATTCTTTGTCAAGACAGCCCAAACATTTTGACCGTCGTTTTAAACTCGCCTTATTACACCCTAGATACTGGGCCACTTGGTTAGTGATTGGTCTATTAGTGATTTTCGGACTCATGCCCGCATGGCTGCGTGATCCTATTGCAAGATTATTGGCAAAAATAGTGATGCCAATTGCTAAAAAGCCCATTAGCGTTGCGAGAGCCAACTTAAGGGCGTGCTTTCCTGAACAATCCGCCGCCGAGATTGAAGTGTTAATCCGTGAGAACGTGCAAAACTTCGTTTTGGTGTTGTTAGCACAGGGCGAATTGCTGGTGCGCTCAAAAGCGCATTTACGTCGTCGAGTTAATTTAATCGGCTTTGAACATGTGACTAAAGCGCAGGCTGCGGGGCAACCGATCATTTTTATCATGCCCCATGTGTGGCCAATCGATTATGCTGGTTTACGCCTTAACCTTGAGTTGCCTATGGTGACTATGGCCAAAGCCCATAAAAACGGGTTATTCAATTGGTTTAGTAATCGTGTACGCAGCAGTTGTGGTGGCCATGTGTATATGCGCGAGGCGGGCATTCGGGCGTTATTGGCTGAGCTTAAGCGCGGTAACAGTTTCTTTTATCTTCCCGATGAAGACTTAGGTCCTGAACAAAGCGTGTTTGCGCCTTTTTTAGGCACAGTGAAGGCAACGCTACCTGTTGTTGGGCGTTTAGCGCAGGCGGGTAATGCTCAAGTGCTGCCAGTAAAGATTGGCTACAACCAAGCGACACGCCAATTTGATCTCACTGTGATGGCGGCCGTTGCGCCTGAAGATATGATGGGCAAAGAAAACGAAGCGTTGGCACTGAACAAAGTGGTCGAGCAAGTTATCTTAGCTTATCCAGAGCAGTATATGTGGTTCCTGCGGTTGCTCAAGACGCGCCCAGAGGGTGAAGCTTCTATTTACGGCTGATTGTAGCGTGACTGAAATAGTGTGGTTTAAAATGGCTTTGAGCTCTGATTGCTCGAAGCCATTTTTGTGTTGAAGGGCGTTATTTATTGATAGCACTCTTTATTTATAGAGCGTTTTATCAATAGCGCTGTCGTTAACCATGCGTATCGTGGATGATTAATCCTCATTCTGTTCCATCTCAAGTTGCATCAGTAACATATCTTCGCCATCGAGTACGCGAGTACGAAAGCTTTGACATGCAGGGCAGACGACCGTGCGCTCACTCAGTACGGATTCAGTCTGGCAGTCTTGGCAAAGTATCACTAGCGGCTGAATTTGCATATTGAGTAGGGCTTCTTTGCAAATCCCATCGAGCTTGAACGTATCGAAGGCCGTTTGTAGCAGGCTAGGTTCAACCCCGCTCATGACTCCCAGTTTGATATCCACTCGGGTGATTTTATCGGCATGATTGGCCAGCGCGTGCTGTTCGCATTGCTCAATCAGGGCACTCACAATCGAATATTCGTGCATCAGCAAATCCTTGGCAGCAGTTCACCTTGGGGAAGATCGAGATAACGCTTAGTATTCCAAGGCGTTCTTAGCACGACTTTTCCTGCCAGTTCATCACTCACAGTGCCGATTATCGCTGCATGCTCACAGCGCCCAAAGCGTTGCATGATCTCGAGCGCGCCTAAGGCGATGTCGTTGGGAACGGCGAGGATGAAAGTGCCTTCGTTGGCAAGATCCATGGCTTCGAAACCATAGAGTTCGCACAGACCTTTGACTTCATCGCTGACGGGAATACTGGCTTCATTCACTGTGATACCAACATTGGAGGCGACAGCCCATTCGTTCAGCACCGCCGATAAGCCGCCGCGAGTCGCATCGCGCATCGCATGAATGGGAATATTGGCGGCGATCAATTGCTCAACTATGGGCCAGAGCGTCGCGCAGTCACTTTGCAATGCCGATTCGAGGGTGAGTCCTTCTCGCGCCATTAAAATCGCTGCACCGTGGCAGCCAATATCACGGGAGACAATAATGGCATCGCCTACGGTGACATTCGCCGCGGAAATATTGGGACGCAAGATACGACCAATGCCTGAGGTATTAATAAATAAACCATCGGCGCACCCCTTGGGTACGACTTTAGTGTCGCCGCAGACTATCCGTGCACCACTGTGTTTTAATTCTTTCGCCATACTGCGGACAATCGTAGTTAAATCCTTGATAGAAAAGCCTTCTTCGATGATCACACTACAACTCAAATACTGAGGTTCTGCGCCCATCATAGCGAGATCGTTGACTGTGCCTGCGATGGCGAGTTTGCCGATATCGCCGCCAGCAAAAAACAAAGGTGAAACGGTAAAAGAGTCAGTAGTAAAGGCGTTGGCGCCGTGCAAATCGAGTTTGGCAGCGTCTTCTTCGCAACGAAGGATTGGATTATCAAATTCGGCAAAAAACAGATCACGGATCAGTTTATTCATTTCTTTGCCGCCACCACCGTGGCTGAGCTGAATGGATTTATCTTTTAGCGTATCAGCCATGATGTGGCTCCTTGATATCGATACCTTGATAGCGGTAATAGGCATTGCAGGCACCTTCGGAGCTGACCATGCAACTGCCTAAGGGCGTTTCGGGATTGCAGCCGCGGCCAAAAACTTTACAGTCCTTTGGTTTAGCAAGCCCACGAAGAATGTCACCACACTGACAGGCTTTATGATCGTCAATTTCCTTCACGGGTAGGCGGTCTTTAAAGCGCAGTTCGGCATCCCTGTGGGCATATTCGGGTTTGAGCTGCAGCGCTGAATTGGGGATTGGGCCTAGGCCACGCCAGCGAAATTGCGGTCTGATATTGAAGAATTGATTTACTTTGGCCTGCGCCGTGAGGTTGCCGTCCTCCGAAACTGCGCGGCTGTATTGGATATCGAGCTCCGCTTTACCCGCGGCTTTTTGGCGCACAATCCGTAAAATCGACTCCATCACATCGACGGGCTCAAATCCTGCCACCACTACGGGCGTGCCATAGTTTTCGACTGTGCTGCGATAGATTTTTGCGCCACTGATCACGCTTACATGGGCTGGGCCGATAAAGGCGTTGACCCTCGCTTTTGGGTCGTGCATCACGGCATCAATTGCGGGTGGCACTAATACATGATTGATATGAAACAGTAGATTTTCGAGTCTTTCGTGTTCGGCCAGTTGTAACAAAATTGCTGTCATTGGGGTTGAGGTTTCAAAGCCAATGGCGAAGAACACTACGGTTTTATCGGGATTATCGCGGGCAATTTTGAGCGTATCTAAGGGATCGTAAATTGGGCGAATATCGCAGCCCTTGGCCCTAAAACTGGCTAAAGAGCCTTGAGAACCAGGCACGCGGATCATATCACCCAGCGTCACAAGAATAACATTTTCTTGGGAGGCAAGCGCCGCGGCTTGGTCAATGCGCTCTTTAGGCATAATGCACACTGGGCAGCCAGGACCATGGATAAATTCAATATTATCCGGCAGTAAATCTAGCAAGCCGTATTTCATAATCGTATGAGTATGGCCACCACAGACTTCCATGATATTGATTTGTTGCTTAACCAATTTAGCGGTTAACTGAATATCCCGTGCTAAATTGGCAATCGTTTGGGGATCGCGAAAGCCTTGATAGAGGTGTTTTAGTTCAAGCATGCTTTTTCCTCGGTGCACTCGATAGGGGTGCGCCTTGCGACTTAATCCTGCACTGCTGATGGTCAGTGTATGGCTTCATTTTCAAGCTTAGTGACGATTTCTTTGTATAGATCAATGCTTTGCTGCGCATCTTCCTTATCAATTTTGTTCATCACAAAACCAATATGGATCAACACATAGTCGCCAATTTCCAGTGGCTCATTCATTAAATGACTGCTGACATCGCGGCGCACGCCTAAGGTATCGACGGTGACACTCTGGCGCTCAATATCGACCGCCACCACTTGGGAAGGTATGGACAAGCACATTATTGTGCACCTCGAATATTGTCTTTAAGCCAAGCGGCTACAGCCTGCATGGAGTCGCCATCTTTAATTGAGACTTCAATAATTTGAGTTGCTGGATTGAGTTTTTTAAGCTGCGCTCTGGCTTCGTCCATCTTGAAATCAAAATAGGGCAGTAGATCGCACTTTGTGATAAAAACTACATCGGCGCGGCGGAACATCACAGGATATTTTTCAATCTTATCATCGCCTTCTGGCACTGATAGCAGCACGATATTTTTGTGAGTGCCCACATCATAACTGGCTGGGCAGACGAGATTACCGACGTTTTCGACAAAGCAAATATCGAGTCCTTCAAGCGGCAGATGATGTAGGGCACCGTGCACCATAAAGGCGTCGAGGTGACAGGCGCTGCCCGTTTGAATTTGATAGGCCTTAATGCCTTTAGCGATGAGGCGGTCGGCATCGCGTGAGGTTTCTAAGTCGCCCTCGATCACCGCATAGTTGAGCTGCGTGTATTCTTTGAGATTTTCTAATAGGGTGGTTTTGCCACTGCCCGGGCTACTCATGATGTTGAAGGCAGTAATATTATGTGCCTCAAAGTGGGCGCGGTTATGTCCAGCTTCGACATCATTTTTATCTAAAATTTTGTGGATGACTGACAAGGTTTTTTTATCGTTTAACTGAGGATTTGTGTGTAACTCTTGATGGCTATGCTCATGAGTATGTGAATGGTCATGATTATGCTCATGGCTATGGGCATGCGCGCCTAGATGATCATGGTCGTGGCGGGTAAGGGAGCAGCCGCAGTCTTTACACATTTTACCTCTCCTTGTATCGGCAGAGTACGAGGACTTTGCCTGACAAATAATGATTGATGTACGAATCGTTAATTTGGTTGCGCTAATGTTGAGTGTGATACAAATTGCGCTACGGATCTTTGATGTTCGTCAGGTTTATGGGGATAAAAATGGCGAGTGAACATCAGGGCTTATCAAATAAGTAAGGTTATTGACTCTGATGAATGCCATACCAAAGTTGGCCTAGGGCGATGCCGCCATCATTGATGGGGATCTGTTTACTGGATAACATTTTATTTCCTTGGGCGCAGAGCTTGTTCAGGCAGTATTCCAATAGATATTTATTTTGAAATACGCCACCGCAGAGCACAGTTGGGAGGTGTTGATACTGGGCGGCATAATCACAGATAGCATCACCTAATGTGTGTAAAAAGGCGCGTGCGATGGCATAGCATCTATTGTCTGTTAGCGGTTGTGCTGTAATCAATTCAACAATTTGCTTGAACATCTCACTGCTGCGCCACTGGTCGATGTCAAGAGGTAAGTTAAACGAAATGACTTCAAGGGCTAATGCATCGGCGCGATTGGCCGCGGCTTCTATCGCCATGCCCGCTTGACCTTCAAACAGTGTGGTTTCGATTAAGCCTAAGGCGCAGGCGAGGGCATCGAACAGTCGTCCGACAGAGGAGGTTTTTATCGCGCTGCCGTTCTGCCAGATCTTATGTAAGTTAGTCAGAGTGTTTGGGCGCATGTTGTTTAATATAGGTAATTGCAATGCGAGTACAGCATCGAGGCTCATTTGCTCGAATAATAATGCCAGTAACAACCTAATGGGTTGCTTAATGGCTTGCTCGCCACCTAGCAGGGCTATGGGCTCAAAATGGGCCAGTCGCTGCGCTTTATCGAGCGTAGTTAATAGCACTTCACCGCCCCATAAACTGCCATCGTCGCCAAGCCCAGTACCGTCAAAACTAAAGCCGAGTACGGGATCTCGATATTGATTTATCGCCATCACGCTGAGCACATGGGCATGGTGGTGTTGCACCGATAAACATTGGTTTTGACTAGTATCGCTGAGTTTTACACTCGAGTTTGAGTGCATTTCAGCCCAGCGCGAAGGGGCATAATCTGGGTGTTTATCGCGAATAATAAGATTTGGCGTAAAGTGATACAACCGAGCAAAAGTGGCTAAGGTGCGCTCAAAATATTGCTCGGCGCTGACACTGAACAGGTCGCCAATATGGGGACTTAAAAACACATTATTGCCAAAGCCTAAGGCGATGGCATTTTTTTGTTGTGCGCCCACGGCCAAAATTGATTGGGTCAGCGGTATATCTAAGGGGAAACTTAACGGTGCATAGCCGCGGGCGAGGCGCAATACTTGCACCTCTGCGGAGGAATCCAGTTGCGGCTGGATCACTTGCACCACACTGTCATCACAGCCATTAATAATCGGCCGATTATGATCGACTACCGCATCCACCACATGGCTTAAGTGACTAATAAGCTCATCACAATCAGTGATGATAGGTTCACCGGAAACATTGGCGCTGGTTGCAACTAATGGCCCTTTGAAGAGACCTAATAGCAAATGATGTAGCGGTGTGTAGGGTAAAAATACCCCGAGTTTATTCAGATTGGGGGCGACAGCTAAGCTGAGATCATGTTCGGCTCGGCTGCTCATCAGCACTATGGGCCTTTCCTGCGAACTCAGCACTCGCCACTCGGCATCCGTCCCTGTGACATAGTGCTGTGCCATAGTGATATCTGCCATCATCACCGCTAGCGGCTTGGCTTGGCGCTGTTTTCGCAGCCTAAGTGTATTGACGGCATTGTCACTTCGGGCATCACAGATTAAGTGAAATCCACCCAATCCTTTAATTGCCAGAATCTGCCCTTGGCGTAATCTGTCAGCCGCTGCTGTCAGTACCGCAAGATCCGTACTTAATTCAGGTGTGCTGACATTTGAGGCATTGGGAAGGATGTATTCCCCTTGCGGTGTTTTTAAACTGAGTCTGGGGCCACAGGCGGGGCAACTTATGGGCTGGGCATGGTAGCGGCGGTCGAGTGGGTTTTGATATTCTTTGGCGCACTCGGGACACATGTCAAAATCGGCCATGGCGGTGTTGTGTCTATCATAGGGTAAAGCATTGATAATCGTGTATCGAGGGCCACAGTTAGTGCAGTTGGTAAAGGCATAGCCAAAGTGACGATCATCAGGATTATGCATATCGTTCAAGCAATCTTGGCAGGTGCTTTTATCCGCCGATACCGCCACCTGCGCACCTATCGGTGAACTTGGGTCATCGTCCTCATGGCTGTCGCTTTTTATAATCTCAAACGTGGTTTCGCTTAATAAAATCGGCAGTGGTATTTGGCTGATATTGTCGATACGGGCGAGTGGCGGCGGGGTGGTATTGAGTACTGCGATAAAGCGAGTGAGGTTTTCATCATTACCTTGCAGCTCAATGGTCACGCCTTTGGCATTGTTGAGCACTGTGCCCGTCAGTTGAAACTCAAGGGCATAACGATAGACAAAGGGGCGAAATCCCACCCCTTGTACTATGCCAGTGACGTGCAACTGACAACGCTTTAACGTAGCTCCCTTGTGGACAAGGTATTCCAACGCGAGCCTTCGTTTTATCTGCAGGTCACTGTGCTTTTTGTGGCGACTATTATGCCTATGTGGCTTCATGCGTTGTGACTTAACTTTTGGCCTCCTAATCATGGGCATTCAGTTGGCGCTGCTTAACGTAAAGTGCCCCAACGGCTAAGTTATCGCCGTCTAAATCTAGGCTGCGATTGATCACCAATGGAAAGTTTTTGCCTAAGCGTAAGCTGATGCGTTTGCACAGGGTTTCATTGATTAATTCATTGCCCGCTAAGGCTATATTGTGCACGCCGATATTTAAATCGATATGCTCGATCCAGTTAGATAAATAGTCCGCCAGCGAGTCTTGCATTGCAAAGGCGAGCTGACTCGGATCGTCATTACCCGCAATACGAAAACTTAACACTGTGCCTAAGGTTTTACACCAATTTAGGCTGCGGTGGGCTTCACCTTTGGTCAGCGGATAATCGATACGCGGTGCATTGGCACCGTGGTAGCGCATGGCGGCGGCCATGAGTGCATCGCTGAGCCTTGTTTGGCTTTGAGTCTCTTCTTGTGTATTAAGGCCAATTAATATGGCAGCAATCGCCCACAGGCTTTGTAAGTTGTCCCGTCTGCCGTGAAGCTTTAGGCTTAAAAGTTTTAGGTAATCTTCGGGGAACAGGCTCTTAAATTTTTGCGCTACGGCTTTTTGTGGACTGCTGTCCAGTTGATGGAAGATTTCGTAACCGTTATCGGGCAGCTCGGGCAGGGCGAAGAAAAGTTCAGTGTCGCCCTTATTATCACAGGTGACAATTTGACTCGTATGGGTATGGCTTAAGTAAATGACCGCGGCATTTTTTGCCTGTTTATGACTGGTAAACTTACCGTTGAGCAGCGCACTGAATAGCGCTGCGTCTGCAAGGGTGTGATTTTCTGTGTTGACTGTATTTTGATTATTATCGCTTAGCATACTAGTGCAATGAATATCACTGTCTTCACTTGACGCTACTTGAGTCAATACTGCCACACTCAGTTCGCCTTGGTGCGATCGTGAACGTTTCGCCGCTTGCCATTGGGCTTGATAGCCGTGAAAACTGACTTTTTCCCTTAAGGGTTCTGGAGCGATAAAGTGCTTGGTTTGAACCTGTGTTGAGCTTAAATCGTGACTGGCGATTTGTGCCCAAGCACCATCGACCCAAGCTAGCTTTGGCCTATTATGCGGTCCTTTAATGTAAACCCAATCGACCCCTTTTTGTCGTAATACTTCCCCGAGCACTAAGATCACTCGGCTGTAGGCAAAGCAAATGTCGTACAGTGGTGCACTGAGTTTGTCGTGTTCTTGCGTTGGTCTCGCGCAGATAAGCGGCTTTTCAATACTCGAAAGCGCGAGTACCTGCGCATCGTTCAGACAAAAATGGGCATTCAGCGTATTGGGATTACAAATTAACAGTTGTGGCCGCTCGCCTAAGGGCTGAGCAAACGGTGTCAGACTAAGTTGCAGATTATCGGCGGCCGCTAATATCAGCGGGCCTTGTGTCAGCAGTCCCTGTGCCATGGCTTTAATATCTGACAAGGTTAACGCTTTTTGTGCGGACGTTAATTGTGTTTCGCCCTTGCAGCAAGGGCAAATTAAATCGAGTGTGCCAAACTTAGCCGACTGATTATCGCCAATCAACGGATAACAATGCTGGCAAAAAGGCACTATGGCAGGGCTTGATCCAGACTGTGGAAAGGGCAGTAAGGTTTTACTGCCTTGGGGCTCGTCGATGACTTTAATACTAGAGTCAATCAACCAAGCGGAAATCAAAAAGTCCGCTGCAATGGCATCGGCCAATTGTTCTAGTTGGTTTTGCTCGCCCTGAGCTTCAATAAAATAGCTTTGAGGGCCAAAGTCATGTTGGCCAGCACTATATTGACCTGAGCTATGTTGACCATTACAGCCTATGCTGATATTTAGCTCATCGTAATTTAGATATTGATTACATAAATACGCATACAAAGGCACCTGACGTGAGCAGGTAAAATCAAATCTGATGTTTTTCATCTTCTATATACTTTCACCAGTAGTAACGCCACGTTTATAAGAGTCAGGGATCAGCGAGTCAATACTATGCTCGGCAACACGCGTCGCAGTGAACCCAAGGGAGGCTAAGTGGGATAACAAGCTTGATTCCATTAAAGGTACCGCGGCGGCGACTTTAGGGGTCAAGCCTAGCACCATAGGTTCGAGCACGGTTGGGGTGACGCCAAGCACGAAGGTTTTAGGCCTGTCACCGACCATTTCCATCATATTGAGGGTTTGCAGCATTTCGACTTCATGGGCGCTGCCTTGCCAGTCGATTTCCTTCGGCGCTTTATCAAAATCGAAGAAATAGACTTCGCCGGCTTCTACGCCATTGGCGTTAACAGTATCGACCACGATTAAATAATCGTATTGGCAAATAATAGGGATAAGTCCCTGAGCCAAGGTGCCGCCATCGAGCAGCGTTAGCTGGTGGGACTCATGGGTAAACTGATAATTATCAGCTATATAATTGACAAAATGTACGCCGATGCCTTCATCGGCGTACAGGACATTGCCAATACCGAGTAGCAATATCTTCATTGGACTCCTAGTGGTGTGAGTCTGGCTTTGGGTAGTCATAGCCAGAGACAATCGAGTCAACTGAGTTATGTTTGAAGCGTATCCCTGACCAAACCGCCATATAGACGTGGATAACCACAAAGATAACAAATGCCCAAGTGAGGTAGTGATGCCAAATCCTAACTTGTGCTAGCCCACCCATTTGTGCCGTGATCCAAGCGGCGCTGCCCCAAAGCATGCCACCTAAACCTTGGTGATACACATTGGCATACAACACCAGACCCGTTATACATATCACAAGAGCGACCAGTGAGATTGCTACATAAGTCACAAATTGCAGCGGTCCATAGACACCGGCTTTATGTAAGTGCCCCATCCATAAGTAAGATTTCAGCTGAGTGATCCAGCTTTTTACGCTCATGACATCGCGAAATGAGCGCCGCTCAATGTCGCTTCGGCTGAAAAAATACAGGTAGAAGCGCACTAAAGTGATTGCGGTTAGTACAAAACCGCAAATCAGATGAGCGAAGCGGATCCAGCCTTGTACGAGTACGTCCGTACTTTCAGGCGCCACAAGAAACGGCCAAGCAATATAGAATCCGGTGATCACTAGCACCAGAATTGATAGTGCCCTGAGCCAGTGAAAAATCCGTATTGCCGGACTAAAAATCAGTGTCCGAATGCGGGTTGCAGAATGGTTCATTTTGCGTTCCCTCCCTCGATTATTGACCATTGGGACTGACACGGAACTCGCTCAATGCTTGGCCTTTGAAATCCATTACGTGTACAGAACACGCCATGCAAGGGTCAAATGAGTGAATAATACGTATCACCTCAAGGGGCTTAGTAGGATCTTCCAGTTTCAAACCAATTAAAGAGGCTTCATAGGGACCCATTTTACCGTTGGCATCCACAGGACCTGCGTTCCAGGTCGTCGGTACCACGGCTTGATAGTTCTCAATCACTCCATTTTTAATGCGGATCCAGTGGCTTAACATGCCGCGTGGCGCCTCGATCATGGCGTGACCTACATACTCTTTATTTGGATCAATATTAGGTTTTACATAGGTAGATTCATCGGACTGGATATTCGTCAACAGCGCATCAAAGGTTTTTAACCCTTCTTGGGCGACGATGACTGTCTGCAACATACGGGCTGCAGTGCGACCTAAAGTGGTAAATAGAGCCGCTACGGGTAGACCTGTGCGAGCGAGCAGGCCATTAACCGAATCCACGACCACCTTGTTACCACGGGCATAACTCACTAATAGGCAGGCGAGTGGACCCACTTCGACGGGTTCACCTTGATAACGGGGAGATTTCACCCATGAGTATTTGCCATCACCATCCAGTGTTGGTAATTTGCCGTAGACAGTGTCGCGTTCAACAAAACCCGTGTAATTAGGAATCGTTGTACCGTCATAGGGATGTTGCGGTGCATCGGCGCTATACCAAGCGTGGCTGACGTCTTCGGCAATCAGATCTGGATTCACATCACTGACGCCGGCAAGGTCGCCATTCATGATCACGCCTTGATTAAACATGTATTCGCCATTGGCTAACACAAAGTCATCGGTTGCCATGAAGTTTTTCACGTTTACGCCGCCCAACACGCTAGGTTCAGTACCAAAGGCTTCGGCCGCCATCACGATATCTGCTTGATAGGCACGCAGAATAAAGTCAGTTACTGTCGCATGTTTTTGCTTCCATTCCTGCAGGCGAGCAGGGCTGAGCATGTCGCGCACCGAAGTCACACCACCGACAACAACGGATTGTGGATGTGGTGATTTGCCACCAAAAATGGCTAGCATTTCTGCCGCAACACGTTGTACTTCAAGCGCTTTAAGGTAATGAGATAGCGCGATAAGGTTTTGCTCTGGGGTAAATTTATAGGTGCCGTTGCCCCAATAAGCGTTGGCAAATGGACCTAATTTTCCCGTTTCGACAAAGCCTTTAACTCTTTCTTGTACCGCTTTTAAATCACCTTCACCCGCCGCTATGGGATGGTCTGTGTATTTCAGGGCAACTTGTGCCGCTTTAGCAGGATCGGCGCTCAGTGCAGAAACCACATCAACCCAATCTAAGCCGTGTAGATGGTAGAAATGCACAATATGGTCATGCATGTATAAAGAGGTTTGCATTAATGAACGTAAGTATCTTGCGTTCAATGGAATTTGAATTCCTAACGCATTTTCAACCGCTTCAGTACCGCAGCGGTAGTGGGAATAGGTACATACGCCACAGATACGTTGCACAATAAGGCCAACATCCATAGGCGTGCGGCCTTTGAGAATGACTTCAATACCGCGCCAAAGTGTGGAGGATGACCAAGCCTTGTTGATGACGTTATTTTCATCAACTTCGACTTCGATACGTAAGTGACCCTCGATACGTGTGATAGGGTCGATAACAACGCGCTTGCTCATGGGTTATTCCTCCAGCGGTTTGGCAAAAATACTGGCAACGGCATGGGCTCCAATGCCCACCACAGTCGCGCCTAAAATCACCGCACCAATAGTATCTGCGGTCGCATCCAATCCATGGAGGAGTTGACGGCCAAGGGGTTTTTCAAAGTCAGCCATATCGTCCCAGAAGTTAGGTTCTGAGCAACCCATACAACCGTGTCCAGCGAGTACTGGCCAGCTAGTGTGATGGTTAAAGCGCTCGGTTGGGCAGTTGTTGTAGGTGTAAGGGCCTTTACAACCGACTTTATAAAGGCAGTAGCCTTCTTTCGCACCGTGATCGCCAAATTCTTCAACAAACTCACCGGCATCGAAGCGGCCGCGGCGTTCACAGTTATCGTGTACCCGTGCGCCGTAAGCCCATTTAGGTCTATTAAACATATCCAGCGCAGGTAATTTTCCGAACATGATGAAGTACATCAAAGTGCCGACTATGTTCTTTTCACTCGGTGGGCAACCGCCTAAGTTAATCACGGGTTTACTGACCACTTCATGCACGCCTTTCGCCCCCGTTGGGTTTGGATAAGCGGCTTGCACCCCACCAAACGCCGCACAAGTACCGACAGAGATAATCGCGGCGGCGCCTTCAGCAGCATGCTTGATGATTTCTAAACCCGTGTGGCCTTTACAACCCACAGTTAAGAAACTGCCGTTATTTGCAGTCGGAATCGCCCCTTCAACGGCCAGTAAATAGCGGCCCTTGTAGGTTTCGAGTGCATGTTCGAGGTTCTCTTCAGCTTGCCAACCCGCTGCAGCCATTAAGGTTTCGTGATATTCCAAGGAAATATGATCGAAAATCAGTGAGTCTAGATTGGGGGTATCGGTACGAATTAAAGATTCGGAGCAGCCAGTACATTCGGCCATATGTAACCAGATTAAGGGTACACGATCGGCTAATTCTGCAGCTTCGGCTACTAAGTTACTAAAGGGGAGGGGTAATGCGAGCATGCTCGTCACCATGGCACTCCACTTCATAAAATCACGGCGACTAATGCCGTGCTGTTGCATTTTCTCTATCAGCGATTGTTGTTGACGGGGAGCGAATTGGCGTAACGCATCTAAGCGCGCCTTTCCCTGTTCATATAGGGCTGCATGTGTGTCCATGGGTCAACCTTTTTTGTTATTTAAATGTAAATTGGTAAGGGTTTACATAATTGACAGTGCCAGTTTAGGCCGTTGGAGTGTAAAGATTATTGATGTATATCAAGAATTTTTAAGAGATGTGACCGAACTGATTTTGACATTTAATTAACATGACACAGATCTAATTTCACTTTTTCTAATGGGACAAAATGTCTCACATTTGCCATTTTGGATGAAATCGGTCACTTAATCAGCACTCATGTGATTAAGGTGATGCTGATAACTATGGTTCATTCGCGTGGTGAGTTTGGGCGAGCAGGTTAATTAAACTTATATAAGCTTGTTTAAGAAAACCTTAAGATTCAGTTAATAGATTCGAACGTAATCGTTAACGCGGAATATGCTATGAAGAAAATATTATTGTTACTCAGTTTATTGGCCGCAGGCGTACAAGCCGCGCCATCGCTGGACTATCAAGTGTTTAACGCGCAAAACCAAGCCGTTTCCCTGAGTGAGTTTAAAGGCAAAGTCGTCTATGTCGATTTTTGGGCATCCTGGTGTGGCCCTTGCCGTAAATCGTTTCCTTGGATGAATGAAATACAAAAAAAGTATCAAGATCAGGGATTAGCTGTCGTGGCAATCAACCTAGATACAGATAACGAGTTAGCCCAGGAATTCTTAAAACAAGTCCCTGCCAATTTTTCAGTGCGTTTTAACCCCGAAGGTGATGTCGCTCGCAGTTTCGATTTGCTGGGCATGCCGAGCAGTTTTATGTTCAATCGACAAGGTCAGTTAGTACAGCATCATGTTGGCTTTTATGCCGATAAAACCGCTGAATACGAGCAAGAGCTCGTCAATTTACTGAAGGAGTAATTTATGCTTAAACCCGCATTAGTCGCAGTAACGCTCATCATAGGTTTGAGTGGATGTTCAAGTTTAGGAGTGCAGCCGTGGGAGAAAGGCCAGTTGGCCCGCAGCGATATGGCGCTCGACAGTGAAAAGCTCGACTTAGCACTCGATGATCATATTTATTTTAGTAAAGAAGGCAGTAGCGGCGGTCGTGCATTTGCCGGTGGCGGATGTGGCTGTAACTAAACTCTCCGTTGGTGTTATTTGCCCTGAGATGTAACGAATAAATGTAACGCACAGATGTAATGAACAGACGTACTAAAACAAATGTGACGAGCAGATGTTCTAAAATCTGGGGCGAAATCCCGCGGTATTGAATAGATTGAAGTGACCTACAGGTGTTGTCAGCTATGACTCAAAAAAAGAACCCAATAAATACAAGACAATCGAAGCAGATAGCGGGTGCTCTCGCATTAGCCAGTTGTGGACTGTTTGCAACAAGTGGCCATGCGACTGAATTATCTAAAAAAGCTGACGACTGGAAGATCGATGCTGCGTTAATGTATTACGGTGAGCAAGATAGAGTACAAGCCATCGAAGCTATAGGCACAGCGCAAAAAGCCTTTGGCGATGACAGTGTGCTGGATCTCAAACTCGTGGTTGACAGTCTAACGGGTCCTTCAGCATCGGGCGCTGTGGCCCAAAGTACCAGCCAAACGTTTACTCGACCATCTGGTAATGGTCAATATCATGTTTCAGCAGGGGAAACGCCGTTAGATGACACCTTTCACGATACTCGCGTACAAGCCAATGTCGGTTGGAGTGAAGTGCTAACACCAGATTGGAAACTCAATGTTGGCGCATATGGTTCGAAAGAGTTTGATTATATGTCAATGGGCATCAATGCCGGAATTGAGCGAGGGTTTAATAAAGACAACACCACTTTATTTTTAGGTACGGCTTATAGTTTCGATGTGGTTGACCCCGTTGGCGGTCGTCCGGTGGATTTATCTTCGATGGTCATTCGCGATAACTTCACCAGTGAGGAAGCTTATCGCAGCGCATTCGATGCGACTCGTCAAGGTGGCAGTGATAATAAGCAGACCGCGGATGTGATGTTAGGTATCACCCAAGTGCTTAGTCAGCGCTGGTTGTTGCAGGCCAATTACGGCTTGTCGAGTGTGAATGGCTATTTAACTGATCCCTACAAGGTGCTCAGTGTGGTGGATAACAACGGCATTACTCAGGATTTATTGTATGAGAGCCGCCCCGATTCGCGCTTGAAGCACAGTTTTTACGTGATGACCAAAGGCGCATTAGATGCGGGTGTGGTGGATTTTTCCTATCGTTATAATACCGATGACTGGGACCTCACATCGCATACCTTAGAAACCCATTATCGGTATTACTTTACCGGCAATTTCTATGGTCAATTACATCTGCGCTATTACCAACAAACTGCGGCTAACTTCTATCAACCTTTCTTGATGGCTGATACGCCACTGCCAGAGTTTGCCAGTGCCGATTATCGTATCGGTGATATGTCGGCTTATACGATTGGGGTTAAATTTGGCCATAGATTATCGGGCGGTCATGAAATGTCGTATCGCTTAGAGTATTACCAACAGGATCCGAAAAATAACGGCGCTACAATTCCTGGAGAGCTGCAAAACTTCGATCTGTTTCCGACTCAGAAGGCAATTACAGCACAGTTTAGTTATTCTTTTTAATACGAAATAATGCTACTGGCTCAGATAGCAAGGCGTTAAACTGTATGGGTAGCTTAGCTACCCATACTCAATTTACCCCTGAACTTATTCAATCGGAATCCCAGTGGGATGCCATGTGAAGAGGTGATTTATGATGTCGACATCGTCCCTAAAGACCGCACCTTATTCGTTGCAGCGCCGTGATTGGGGTTATGTGGGCGAATTTAGGGCCATGGCGAGTCCCTGTGAAATACTCATTGGGTGCGATCAATTTGATATTGCAGACGATATGTTGGACATGGCTGTCACTGAGGCGCTGCGTATCGAACATAAGTACAGTCGCTTTATTGCGCAGAATTGTCTGTGGCAATTAAACCATGCCAATGGTCATAAGCAGCTTATCGATGAAGAAACCTGGCAGTTATTGGCTTTTGCTAAACAATGTTTTCAGCTCAGTGATGGACTCTTTGATATTTCTGCAGGGCCGTTAATGGAACTGTGGCGCTTTGATCCCAAAGCCCAATTGCCCGAACATGGCCGCATACTTGCCGCGAAAGCCTTAGTGGGGTTTGAGCGTATCGAGTTTGATTCGCGTCATATTGAGATGCCAACAGGTATGAAATTGGATTTTGGTGGTATCGCAAAAGAATATGCGGTCGACAGAGTCGCCTATGAGTTAGCCGAATGCTATCCAGACATTCCAGTGTTAGTGAATTTTGGTGGCGATATCGCTTGTCCCGTGTCTAAAGTGACGCCATGGCAAGTGGGAATTGAAGATCCACGACACCTTGACCACGCTGCGAGTGTACTGGCGATTAGTCAGGGTGCATTAGCGACCAGTGGCGATACGCGGCGATTTTTTGAAGTCGATGGAAAGCGTTACGGCCATATTGTCGACCCACGCACTGGCTATCCCGTTATCCATGCGCCGCGGTCTGTGACTGTGTTAGGGCCAAACTGCGTGACTGCAGGTATGCTCGCCACTATGGCTATGCTGCAGGGGCGAGACGCGGAAGATTTTTTACAGCAACAAGGTGTTAAGTTCAGTATTTTCCGTTAGGGCTCAGTTAAGGACATTGAATGCGTATTATGTTGGTTGAAGACAATGAGTTATTAGCCCAAGGGATTTGCTTGAGTTTGGCAAAGCTGGGCATGCAAGTTGATCACCTTAATAGTTATCAGCAAGCCTTGCTGGGGGTTAAAAATGAAAGCTTCAGTGCCATAGTGCTCGATCTGGGATTGCCTGACGGTAATGGTAAAGAGTTGCTTAAAGCTTGGCGCCAGCAGGGAGTGTCAATTCCCACAATAGTTCTGACCGCTAATACGGATTTTGACACTAAGCTCGAATGTTTAGACATGGGCGCCGATGATTATCTCGGTAAACCTTTTGATGTGCGTGAATTAGCCGCGCGCATTCGTGCTATCGTCAGGCGTCAGTATGGGCTCGATCACAACAGTTTGATTATTGGTGCTTTGTGTATCGATTTAAATACCCGTGAAGTGACCTTTCGCGATCAAAATGTGCTGCTTTCACGGCGTGAATTTCAATTACTGCTCGAACTCGCTCAGTCGGCAGGGCGTGTATTGACCCGCAGCCAGTTAGAACAGTTAACCTATGGCTGGGATGAGGTCGGCAGTAATTCAATAGAAGTGCATATCCACCATCTGCGCAAAAAACTTGCCAATGAATTAATCAAAACCGTGCGTGGAATTGGCTATACCTTGATTGAAATAAATTAATTTGAAGAGTTAAGTGACAAGCTCCACGTTTGTGGGTACTGATAATGCAGTGATGACTTGAAGCATAGTCGTTAGGAAAAAGAAGTGATTCGATTAAAGGGGCTAGATGTGTATTCACTGCGTTTGGTACTGACATTATTAATTTTGTCAGGTATTTCAGTATCCGTCGCTGTATCTAGCTGGTTGAGTACTCGGGATTCTAAGCATCAAATCGAAGAACTCTTCGATGCGCAAATGCTCCAAACCGCTAAAATGTTGGAGTTGTTCTATCATACTGAGCCCAATGCAACAGCTCAGGATCTCGTCATACCCCAAGTGCTCCACGTTCCCGATAGCCAAATCAGTTCCTTTGCCGAAAAGGCCGATGCGCTGAAACTGGCCTATGAGCATAAATTGGCGTTTCAAATCTGGAGTGAGGCGGGTGAAGCCTTAGTTTTATCGGATAATATTGGTCATCAACCTATCAGTCGATTCGTACAGGGTTATCATAAGAAAGTGTTCGAAGGAGAACTCTGGCATGTGTTCAGTTTTTTTTCGGTTAAAAATCATGTTTGGATTGTCACTGCTCAACAGGATGAAGTACGCCAAGAGCTCGTATCGCAAATCATGCATAACGCCGTGATCGTGCCTTTAATGGTAGTGCCTTTAACATTAATTATTGTTAGCTTCTTGTTTTATCTCTTGTTTCGGCCATTAAAAACCTTTGAAAGAGAATTAATTGGACGTGCGCCCAACGATTTGACCCCGTTGACTATGTCATTGCCTAAAGAATTAGTCCCTGTTCGGCGCGCATTGAACTTATATATCAATAGTATCGCGCGATTTATCGCCCGTGAGCGTCGTTTTAGCGCCGATGCGGCCCATGAGCTTAAAACGCCATTATCTGTGATTAAATTACATCAACATGGCTTAGAGAGTCTGATTGATGATGATCCGCAGCAGAAATTCCATTTAGCTGCGATAGATGCTGGCGTCGTGCACATGAGTCATACCGTTGAACAATTACTCGTATTAGCAAGGGTGGACTCGATTAATGAGCTTAATGTGTCATCCCACGCCATTTTGCCTATGGTCGAAGATGCGCTTAATCAATTAATGCCACAAATCACAGATTATGAATGGAATATCGATATCGCATCCAATCTAACGGTGACCTGTGATCGTTTTTATTTGCTACTTGTACTGAAGAATATTATCGAAAATGCCTGTAAATACAGTCCACAAGAATCGGAGATTTCAGTGTCGGCCCATGCTTTGGATGATGAAATCTGTATTTGTGTCGCGGATCGAGGCCAAGGCATGACAGAGCCGCAGATTGCCAATGCGACAGAACGTTTTTATCGTGTGAATGAAAATGAAGGCATAGGCGCGGGATTAGGTTTGTCTATTTGCTATCACATCATAGAATTGCACCAAGGTCGTTTAGTGATTGCGCCTAGGGATCAAGGTGGATTATCTGTGACACTTTTTCTGCCAAAATAGTTCAGGCAATGAAATGTTAAAATAGATCCGCAGTTTCAGTGACATCAGCTCAGTTGTTTTGATACATTTAAGCGGGTAAAATTTTGAAATTTCCTGCTGTCTTAGTGTTAATCCTTAGGCTTACCAACAGATTGATTCGCTTATTGTGATATTTCATCTATGATCATCAACACTTAGTTGAGGTGTAAAAAGGCTCATTTTACTTTCAATAATGTAGCATTTGGATCACTTAATTTGTTTTTGTAACTTTGAAAACAGAAATAAGCATGATAATGTTATTTTAATATTCATTTTTGGTATAAGCTTATTCTCAAATAGTATTGTGTAGAAGGGGTTAACTGCATCTTTATTTATGAGTTTTTTTCTCCTTCTGATATCTTTCGCGATATGTAAGCAACTGTTTTTTTTCATCCCTAAATCAGAGTGAAAAAAATTCACTGTATACATAAAAAACATTGATTTCTTAGTTTATTTTTTAGGTTACCTATCTATGGTTAGCTTGTTGCGTTGCCCATCGTCCAAACCTTATTCGTCACTCATATGTTCACTGACGCTAGGCGCTGTAGTCGCCCTGTCTGGTGTCGCGTACGCTGAAGAGACAAAACCCGCCGAGGCAGTTCCTGTGGTTACTCCACCGAAAGTGATTTCTCAGCCCAGTACAAAAAATCAAATCAGATTCACTAAGACAGGCGCTTTTGATAGCGAAACTGTCGTGAAGATTGCAAAACGTTTGGCAGCGAAACCTTATGTGACCCTCAAAGATCCTTTGCCAGCTGGCCTTGCTAAACTGTCATACGATGAGTACAGAGATATTCGTTTTAACCCGACTGCGTCTATTTGGCGTGATCAGGGCGTGCCATTTCAAATGCAAATGTTCCACCGTGGTTTCTATTTTCAGGATCTGATCGAGATTGCGATTGTAGAAGGTCAGAATGCAACGCACTTAGCCTATGAGCCTAAATATTTCACCGCGGGTGAAGTGATTACTCAAGCGCTACCAAATGATGACATTGGCTACTCAGGATTCCGTATTCATAACCAATTGAATACGAACGGTGTATTTGACGAGCTTATGGTATTCCAAGGTGCGAGTTATTTTCGTGCTTTAGGTAAAGGTAACGCCTATGGCTTATCTTCCCGTGGTTTGGCGTTAAAAACGGCTGACGCTGAAGGGGAAGAATTCCCGATATTTCGCGCCTTCTGGGTTGAGCGTCCACACAATGACAGCAACTTGATTGTTGTGCATGCCTTGTTAGATAGCCCAAGCGTAGCAGGTGCCTATACTTTCTCTGTCCGTCCCGGTGATAACACCTTGATTGATGTAGAAGCGACACTGTTTCCTCGTGTTGAGCTGAGCAAAGTCGGTTTAGCACCAAGCACTAGCATGTTCTTACATTCACTCAATGGTCGTCACGACACCGATGATTTTAGACCTGAAGTACATGATTCTGATGGTTTAT
Source organism: Shewanella sp. NKUCC01_JLK (assembly GCF_019345615.1). Classification (NCBI taxonomy): domain Bacteria; kingdom Pseudomonadati; phylum Pseudomonadota; class Gammaproteobacteria; order Alteromonadales; family Shewanellaceae; genus Shewanella; species Shewanella sp. NKUCC01_JLK. The sequence continues at coordinate 349,493 of NZ_JAHKRD010000001.1, read as the reverse complement.
TGATGTTAAATGGTCGTGGTGAGCATTTATGGCGCCCATTAGCTAATCCACGTCAGTTACAAGTCAGTGCGTTTTCTGACAATTCGCCTCAGGGATTTGGTCTGATCCAACGTGAGCGTGACTATGCGTCATATCAAGATTTAGAAGCCCATTACGAACGTCGCCCAAGCCTATGGATTGAGCCTGTGGGTAATTGGGGGCAAGGTTCAGTGGTGTTGACTGAAATTCCGACAGAGTCTGAAATTCATGACAACATTGTTAGTTATTGGAAACCACGTCAGCCTATTCCTGCTGGCGGTGAATTTCATTTTGCCTATCGCATGAGTTGGGGTGAAGAACCTGCTGCGAAAGTCGGTGCCGTACATATTTCTCGCTCTGCCAGTGGTCGTGCCGATATTGCTAAGGCGACTCCAAGACGTTTATTTGTGGTCGACTATCAAGTTGAAGGTCCGATGACAGATGAAATGCCAGTCGCTAAAGTTGAAGCTTCTGGTGGTGTGGTCACAAATGTGGTGATTGCCCGTAATGCCGCTAAAAATGGCTATCGCTTAGCTTTTGAATTAGAGCCAGAAGATAAAGATCTTATCGAACTGCGCGCTGAACTTAAGTTCCCAACTCCTCGTCAGGTTGAAACCTGGCTCTATCGCTGGACGCTGTAAGGTTCATGACGGAGCAACATGATATGACTGTATCCGATAACTCGGTACTCGAGACGGAAGTCCTCGTGGGTGGTAGTGCTATGCCAAATGAACGGCCTGGTGCTATGGAACCCCAAAATTTAAGTAAGATGCCAGAGGGATTCCCTCGCCGTAGCACTGTGGCTGATGGGGTACGCTCGCGTACCTACCGTCGTGTGTTTGTGGTGGGTGGGGCTTTATTATTATCTTTGTTTGCTATCTATGAAATGGGGGCGGTATTTAGCATTGGCGGAATTACTCCTCTGGAATATTTAGTGCTAGTGCTGTTTGCGGTTAACTTCTGCTGGATTGCTTTGGCGTTTTGTAGCGGTATTGCAGGTTTTTTAATTTTACTGCGAAAACCGCGGGCAAAAGATTTGCAAGTGACTGAACTGCATACGCGAACCGCGATTTTGATGCCGACCTATAACGAATCTCCTGATAGGGTATTCTCGGCGGTTTCAGTGATGGCTGAAACCTTGTCGCAAACGGGTCATGGTCATGCTTTTGATTGGTTTATCTTAAGTGATACTACCGATCCAGACATTGCTTTGCTCGAAGAGCAGGCATTTCTGGTGCTACGTCAAGAAACCCATAAGCATTCGCGGGTATATTACCGTCGCCGTCGTAAAAACGTCGCCCGTAAAGCGGGTAACGTAGCCGATTTTTGCCGTCGTTGGGGGTCGCGTTATGATCACTTGTTAGTGCTTGATGCCGACAGTTTGATGGAGTCTTCAACCATCACTGGCTTAGCTCAGCGCATGCAGGCCGATCCTGATGCGGGTTTGATCCAAACGATTCCGTCGTTGATCAATGGCACCACTTTAATGGCCCGTTTACAGCAATTTGCGGCGCGTATTTATGGTCCGGTTATTGGTACCGGGTTAGGTTGGTGGGTACAAAAAGAAGGTAACTTCTGGGGCCACAACGCCATAATCCGCACCGAAGCCTTTATGAGCGCGGCGGGATTACCCAACCTTAAGGGTAAGCCACCTTTTGGTGGTCATATCATGAGCCATGACTTTGTTGAAGCTGCGCTGATCCGCCGTGCGGGCTGGAGTGTGGTCATTGCCTATGACTTACCGGGTTCATACGAAGAATGTCCACCGTCGATTATCGACTTAGCCGTGCGTGATCGCCGCTGGTGCCAAGGTAACTTGCAGCATTCGCGTATTTTGCCGACTAAAGGTTTGCACTGGGTAAGCCGTTTACATTTACTGACGGGTATCATGGCTTATTTGTCATCTCCTTTCTGGTTGATGTTGATTTTGACCGGTTTGATGTTGGCTTTGCAGGCACACTTTATTCGACCTGAATATTTCACCGATCAATTTTCACTGTTCCCGACTTGGCCCATCATGGACTCGGATAGGGCATTAAGATTGTTCTACATTACTATGGGGGTTTTGTTTGGCCCTAAAGTATTTGGTGTCTTGTTGCTGCTTAAAGACGGTGAGTTTGCTCGCAGTGTTGGTGGTCGAATTAAAGCGATATTCAGTGTGATCTTTGAGGTCATACTTTCAGCGCTGATTGCACCTATCATGATGTTTATCCATTGTGGTGCTGTGATGTCGATTCTGATGGGGCGTGACAGTGGTTGGTCGCCGCAACGTCGTGATGACGGCAGTATGCCTTGGATGACGTTAATTTATCGTCACCGTTGGCATATGCTGGCAGGTGTGATGTTAGGTTATGCGGCTATTTTGGATTCTTTGACTTTGTTAGCTTGGATGAGTCCGGCGTTGATCGGTCTGTGGATTGCTGTGCCAATTTCGGCATGGACAGGTTCAGTCAAAATTGGCGAAGTGTTCAAGCGTGCCGGTATTCTTGCAACACCAGAAGAACGTAACCCTGCGCAAATTTGTCTGCAAGCGCAAGAGGCGCGCGCCGCTTACCAAAGACACATTGCTGAGCCTTGGACGTTAGCACAGGTACTTAAAGACCCTGCGTTGATGGAATTGCATTTAGCCATGGTGGATAAACAGCCTTTGCGTGCTGCGGGTACACCAATTGAAGCGATGGAAGCCATAGTGCATGTGAAGGTGCATGAAGCTCGTTGTCAACAGAGCGCATTAGCTTTACTCAATCGTCAAGAAATGGCGATGGTGTTGGCAAATCCTTTGATGTTACGTAGCCTACAGAAATTACCAGAGCAATTTGTCGAAGAAGATCTGGTGTCTTTTTGCTAACGAATACTTGATCAGCATATTTATGCGAGTTTGTTTGATATCAATGCCACTGACGACCTCAGTGGCATTTTTCTTTTCATTATCTGGAGTTAACCCCTAGTAATTAATTGATCTCCATGGAATAGTCATATCATAGTGTTGTTGATTGATATACCCGCTGGCTCTCAGGTGACCTTAAAAATAGCTAAGGGAGTATTTATGATATTGAAAAAGATCATTCGCTATTTGCCCCTATCCATGCGTGTAACGCTAAACGTGAGAGAACTCAAATTGATAGAGCAGGAGTTCCACATCGCGAACTTGAAAGCATTGCAGATTAACCCTATGCCGACGAGGCGTAATCTCGCGCAACTATTACTCAGCCTTTTTTTCTGTATTCCAATAATTTTAGTGCCAAAGGTAGGTGCAGCTGATAGCGCTCAATCCCTGACATCAAATTCGAGTATTGCTGCGCAGCCAAATCTTGAGGGTAAAGCTGAAGATCTTACTGCTGTGCTGCCGCTTGCGGCCTTAGTGCCACAGGTGTTGCTATTGGATCTCGCGGGCGTTAATCCAGTATTTGGCCAGCATTATCGTGACTTAACACTTTCTCCTAATAATTTATCTACTGCTGATTTAGTACGAATCCAAGCTGATGTTACCGGTTACTGGCATTATGTGATGACATCCGCTGAATGTAACAACGCTGGAGCCCCAGAGACGGTTTCATCCGTTATTCCAGAGGATCCCCAATATCAAAGGGTGCTTAAGCAAATCGCCCATTTAGTGCAATTGGACACAATTGAACCATGGGAAACTTTAGTGCTAGATGAAAAGTTAACCTTAGGAATGAGTCATCAGATCGTTGATACCATAGCAAAGCGTATGTGGATATTGGGAGACTTAGCCACTGAGCCTAGAGTGAATCAAGTTTATACCGAAGAACTTATGATTGGCATTAAGCGCTTTCAGCAAAAGCATGGGCTAAAACAGGACGGGGTGATAGGTAAGCAGACATTATTTTGGGTGAACCAATCGCCAAGGGCGAGGGCGGTACTATTAGCTAAAAACACTATTCGACAAAGAGTGTTTGAACGTAAATTAGAGCCGAGTTATTTGCTGATTAATGTGCCCGCTTTTGAGATGACGTTGGTCGATAATGGTACGCCAGTGTTAAGTTCCAAGGTTATTGTGGGTAAATCTTCTCGGCAAACACCGATTTTGGACAGTCAGATTTCTAGCGTGGTGCTTAACCCTAGTTGGCGAGTGCCTAGCAGCATTTTACGGCGGGACATTCTGCCGCAAATTCAGCGAAATGGTCATTATCTTAATGAACGTCAATTTGATGTGTACGATTATAACGGTCAACGGGTACAACGCATGCCAGAGGAATGGCAGGCCTTAGCCAGCGCTTCGTTTCCCTATCAGCTTGTACAACGCCCTGGGGCGAAGAATGCATTAGGTAAATATAAGTTTCACTTTGATAACAGTTTCAGTGTCTATTTACATGGAACTTCTGAGCCAAGTCTCTTTAAAAAGGACGATAGGGCACTATCATCTGGGTGTATTCGTATTGAAAAAGCCACTGAATTAGCCCAGTGGTTTAAAGAGCATTTAGTAAAAGACAAACGTTTATGGGACAAGTTAGCCTCTGGTATTACTGAACCTCAGTGGTTTTCACTTTCCGAAAAGTTGCCCGTGCATCTGGTTTACTGGACTGCATGGTTAGACGATAGTGGGCAGGAGCAATACCGTCGCGATATTTATCATTTGGAACCTGAGCTGACGAATGCTGTGCCTGCCACGGTTTTGGAACAACATTAACGTTTTTGTGCTGTAAAGCTGAGCAAGATAACCATCTGAACTCGCTTGGCATTTTGAAATCCTAGTCAGAATGAGGTTGGCAAAACTTGATCTTGGGGCTTATTCAGTATAATTTGCCTTACTAGTGACCAAAAAGCATACAAAAGGTGATCATGTGACTTTAATATGTCCTGCCCGTAGGCAGTTATTGTTAGGCCTTAGTGGTGTGGCATTATGTTCCTTTATTCCCTCAAAAGCGGTTGCCAGCCGTTCAACCAAAGGGATCCGTGAGTTAAGTTTGTTTAATCGTCATACTGGCGAGCGCGATGACGGTAGTTATTGGGTAGATGGTCATTATCAGAGCAAGGTGTTAGACAATTTTAATCATTTGCTGCGGGATCATCGTCAGAATGTGGCAGCGCCTATGGATAAGCGCTTATTTGATTTACTCCACTCGCTCAAAACAACCTTGAATACCAACGATGAAATCCATGTGATTTCCGGTTACCGTTCACCAAAAACCAATGCCATGCTCGTGAGCCACAGTGGCGGAGTTGCTAAGAAGAGTTATCACATGCGCGGCATGGCGATGGACATAGCAATCCCTAGCGTTAAACTAAAAACCCTCAGAGAAGCGGCTTTATCCCTGAAACTCGGTGGTGTGGGTTATTATCCTAATTCTGGTTTTGTGCACGTCGATTGTGGTCCGGTAAGGCACTGGTAGCAATGATCTGTTGTTGGATCTGCTGATAAAAATCTTGTTCCAAAGCTTGCGATTCGATCAAGTAATGTCTGAGCAGCGGGATAAATTGTTGATTGAGTTTGTTCATTTCTCTATGTTGTTGCCAATCACAGATCAATAGGCTGAGACGTTGTGAAAATTGATATTGTCTTTGCCTCTGCGACTCAATATCGACGGACTCAATAATTTGCATAAGTAAGATCAAGCTGCGGTTTTTTTGTTGAGTGCAGGCAAGCAATTCTAAGAATTTTAATTCGAGGGTATTTTGCTGATAAGGAACGGTTTCGATAAGAGAGACGAGTTCACGGGCCAGTTGGCATGAAAGTCTATTTTCTTGTTGTAACTGGTATAGCGCATGACGCATTTTTTGACACAGCAGTTATCGAAATTTGCCCGAGCTTAACAGGCTTCTCAATTTCCCAGTGTGATCTAGATCTCGTGTTTTTTGTTTGAGATCAAAGCCTTTTCTCTGCCGTAACAGCCAAGATACAAGTTCCTCAATTTGATAAATAGCGGTCTGTTTTGCTAACGCTGACGCCGATAAATAGAGGGCTTGCGGTATTCTTGTGCGCCTTGGGTATCTATGTTAGTATTCGCGCGCTTTATATGAGCCGCCATTGGTCGAAAATGCCGGCAACTTTTTACTCTAAATTTAAGTGAGAAACACATGTCTTACACTATCCAAGCACAAACCCGCACTGAAATAGGGAAAGGTTCGAGCCGCCGCCTACGCCATGCTGGTAAAGTACCTGCTGTTATTTATGGCCAAGGCAAAGAGCCAGTTTCTATTGTTTTTGATCACAAAGATATCATTAACATTCAAGCTAATGCTGACTTCTACACTTCTACTCTGACTATCGTTGTTGATGGCAAAGAAGTGGGTGTTCGTGCACAAGCTATGCAACGCCACGTGTTCAAGCCAATCATTGAACATGTTGACTTCGTTTACGCTTAATTGTCGTAACTGAAGCAAAAAGCGCCTAAGGGCGCTTTTTTTGTGGCTGATTTTTAGTTGTTTGTATTTATGGGTAGACACTTAGGCTTTACCCAAACAACCTCAACATACTGTAACTCGTATTTTGAGATTGTTTGGCTAGAGTGATTGGATGCTAATTTTTTAGTGTCAATATCTTGGTATTCATATGGTTACTTGATATTGAAGTTGTAATAGATATCAAGTGATTGGCCTAAAGTGCCTGACACGGTTTCTAGATAGAGTTGTGAGAGCAAGTAATACCTGACTGTCATTTCGTAACCAGGGTTAAATACACCTACTCCGTATTTCACCATTAAGTTATCGCCGATAAAGCCACTGATCGCCACACGCCCTTCATCATTAGTGTCGAGTTGCACGTTAGAGAAACCAAATTCTTCAATGAGTCCTGTCGCGGTATTCCCTAGGTTGTTAATTGCGCCGCCGCCCACCTGTGAGCCTAAACCGAGTGCCGCGCCCATCATCAGCGAGTTATTTTGCTCATTGTTGGCGCTGTTAAAGCCACTGCCTTTGATAATGTAAGACAAGATTTCGGCTTGCTCTTTGGAGGGATTGGAGAATAAGGTCACCACTGGGCGTGATGGCGTGCCTGTGACGCGTACACCTGCCACTAAGTCTTCAGTCTTAATTTCCCGTATCGCTTCAATATTCAGGTTTGGTAATGACGTTGGCCCCACAAATTGCACTTCACCAGTACGGATTTTTAGGGTTTGGCCCATAAACTTGTAGCTACCTTGATTGACTTTGATATTACCGAAGAGCAAAGGAGGACGGAAAGCTTGCTGCTGTAGCTTTAAGGTCCCTTGGAGTTTACCTTTGAGGCCCATACCATCAATTCTGAGTTCGTTCCCCACACTGATATTCAGATCTGCAACGATGGCGTAGGGGCTAGTTTTAGGCTGAGTGGCGGCAATGGAGTCGTCAAATACCACGTCTTCGGAGGCTGCGACACCGCCTTCCGCTAATGGCACAATTTTAATGTTGCCAGAAGGTACTGCTATTTTTCCTTTTACTGCCAGTTGCTTACTGTTGAAGGTTAAGTTGATCGCGGGGGAGACATCGAGAATAGCCAGTGGCGGTTGGATCACGGCGAGCTTATCGCCTTCGAGGGCTAACTCGCCACTAAATTGACCTTGGGGCCATTGCAGTTGACCATTCACTCTGCCTAAACCATTGCCCATCATCCAGCGTCCCTTAAGCTGCGCTTGTTGACCCGCAAATGACATCGACATGTCAATTTTGTCGATTAATGTTGGGTTTGCTGTTAGGGCTAAGGCGCCCTCAGTTAAGGCCATGCTCCCCGATACTTCGGGCGCATCTAGACTACCCGCAAAGTTAAGTTGACTCGTCAGTAAACCTTGCACTGTATTTAATTGAGGGAAAAACTCTCCAAGTGGCTGCAAGTTGATTTGCTTGATGTTGGCATAACCTGACAGGGTGCGATCGGGTGTGACATTGACGTTAATCTCACTCTGCCAACTGGCCACGCCTTCTGATTCAAAATCTAAAACCGTTGCCAGCCGTTTTGCATCTAAGGTCGCTTTTAATGACAGGTTTTGGTAATTAATGGTGACTTCACGATTTTTATCCCGTTTGAGCATAATGCTGCCGGGAGCAAAATCAAAGTTCACATCGGCAGTAGGCTTACGGCCAGCAGCCCATGCAACATTGGCTAATAGCGATGCAGGGCCGTTCCAACGCATATTCGTTGGTAATATTGGGATAAGTAATTGCCCTGGATTACCTGAGTAGCTCACCTGTGCACTGCCTTTTTTACCTATTGGTGTATTACTGTTTAGGCAGATACGGCTATTGGGATTCATGAGGCAAAAGGGCGTAATGCTGCCTTGATTCTTGATTTGGTCCCAAGCCAGATTAATGGTGTTATCGAGCTGCCATAGGCCTACGGGCGTGTTGAGATTTAAACGATCAACATCGAGCTGTAGTCGTGACTTTTTCACATCGTATTGGCTGCTCATCGTTGCATCGAGCCCAAGATCGCCCGTGGCGTTGAGAGTGAGTTTTTGAGCGTTAATGGTACCTTTCGCCCCGAGTGTCACTGTATCTAAATTTTGTTCTGCAATCTGTAAGGTTTTTGATTTTAGCGAGATAGCAAATTCATGTTGATCTAGCGGCTTGTAATAGGCCTTTAAATTAGATTCCTGCAGTTTAATGTTTTGATAGTAAAGTTCTGCCAGCTGCGCTGTAAGCTCGACCTGGGGGTGTTTCTCGTCACCAGTGACATTGATCTGCGCCTGTAGTTGGCCGCTGGCCTTAGGTAACCACAGGCCAAAGTCGGGCACTTGTAATTCACCTTGGAGATCCCAGTTGGCATTGGCTTCGCCTTTGAGTGCCAGAGTTGAACCTAGTACTTTGGCGTTCAGCCCCTTAGCACTGACATACAGGGAATCATTCACACTGATATCCCCTGTAATATCGAAGGGATAACCTTGCAAAGTGCCAGTGAGCTCAGTATCGCTCAGGGATACTTGCCAACGGGGGTCTGCAAATGAGCCTTTAGTGCGTAATTTTCCTGAAATCAAACTGTCCGGTAAACCCGTTGTACTTTGTGCTGTATCCGTTTGTGGCAGCTGTATTTCTTGTAATTTGACGTCATTGATCCAGAGATTGGCGTTCCAGCTAATGGCTTTTTGATAATCGAGTTCGCCCGTGAGCTTGACCTTACCAATCGCGCCCATTACATCAAGATTATTGATGGTTAACTTAGCATCTTGATGATGGATGTCAGTGTCTATGTCGAGCACTTTGTGAAAGGGTGTGATCAGTTGGCCAGTAAGACTCGCCTCTTGCCGAACGAGGTCGCCTTGGCTATCGAGCGTGGCATTGCTTACCGAGTATTCAGGGTTCTTCAGTGGCCACTGAAGCCGTGTCTGTTCAAGTTTCACCTTGTAGGGCAGGTTAGGGTCTTGCAGTGTTATTTGGCCATCTAGCGTAAAGTCGGCATCGCCTTTGGCGACGGCATTCACCTGAAGTTGCCCTAAACTTTGGCTCAGCTTTAACGTTAATACTTGATGAGTGAGATCTGGCAATTCGACTAGTTGGTTAAGGGTGAGATTTGCCTCTAAATCGAGTGGATAATCTTTATCAAGTGTTAGGCTGCCTGTGATATCGACGCTGCCATCGGTGTGGCTGATGGCGAGATGGTCTAAGGTCAATTGGTATTCACGGAAACTGCCTTGTAGTTCTGCATGGCTAAAAACATCTTTACGATCGCCGATTTGCAGTGTGGTGTTGTCTAGCGTTAGGGCATTGACCGTCACAGGGAAAGGCATAAATACCTGTGGCAATTGTGCTAAAGCCCATTCAGCCTCTTTTGGTAGCGACGGACTGGCCGATGGTGTCTGTGTTGTTCCCGCGGCAGTGCTGGGATCTACTGCATTCGTTACCGCTGCCGTGCTAGTTTGTGTTGCTACATCGGTTGATGCAGGGAACAGTATGAATAATCCTTCGCTGGATAGCTGTTTAACCGACAAGCCTTCGGTAAACCATTGTGCTTCTGCGTTAAGACGATTAGCGGTAAATTGCATATCATCCACTTGGATATTAACGCCATTGAGTTCAGCAGAATCTAAAACAATATCAAAGGGTAATAGGAGCTCGCTGGGTTCTTCATCAAGTGGTGCGACAGGTGCTTCGTTTGAGTCTGCAGAAAGCGCTAGGGTATCAATAGTGACATTGACTTTAGCCGCAGATAAGCTATTCACGCATAAGCGTTTTTGCAGTAAACAGGCGGGTTGCCACAGTAAATGCAGATCCTCAAGTTGCACGTTCATTCCGGCCATAGACCAAGCCGCGTGTGATAGGGCTAAGTCTTTGTTAATGGAACCAGAGGTATAAGTCAGTTCAAGATCGGGTACAAATTGATCGGCTAAACCCACGGTAATGCGCGAGCCAAATTCAGTGCCGAGTAATAGGGCGATTAACACTAAAAGCCCCAATGGCACATAGATAATAATCCGAGTCCAGAGTTTGAACTGCCGCCACAGTCTTTGAATGAATGACACCGATGGGGTGACAGAGGTCACTATGGTTTCAGTGGCTTCGGCTTCATTGGCTTCAATGATGGGATTATCAACGATATCTTGTTCGCTTGGCTTATTATGCTCTGGGGGCTGACTCATAGATCTGTCCCCATGGTTAGGTGAATTCGCCATGATCTTTCAATGGTCTCAGTTTCTTTCAATCCGACCCCTAAATCTAATTTGATTGGACCAATCGGGGAGATCCAATGGATACCGCCACCGACAGAGACGACAGGTTCAAATTGATTATTATCGAAGGCGTTACCCGCATCGATAAATGTGCCGACCCGCCAAGTGGGGGTCACATAATATTGATATTCCAAACTACCAACCATTAAATAGCGGCCACCGATAACCTCGCGATTGGTTTTTCCATCGTCAGCAACATAGTCTAAATAGGGGCCGAGTTCTTGATAACCATAACCGCGGACACTCTGATCGCCACCGGCAAAATAGCGAAGTGATGGTGGGATAGAGGCAAGATCATTTTCGTTAGCTAAGTTGGCTGCTAAATCAATACGAGCGACGATTCTGTGGTTATCGAAGAAGGTATCAATCCATTTAAATTTAGCTTGTAAGCGGGCTAGGCGGGTTTCTGATCCTAAATAGGGATCGGCATAGTCTAGGCTGTAAATTTGTCTAAACCCGGATTTAGGATCCAGTGAGTTATCCCCCCGGCTAGTTCGAGAAAAGTTAATTCCTGCCAGATAAAACGACGGCATATAATCGACGTCAGACTGGGTATATTCTTCGCGTATGGCCTCCAACGAATAACTCATTAGCCATTGATTTTCTAGTCTTTGCTGACGTAATAGTCCCAGAAGGTACTTAGTCGACTCGAGCTGGCCTGTGTTACTAAAATCACGATTCTCGGCATCATATACTTGAGTCACACCGTATTTGTCCCGCAGCAAACCGAGGCGGATCTTTAATTGATCGTCTAAGGGATGTGTGAGCGGAATCGTATAAGTGGTTAATAACTTTGGTCTATCGGGCGACCATTCGAGACTGGTTTCTTGGGAATGCCCGTATTTATTGATTTGTGGTGTACGCCAAGTCACGCGCACCCTCGGATCAAAGGCTTGATCTGTTTTGCCAATATCACCACCAAAACCGAGTTCAATTGCGTGACTTGCCTTAGGCGTTAATTCGACTCGCATTGGAATATGGTTATCTTCGACGTTATCGATTTGCGGGATCACTTTGATATTGGCGAAATAACCAGTATCTAATAACTGACGATTCAAGGCGCTTACACGGCGAGTTGAGTATGAAGCACCTTCTTTAAAGGGGATAAGATCCTCTAATATATCGGGTTCTAAGCTATGGCCATCGAAACTGACTTGGCCAAATCGGTAACGTTTGCCTGAATCAAAATGTAAACTTACCTGTGCGGTATTAATATCGCGGTTAACTTTAATTTGTGATTCAGTAAATTCGCCATCGAAGTAACCTCGTGCCAAGGCTAAGGTGACGAGTTGCGATTTTACGTCGCTGTAAACACCGTGATTTAACACATCGCCGGGTTTAATGTTGACCTTTGCGAGCCATTGATCGAAGGCTCGGTCATCAAGCATTTCACCACTAAAATTAATATCGACCCACTGAACAATGGTTGGCTCGCCGGGGCTGATTTCAAGTTTTAATTCCCACGGTCCCTTGTCATGCTCAATCAGCTTTTCTTCTACTTCACCGTGATAGTAGCCCATGGATTCTAAGGCGGTGCTGATATTGTCATCGACATTAAACAAAAAGGCACGGCGCTGCACCTCAGATTCAGGTAAAGCGCCTAAGTGAGCAACTATGTTGCTTCGAAGCGCTTCATTTACGCCTGTAACAGATAATTTGATAAAATCATCTGCTGCCGCGACTGATGTGACTGAAATCAGACTCAGAAACAAGCAAAGACGAATGTAATGTGAGGTGATTTGCAAAAATGGCTGCACTTTATAGTCCCTGTGATTTGGCATCATTGTCGCCAGAATAAAACCAACAGGCAAGGAGATGATTGAAATTACACGATGAAATGGTTACAAAGGACGCTACTTTTTAAGGGGATGTAAAGAATGAAAACAAAATTAGCCACCTTTAGTTTAATTATTTCGGGCCTACTTTTTATGTCACATAACACCTTTGCCAATGATAAACCGTTCGCCATTGCGATCCACGGCGGCGCGGGGACGATTTCTAAAGCTAATCTCACCCCTGAACAACGCCAAGCCTACAAAGATAAGTTAAAGGAAGCGGTCGATAAAGGCTCAAAAGTCTTAGAGGAGGGCGGTGACAGCTTAGTGGCAGTACAAACCGCAATTAATATCCTTGAAAATAGTGCTCTGTTTAATGCTGGTATAGGCGCGGTTTATACCTATGACGGCGGACATGAATTAGATGCCTCTATTATGGATGGCAAAACGATGAATGCCGGCGCTGTCGCTGGAGTGCGTCATATTGCCAATCCAATTGACTTAGCCTTGGCCGTGATGAATAAATCTGAGCACGTGATGCTCTCGGGCGCAGGAGCGGAAGAATTTGCACTGACTCAAGGTTTTACTTTAGTGCCAAACCGTCATTTTGATACTGACGAGCGTTATCAGCAATTACTCGATGCACGGCAAAAACTGCAAGCTGCGGCTAAATCTGAACAAGTTGCTAATGTTGAGATGAAGGACCTCGATTACAAATTTGGTACCGTTGGTGCTGTCGCCTTAGATAAAAAGGGTAACTTAGCTGCAGGTACATCGACCGGTGGTATGACGGCAAAACGCTTTGGTCGTATTGGTGACTCTCCTGTCATCGGTGCTGGCACTTATGCTGAAAACGGTGTTTGTGCCGTATCGGCAACGGGTCATGGTGAATTCTTTATCCGTTACCTCGTCGCGGGGGATATTTGTGCCAAGGTGAAATATCAGCAAAAATCCATCATTCAGGCTGCAGATGAAGTTATTAATCAACGTCTTATCACTGCTGGCGGTTCGGGTGGTGTGATTGCAGTCGATCAGCGTGGCAATATTGCTACGCCATTTAATACCGAAGGTATGTACCGCGCCACCCGTAGTAATGGTGAGCCAGCCCAAGTGCTGATTTGGCATGATCAATAATGTCATTGGTAGAAGCATCTAGGTTTATAACTGACATGACTTAGAAACGTTAAAACTTCGAAACCTTAAAAAGCGAGTGCCGCAAAAGTGGACTCGCTTTTATTTTTATATCTTAATTGTACTAATATATTGAAAAATAACCAGATAAAGATCATTAAGCAGTATGGCTTATGATGTTTATCTGAGTGGTGCGGTTTGAGTTGGCCTAATAATTACCGCTGTTTTAACCTTTGAAATTCAAATCTAGCAGTATAGAAGCCTAGATGTCTATATATCCAAATGATCTATTATTACCGTTTAATATATCAAATAGTTATTAATTCATTATCCATCGACCCATAAAGGCATAGAATTCGGCTCAGACAATGCATTAAATGGGAGTCATTGATGGAACAATTACCGATATTGAATTTAAGTGATTGGCATGCGGGTGGACAACGTCGTAACGCTTTTATTACTAAGCTTGCCGATGCTGCCAGAAGAATAGGGTTTTTCTATCTCACCGGCCACGGCATTGAGCTTGCTAGACAGCAGCAAGTACTTCAGTTAGCGGCAGATTTCTTTGCGCTGCCCGTCGTAGATAAACTTGCGGTGAAAATGGCTAATACACCGCATTTTCGCGGTTATACCCGTTTGCAAGGTGAATTGACCTTAGGGAAACCGGACTTGCGGGAACAGTTTGATATTATGCAAGAAGAAGTGGCTAATCCTCAGCAGTCTGATGTGCCTATATGGTGGCAGCTACAGGGGCCTAATCAATGGCCGTCACAATTACCACAGATGAAATCGACTTTATTGGCATGGCAACAGGATTTAGCCGATACCAGTGTCACACTATTGAGGGCTTTAGCTGTTGCGCTAGAGCAGCCAGAAAGCGCCTTTGATGCCACGATCGAAGCGGGTCCTTATCAGCATATGAAGCTTATTCGCTATCCCAGCGCGGATGGACAGACTTCAGGCCAAGGTGTAGGGGCACACAAAGATCCTGGCTATTTGACCTTAGTGCTGCAAGATAAGCAATCCGGTTTAGAGGTTCAGACTGACAACGGTTGGTTAAGCATACCGCCATTAGAAGACGCCTTTGTGGTGAATATAGGTGAATTACTTGAGTTGGCTTCTAATGGGTATTTAAAGGCAACCAACCATAGGGTGACGAGCCCGCCTGCTGGGGTCGAGCGCTACTCGTGTGCCTTTTTTATGGCGGCGCAGTTGAATGCGACAGTTCCTTTGTTACCTTTGCCAAAGCATCTGGCGAACAAAGCTCAAGGACCGGCAAGCGATCCATTAAATCCTCTTTTCCACCAAGTGGGCCAGAACGTATTAAAAGGGCGTTTGCGCTCTCATCCCGACGTTGCTCAAGCACATTACGCCTCATTCGCTCATGCCATTTAATGGTTATTAGGATCTATTATGCAATTTAAAACTAAATTACTTCACACCCATTATGCCGCTGATAACTCGACGGGCGCTCTTACAACTCCTATCTATCAAAGTAGCACCTTCGCCTACGGTAGTGCCGAGGATGGTCGAGCCCGTTTTGCAGGTGAGCAACCGGGCTTTATCTACAGTCGCATGGCGAATCCGACAGTGCAGGCGCTTGAATATCAATTAGCACAACTGGAAGGGGCTGATGAAGCACTCGTTGTTGCGAGTGGGATGGCGGCAATCAGCAGTATTTTCTATGCCTTAGCGAGTCAAGGTGATGAAATCGCATTTATCGACCCCGTATACGGTGGCACTGCGGCATTTTTAATCCAAACGTTAACCCGCGCGGGTATTACTGTGCGCCGTTATCAAGATGATGATCATTTATTGGCAGAGATTACCGCCGAAACAAAAATTATTTTATTTGAGCCCATCACCAATCCGACCTTAAAAGTCAGTGACTACCGTAAGGTTAAGCTTGCCGCCGAAAAAGTGGGCGCTATAACCATTTGTGATAATACGTTTTTAACCCCGTATTTATTCAAACCGCTGGAACATGGCATTGATATCGTGATGCACAGTGCCACTAAGTATTTAAGTGGCCATGGCGATTTAATCGCAGGTGTTGTCGCTGGACCTAAGGCATTAATGCAACCTATTCGCACTATAGCGCTTAAACATATCGGCGCTGCGATTGGGCCACAGGAAGCCTATTTATTACAGCGAGGCTTACGTACCTTAGCACTTAGAATGGATGCTCATCTTGCGGGCGCGGCTAAGGTCGCCGCTTTTCTTGCAACCCATCCGAGCGTTGCAAAAGTTTATTACCCAGGGCTAGCAGAGGATCAAGGTCATCAAGTTCTGAGTGAAACCATCAACGCTTTTGGCGGTATGGTGAGTATTGAGCTCGAAGGGGGTTTTAATCGAGCGGCGCAGTTTTTAGATCATTTGAACTTGTTTACTCAAGCGGTCAGTTTAGGCGACTTAGAGAGCCTTGCCTGCCACCCCGCTAGTACCACCCATGCCGCTATGGATGCTGCGAGTCGGCTAGCTTCAGGGGTGAATGACAACCTGATTAGATTGAGCATTGGCGTCGAAGATCCTCAAGATTTGATTGCCGATCTTGAGCAAGCCTTAGCCATTTAAGCATATTGATACTAACCATCCCCAGTTAAATTGATTGGGGATTTCAAAAATATAATGTTATTCATTTTGTCTATCTAAAGTTAATTTCCGTATTTTTTTACGTTTTTTTTACGCGTCAGAATTGTTTTCGTCTGTTAAAGTGAAAATCTGTATGACATAACGACTTACATTTTGATGGACAAACTAAGTGTTTTTAAACTCTCTGTTAGGTTGAGCTTTATTTCTGAGTGCCTACTCGCTATTTGCTTGTATTTACCCTCTTGGAGGGTGTCATCTAAAGCATTATTATTGTACTCCAACTCGTTGTCGTTATGATTACACTTCAATGTTGTTTTCAATATACGTATATGGCTGTATTTGTTGAAGCTATTCGTGTTTATTTTTTATCTAATGTTCCTTGTTATTCTCTCCCAATGATAGATGTGGCTGTTTTTATCAATCTAATCACTTTTATTGTCATAGCCATTGTCGCGACAATAAGTCAACTTGCAATCCACCTTAGACGACAACAAAGAGTATTAGGTGGCGATCTATTTCCTAACCTAACTCTGTTATCGATTGCATATAATTTTAGAACAGGACGTGAGCGCTTGTATTTTATGATACCTAATAAATTATTCATTAAGTCTTTCACGATAAATATCTAAAGGTGAGTTGGAATGATTGCAGTCAGTGGAATACAGAAATCTAGCTCTCGATTTCATACCATAATTCATCTATGTAGCTTTTTGATTGTCATATATAGCTTCACCATGTTGATGCCTATCGCTGTTGCATTATTTTATAAAGATGGATATATCACTCCATTTTTAATCACATTCCTCCTCTCCCTTTTTATTGGTGTGGTCGGTTGGAAGATGACAAGTGAGGAAAATAAAAATCTGCAAAAACGTGATGGCTTCATGGTCGCTTGTTTATTTTGGCTGATATTTTCCTTAATGAGTGCATTACCTTTTCTTCTTGATAGACGATTGGACTTGAGTTTAACCGATGCCATGTTTGAAGGTGTGTCTGGCATTACGACGACTGGAGCCTCGATTTTTTCAGATATTGATGAACTACCCAAATCGATTTTATTTTATCGAGCACAGCTTAATTTCCTCGGTGGGTTAGGGATAATTGTTTTGGCCGTTGCAATTATGCCATTTCTTGGTATTGGTGGCGCAAAATTATATCAGTCTGAGATGCCAGGTCCCATGAAAGAGGAAAAGATGACGCCCCGCCTTGCGGATACGGCTCGAAATTTATGGGGGCTTTATAGCGTACTTGCCTTAGGTTGTGCAGTTGCTTATAAACTTGCAGGAATGAATTGGTTTAATGCCATATGTCATAGTCTATCTACCGTTTCATTGGGTGGATTTTCCACACATAGTGACAGCTTAGGATATTATAACAGTGCTGCAATTGAGCTTGTGGGTGGTGTGTTTTCAATACTTGCAGCAATCAATTTCGCCTTATACTACATAGTGTTAGTTCGGCGAAGCTTCAAGCCTATTTGGTATAATGCGGAGGTTCGATTTTTTATTCTCATATTATCTATCGTTGTTGGGATCGCTTGTTTAGAGCTGAATCGTACTCAAACTTTTGATATTAAAGATTCATTGGTACATGGATTTTTTCAAACGGTTTCAGTTATGACGGACAATGGATTAGGCTCTGCAGGTTATCCTAATTGGCCCAGTCATATTGTGCTTTTATTATTAGGCGCGAGCTTTTTTGGTGGATGCTTTGGTTCTACTTGTGGCGGTATTAAAGCTGTCAGATTTTTACTTTTGTACCGTCAAGGGATCCGAGAAATTCATCAATTGGTTCATCCTAATGCCATTTTAACGACAAAGATCAGTGGCCAAGTTGTTTCAGACAGAGTCATTCGTTCAGTATGGGGATTATTTTTCCTGTACATATTTTTTACTTGCGTTTTTGTATGGGGATTGGTCGCCATTGGACATGATTTTGCCACCGCCTTTGGAACCGTCGCCGCGTGCATTAATAATATGGGGATTGGTTATGGTGACACTGCATCTGGATTTGGCACGTTAAAAGATGCGGCTAAATGGCTGATGTGTGTCGCTATGCTTTTTGGGCGATTAGAAATATTTCCTGTACTCATTATTTTCTCACGGGCATTCTGGCGATTTTAATTTTAAGTGTATTTTATGGTTAATTTGTCGAATTGACTGGGAGGGGCAGTAAATGAAATGGTTATTGAGATGTATATTACTCATTATGCTAGTAGGGTGTCAGAAATCGCCAGTGTATACCAAGTTAGAAGGCCTTGCGCAGGGAACGAGTTGGCATGTGACATTTTGGAGTAAAGACAAGTTAAATAGTACAGAGATAAACCGCGAGATTGAGCGGCAATTGGCAGAAATAGATCTTCATATGTCTACTTACCGTTCAGATTCAGTGATTTCTCGTTTTAACAGTATGCACTCAGCTATGGCGGTCGGGGATGATATTTTAGGGCTCATAGGGATAGCCAAGGAGGTCACTTCAAAAACGGAGGGTTGTTATGATTTGACCATTAAACCATTATTCGATTTGTGGGGATTTACCCATAATCAATTAACTATTCCTACAGAAAATGCACTTCAACAGACATTAACCTATGTTGGCTTACATCATTTAAGTATTGATAATCAAATGTTAACTAAAGATTTGCCAGAGGTACATCTTGATTTATCTTCGATTGGACAGGGATATAGCGTAGGCAAAGTTGCAGATGTGCTAAAGCGATACAATATCGATAATTATTTGGTAGAGATTGGCGGTGAAATGGTCGTACACGGCAGTAAGCTCGACGGTTCTGCTTGGAAAATCGCGATTGAAAAACCGCTGCCCGAACAGCGAACAATGCAAAAGGTTCTGCTTATTGATTTCCCTCAAGCGATCATGACATCGGGTACATATCGTCATTATTTTGATCATTTAGGGCAGCGCTATTCACATATTATTGATGCGCGAACCGGTAAACCCGTAACCCATAACACAGTATCTGTAACTGTATTGGCAACGGATCCGGCTAGAGCAGATGCTTGGTCTACAGCGCTATTATGTTTAGGAAGTCAAGAAGGATTAGTCGTCGCTAATCAGAATGATATAAAAGCATTATTTATTGATGACAATAAAGGTGTACTTAAAGAGATTAAGACTGATAGCTATAATAAAATGAAAAATATAGAGCTTAATTAATCTACAATATCATCGCTAGGTCATGTGTTAATGCCAGTTAGTATTTCTAGCTGGCATTTTTATTTTACTTTTATAGCTAATGCCATGGTTTATTTTGGCCTTATTTACCACTGATTATGATGACTTTTACGTATTCTTTACGGGATTAGTCATTTGAACTCTAGAGACTTTACGCGGTTAATTCATATATTTGTCCTGTTACTCACTTTCTTAAGGACAAATTATATGGACTGGATATTTCTAATACTTTCCATAGCACTTTTCATCTACTTAGCAGTGGCAATGTTTGCCCCTAATAAGTTTTAGGAGTCGTTATGTTTGAAATTACCCTTATTTTTACTACTGCGCTTGGGCTCGCATGGCTGTTGGGATCCTATATGACAGGGGTTTTCTCTGGTCAGTCCCATTTTTCAGATCGTTTATTTAATCCCATTGAAAAGTGGATTTATCGGGCTATAGGCGTAAATGCCCATTCGGGAATGACATGGAAATCCTATGGTGCGGCGTTTCTTATCAGCAACTTGGTACTTGGCATTTTGGCGTTTCTTATCCTTAAATTCCAACATGTGTTACCACTTAACCCCGATGGTATAGGACCATTATCTTGGGATCTGGCTTTGCACACTGCGGTGTCATTCCTCACCAATACCAATCAACAGCACTATTCCGGGCAGGCTCAGCTCAGTTATTTATCCCAAGGATTTGTCATTGTCACGCTGCAATTTGTTACTCCAGCCATGGCGCTGGCGGTTTGTGTGGCGATTTTGCGGGGAATGTTAGGCGGGTTGAATAATGACAGCGCCAAAGAGGGCGAGGCTCGAAATCTGGGTAACTATTATGTTGACTTAGTGCGCGGTGTGCTCAGACTTATGCTGCCATTAGCGGCTATTGTGGCGCTGTTACTGACTTGGCAAGGCGTACCGAGTAGTTTTGACGGTGCGCAAAAAGTAAACACCTTAGATTCTGCATCACCTATCACTGAGCAGGTCGTTCCGATCGGCCCCGTTGCTTCTATGGTGGCCATCAAGCAGTTAGGCACTAATGGCGGGGGCTGGTATGGCCCCAACAGTAGTAACCCTCTTGAAAACCCAACGCCAGTCAGTAATGCAATCGAGACCATTGCCTTAGTGCTGATCCCTATGGCCGTCGTCTTTATGGCTGGCGGAATGCTAAGACGCAAAAAATTTACCTTGATGGCTCTGGTTGCTATGGGTTTATTGAGCGTCAGTTTTCTTGGGGCAACTGTGTACAGCGAGTTGCAACCCAACGCCGCCTTTGCGGGATTAAGCGCCCAAGGGCCTAATATGGAGGGTAAAGAAGTTCGCTTTGGACCTGAGCTTTCGGCGCTATGGGCTTCTTTTACCACACAAACCTCTAACGGTTCGGTCAATGCCATGCACGATTCATTCAATCCAATCGGGGGATTGATGACGCGATCAGGCATGTTACTTAATGCGATATGGGGCGGTATTGGCTGCGGTTTTGTTAACTTTATCGTTTATGTGTGGATTGCTGTTTTCTTATCGGGATTGATGATTGGCCGTACGCCAGAGATATTTGGTCGTAAGCTCGAAACCCGTGAAATCACCCTTTTGGGAAGTCTATTAGTTTTACCTACCTTGTGCGTCTTAGGTTTGACGGCGATCACTGTGGCTATCCCGAGTATTACGGGCAACAGCAACCCCGGCTTTCATGGAATTTCGCAAGTCTTTTACGAATATACCTCCGCTTTTGCTAATAACGGTTCGGGTTTTGAAGGTTTAGGTGATAACACGCCTTGGTGGAATATTAGTTGCGTTATCGCCTTACTGCTTGGTCGATACCTGCCGCTGTTTTTACCGCTGGCGATTGCGGGGATGATGTCGAGTAAAAGAGTGAGCCCCGACAGTAACGCGAGCTTGAAGCTCGAGAGTCCCACCTTTTGTTTCACCCTTATTGCTGTGATTTTAATCATTAACTTCTTGTCTTTCTTACCTGCGGCGGTATTAGGCCCTATTGGCGAAGCTTTAGAACTTGCCACTATGAGTCTGGAGAAATAGTCATGCATAAACCTGCTCAAATATTAGATAGCGCTGGCGTGAAGCAAGCTGCCTTTGGTGCTGTAAAGAAAATGTCCTTAGTGAGTATGGCTGGCAACCCTGTGATGTTCGTGGTGATGGTCGGCGCTTTACTTGCCGCTTTGATCACTGGACAAAAGTTCTTCAATGGCGAGACTGTTGGTTTTGAGTTAGCCACGACCCTTATTCTTTTGCTTACCGTGTGGTTTTCTAACTTTGCGGAATCCGTGGCAGAGGCAAGGGGTCGTGGACAAGCGGCCAGCTTAAAGTCGGCGAAAGAGGCCTTGCAGGCTCGGCGCATACGCCACGGTGAGTTGGAATCAGTATCCGCAACTTTGCTTGTCAAAGGCGATAAGGTGAGGGTTTTACAGGGTGATTATATTCCTGCCGATGGTGAAATCATCGAAGGGATAGCCACTATCAACGAATCGGCGATTACCGGTGAATCTGCGGCTGTGCTGCGTGAAGCGGGCACAGATCATTCCGGTGTGATTGGCGGCACTAAGGTACTTACGGGTGAAATTACCGTGCTGGTTGCCAACGATCCTGGGAATAGCTTTTTAGATCGTATGATAGGGCTGGTCGAAGGGGCGAAGCGTCAGAAAACACCGAACGAAACGGCGTTGACTGTGCTACTTGCATCATTGACTGCGGTTTTCCTTATCGTGGTGGTGACTTTGCCACCCATGGCGGGTTTCGTCGGTGCAAGCCTTGATTACACTATGTTAATTGCGCTGTTAGTGTGTTTGATCCCAACGACGATTGGTGGCTTGTTACCCGCTATTGGTATTGCAGGCATGAACCGCGCCTTAGCCGCCAATGTGGTCGCTAAATCGGGTAAAGCCGTGGAAGTTGCGGGGGATATCGATACGTTACTGCTGGATAAAACTGGCACTATCACTTTCGGCGATCGTCAAGCGACCGCATTTTTACCCGTGAAAGGCATTGCAGCTGAGATGTTGCGTGATGCGGCGGTGCTTTCTTCCCTCGATGACCCCACCCCAGAAGGGAAATCTGTACTCAAATTGGCCATAGATTTGGGCGCGGTGTTACCCGTCAAACCTACGGATGCGACTTTTATCCCATTTACACCGGAGACTCGGGTTTCTGGGGTCATTTTAACCGATGGTATTCAAGGCATTAAAGGCGCGGGCGATGCGATGCAGTTTTGGGCGCAGCAGCATCAAATTCACTGGCCTGAATCTGTTAACGCGCTTATCCGCAAAGTGGCTTTGCAGGGGGGCACTCCCTTAGTCGTCGCCAGTGGCACGCACATTTTAGGGGTTATAGCCTTAAGTGACGTGATTAAGCCAGGCGTTGCGGAGCGGTTTGCCCGTTTAAGGGCGCTCGGTGTACGGACCATCATGGTGACAGGGGATAATCCGCTAACGGCTGGCGTGATTGCCGCCGAAGCTGGGGTCGATGATTTTGTCGCTGAAGCTAAACCTGAGGATAAACTTGCCCTTATTCGCGCAGAGCAGGCCAAAGGTCGATTAGTGGCTATGGTGGGGGATGGCACTAACGATGCGCCGGCATTAGCGCAGGCCGATGTAGGTCTTGCGATGAACTCAGGTACTCAAGCCGCTAAAGAAGCTGGCAATATGGTGGACTTGGATTCTGATCCCACTAAATTACTGGCTATCGTTGAAGTCGGAAAACAATTGCTGATCACCCGCGGCGCCTTGACTACATTTTCTCTCTCTAATGATGTGGCTAAGTATTTTGCCATTATTCCAGCGGTATTTGCGGGGGCTTTGCCTGCGATTGGTGCACTGGATCTGATGCAGCTTCACAGCCCAACCTCAGCCGTACTCGCAGCGCTCGTATTTAACGCTCTTATCATTCCCGCCTTAATTCCATTGGCATTAAAAGGCATCAAACTCAGACCCATAAGTGCCGAAAAATTACTGCGAAATAACATGCTGATTTATGGCTTAGGTGGGGTGATTTTACCCTTTGTCGGCATTAAAGCGCTCGACTCAATCATTGCCCTTATGCTCTAGGAGACAGTAATGAATTCAATCGTATATACCACTAAAACTCAGCATGCCGTTATGGGATTGAGAGCCAGTCTCGCCCTGTTATTTGTGTGTGGTGTTGTCTATACCGGCACTGTGACTCAGCTCGGTGGCGCTTTATTTCCCGTACAAGCTAAGGGCAGTGTGATCCACAGGGATAATGTTGCTATGGGTTCTGAGTTCATCGCTCAGCCCTTTGTTAATCCGGCCTATTTTTTTAGTCGGCCGAGCGCTGTCGGTTACGATCCTATGGCGACAGGTGGTAGTAACCTTGCGCCGAGTAACCCGGCGTTACGTGAACGTGTGATGGCAACAAGCCAAGAAATCCAAGGCAGAGAATCCGTTCAGGCCGCTGATATCCCTGTGGATTTACTCGCCACATCGGGCGCGGGACTGGATCCCCATATTTCACCCGCAGCGGCCAAACTGCAAGTTGCGCGCGTGGCTCAGGCTCGACAGTTAGCCGAACCACAAGTGTTGACCTTAGTGGCGCAATTTATCGAACCACCGCAGTGGGGCATTTTTGGGCAAGCGCGCGTCAATGTGCTCAAGCTTAACCTCGCTCTCGACCAGATTGCTAAACACGCTCAATAAAACAATATTCTACTGAATTTAAGGATAAATTTTTATGTTACCGATTAAGTCAGCTCCTTGTTCGCGCCTCTGTGCGAGTGTGATGATGGCGTTATCTTCACTCTCTATGGGCGCGCTTGCCAGCACTGAGACTCATGGGGGCAATGCCTCTTGGCAGAGTCAAGGGAGTGTGATGCTCATAAGTGATTATGCGTTTCGCGGTATTTCTCAAACTGATGAAGGACCTGCAGTTCAAGCAGGGTATACCCTAAGCCATGATTCTGGCTGGTATGGCTCGCTTTGGGGCAGTAACATCGAATTTGGGGATGGAAGTTTAGAACTCGACTTGTCCGCTGGCTGGGCTAAAGATTGGGATAATGGCTTAACAACGGACCTAGGCGTGATACGTTACCAATACTCTCAGGACGATACCGACCTGAGTTATAACGAAATTTATGCTGTGGTAAGCTACGCCGATGCTAAGTTAGGGCTGGTTTATTCTCCTGATTATTTTGGCGAGAATGTGGACGATTTTCAGTATGTTTATGCCAGTTATGAGCCGCAGCTGTTCTCTAATGTAAGTCTAGTACTGCATCTTGGGAGCAATTTTTTTGCTTCTCAGCAAGATATGGCACTGTTTTTAGGTTCTATGGCCGCAAGCAATAGCCACTATTTAGATTGGCGAGTTGGGCTGAACCTCAATATGACTGAGCAGGATGTGTTGAGTGTCGGTTATGTCGATACGGATTTATCGCAGAGTCAGTGCCAGTCCCTGTGTGATGCGCGCTGGATAGTGAGTCTTTCAAGGAGTTTCTAATCGTGGTACCAATCAGTCAAACACAGCAAGCCAATGCGCTCTTAAGTCAGATACAGCAAAATGATAAAGGTAAACTGACGGTTTTTCTTGGGGCGGCACCTGGCGTGGGCAAGACCTATGCAATGCTCAGTGCGGCAAGGGAAATGGCCCAGCAAGGTGTCGATTTGCTGGTTGGACTGGTGGAAACCCATGGGCGTGCCGATACCGAGGCCATGGTAGCGGGTTTTGAGGTATTGGCACGTAAACCCATTGATTATCATCATAATCGTTTAACGGAATTCGATTTGGATGCGGCGCTGCTTCGTCGGCCTAAGCTTATCTTAGTCGATGAGTTGGCCCACACGAATGTCCCCGGTAGTCGCCATAAACGGCGCTATCAAGACGTCGCAGAATTATTGGCTGCGGGCATTGATGTCTATACCACAGTCAATATCCAACATTTGGTCAGTTTGAATGATCTGGTTTTGCAAATTACTCAAGTGCGGGTACGGGAAACCGTCCCCGATCGCTTTCTTGATGAAGCCCATGAAATTATATTTGTCGATTTGCCGCCATCAACACTCATCGAACGCTTACAGCAAGGCAAAGTTTATCTGCCAGAGTATGCTCGCTCGGCTTTAGATGCTTTTTTTTCGGTCTCGAATTTGACTGCACTGCGCGAATTGGCAATGAAAAAAGTCATAGAGCGAGTCGATGCAAAACTGATTTGTGAACTCGATGCCAAAGCACAGGGAACGGATTTTGTTCTCAAAGACAGATTGTTGGTTTTAGTGAGTAACAGCAGTGATCATCAGTATTTGATCCGTATAGGTCGGCAGATTGCCGAGCGGCGGCAAATTCCTTGGTTAGTGCTTTGGGTCGATACCGGCAAAGCGCTGGGCCTTTATCAGCGGAAAAGGCTAAATGAGGCCTTTGCCTTAGCGAAGGAACTTGGCGCGCAGACCGAAGTATTACGCGACACGAGCAGTTATCAGGCCATTTTACCTTACATAGCCCTGCATCGAATTAACACAGTATTAGTCGGCGCGGGTGTGAAACGCACCTATCCTTGGTGGCGTAAAAGACTGTATCAACGCTTGATTGAGTCTGGTTTACCTGTTGAGGTGAGTGTCTATCACGCACCCGAAAACCAAATGCAAGTACGAGATCCTATTACGCCTAAAGCCAGTTTTGGTGATCTTCGAGGCCATATTCTTGGGCTGATTGGCGTGGTGGTTATTTTTCCGCTGGTGGCATTTTTAGATGCTTGGCTCAGTAATGGCAATCTGGTGTTGTTATATGTTTTCTTGATTGTCAGCATTGGTTTAACCTATGGCGCTAGGCCTGCCATGGCAACCGCGGTGTGGTCTTTTTTCAGCTTTAATTTCTTTCTTACTGATCCCAAATTTACTATGAATGTAAATAGTCAGGATGATATTGCCACTTTAATCTTTTTGATGTGTATAGGGCTTATCAGTGGCCCTGCGGCATCTCGGATCAGAAATCAGTTTATTTTACTGCGTGAGTCAAATCGTTATGCTGAAACCTTAAAAGATGTTGCCCAAGAATTATCGGTCGCCGATGATGAAAAAGCCCTTTGGCAAACGATAGGGCGCAAGATTGCTGGTTCAGTGAATGCTGATTGTTATATTGTTTTGCAGCGTAAAGATGGTCAGCGATCCTATTTACCACTGTTGAATACGCCATTTAACGACCTTGATTTAGCCGCAATCGATTGGACCTTGCGCCATGGGCAAGCGGCGGGGCGTTTGAGCGATACCTTGAGCGCATCGGGTGTGAGTGTGTTCCCCATTGAACTTGAAGGTACGACGATTGGCGCGGCGATTTTAGATTGGCAACCTACGGTCAACGAACTCAGTCCGTTTGATAGAGAGCTTATTTTAGCCATGTTACAGCAAGGCGCTAATACATGGCGGCGTATTCAGTTAGTGTCAGATCTTGAATCGGCACGGGTGAAAACAGAAATTGAGCAGTTACGTTCCGCATTATTATCGTCAGTGTCTCACGATCTAAAATCACCACTCTCAGCCATGATGGGGGCGGCGGAGAGCTTAAAATTATTGAATAAACAATTGCTAGAGGCTGACCGCAACGAGCTACTTGATACTATTTTGCAAGAAAGCCGTCGCTTGGACAGCTATATCCAAAATCTACTCGATATGACACGCCTGGGTCATGGCACTTTGAGCATAGAGCGTGATTGGGTTTCGGCAGATGACATTATTGGCAGCGTACTTGGCAGGCTTAAACGCTATTTCCCTAATGCAATCGTTGAATATCACAGAGAGAAAGAACCCCCACTCCTCTTTGTGCATGCGGCGCTGATTGAACAAGGATTATTTAACATTCTAGAGAATGCTGTTCGATTTTCACCACCAGAAGAGCCTATTTGTATTGAATTAACCATTTCTAATCACCGTTGCTGTATTGCCATTGAAGACAGAGGGCCGGGGATTCCCGCCAGTCATAGGGATCAAATTTTCGATATGTTTTATGTGGTTGCCGATGGCGATCAGAAAAAACAGAATACAGGTATGGGGCTGGCTATTTGCAAAGGCATGATAGCTGCACACGGCGGTAGTGTTCGCGTTACCGATTGCCTACAGGGGCAAGGTACTCGTTTTGAAGTTGAATTGCCGTTAGACTATCCCGTTCCTGGCTAATCATTTTTAGCCAAAATATCCTTAATTAACCACAGAATGGACTAGAGACGTGGCAATAAAAATCGTGGTTATCGATGATGAGACCCAAATACGCCGCATGCTGCGGATTGCACTCACCAGTGAGGGCTATGACGTTACCGAAGCTGAAAATGGTCAGCAAGGGCTCGCAGCTGTCGCTCGACAGCAACCTGAATTAGTTATTTTGGATTTAGGCTTGCCGGATATGGAAGGCCATCAAGTGCTACAGGAGTTACGGGGATGGTCCGATGTTGCTGTGATTGTATTGTCGGTTCGCAATCAAGATAAAGAAAAAGTCGCAGCATTAGATGCAGGCGCGCAGGATTATGTGACCAAACCTTTTAGTGTGGAAGAGTTACTGGCAAGGGTGCGGGCGATTTTAAGGGACCATATCAAACCTGAAAAATTACCCATATTAGATGACGGCAAGTTGCAGATTGATTTAAGTCGCAGGCTGGTTAAAGTTGATCATCAAATTGTTGAACTCACACCCAAAGAATACGCAGTATTGTCTAAATTGGCGTCGTCACCTAACTGCGTTGTCACTCAGACTCAGTTGCTCAAAGAAATTTGGGGACCCGCTCATACAGAAGACACACATTATCTACGAATTGTGGTCAGTCACTTAAGGCAAAAATTAGGCGACTCCCCGAGTGAACCTCAGTATGTGCGGACTGAGCCCGGTGTGGGTTATCGCTTTTATATCGACTTATAGCTTGTATCAATAGCGAATTTAAATGCGTTGGAATGACAAGTAAAATGATCACCGAAGACGGATGGTATTATCTGCCGCCATTGAAGCTCAATCGGATACTTGCCTGATTTCAGTTTGTAGTGTTCGCTTCAGTTAACTCTAAGTTGCTCTTTCTGGCTGCCTTTGTTGACATAGGGTTATACACTAGATAAGCCCAATCGATATAAATCGCGCATTCTTGCCGATATTTTGACTAGACTACAAACGTAGGGTTAATTCGAGGGAAAGACTATGGACTTAATTAAAATCCGCGACCATATGGATCGTCAGCCCGTGTTGCTGCGCGCTAATATGTCGCTTGCGACTGCGGTCGAAAAGCTGTTAGATAATAATAAAATGGGCGCAGCAGTGGTTGATGATACGGGCGATTTGGTGGGCTTTTTATCCCAGCAGGATTGTTTGGCTGTAATGATCAAAAGTAGCTATCACTGTGATATGACCTCAGTGGTGAAGGATTGCATGCGCACTGAAGTGCTGTTCGTTGGGCCAGATGACAGTATTTTGCAGCTCGCCGAACAAATGCTAGGGCCTAAACCTAAAGTGTATCCAGTGGTTGAACATGGCAAAGTAATTGGCACGATTAATCGCACCAATGTGCTCAAAGCCATGAATATCTATATGCAACAATGTTATCTGTCACCGGTTTAATCTAAGTCGAGCCAGTGCGAAACTGACACGCCATATACTGAGTGCAGAGTAAATTAGCAATACCATTACGCCACTTTCCTTGCTAGGATCGCCGTTTTTGATGCTAGCAATGGAATTTGGATTTGAACTCAGACAAACATCCGCTATCGAACGCCTTTCTTAATCTTTGTTATCAGAGCGACGCGTCGCGGATCCGTCGTCGTTTATTTAAGCTCAATAAAGAAGCCGACTCAGATAAAAAGACCCAAGTCTTAGCTCAGCTGAGCGAGCAAGCGCAGGCGGCGTTTGAGAAGGTTGAGCAGCGTCGTAACGCTCGGCCTAAAATCCACTATCCTGAAAACCTGCCCGTTTCCTTGATGCGCGATGATATTGCACGCGCGATTGCGGGCAATCAAGTGGTGATCATCGCCGGTGAAACGGGCTCGGGTAAAACGACCCAGTTACCTAAAATCTGTTTGGAACTGGGCCTAGGTTGCCGTGGCATGATAGGCCACACCCAGCCACGACGTTTAGCAGCCCGCAGTGTGGCGAGCCGAGTCGCAGAAGAATTACAAAGTCCGCTCGGTGAAGTGGTTGGCTTTAAAGTGCGTTTTGCCGATGCGCTTAAGAGTGACTCTTATATCAAGTTGATGACCGACGGTATTTTACTGGCGGAATTGACGTCCGATCGCAATCTTGATCAATACGATACCATCATCATAGATGAGGCCCACGAGCGCAGCCTCAACATCGATTTTATTCTGGGCTACCTCAAACAAATTCTCAAAAGACGCCCCGATCTCAAAGTTATTATCACGTCGGCGACCATAGACGTTGAGCGTTTTTCTAAGCATTTCAACAATGCACCTATTATCGAAGTGTCGGGCCGTACCTTTCCGGTCGAAACCCGTTACCGACCCTTAGTGCAAGATAGCGATGCCGATTTAGATCAAATCGAAGGCATTTTTGCCGCCGTCGATGAACTGGTGGCCGAAGGGCTGGGCGACATTCTGATCTTTATGAACGGCGAGCGGGAAATTCGCGATACGGCCGAGCAATTGAGTCGGCGTAATTACCGCGATACCGAAATTTTGCCGTTGTACGCGCGTTTATCTTACGGTGAGCAGTCTAAAGTTTTCAGTAGTCACAGAGGTCGGCGGATTGTACTCGCGACGAACGTGGCGGAAACCTCGTTGACTGTGCCGGGCATTCGTTACGTTATTGACCCAGGTACGGCGCGCATTAGCCGCTATAGCTATCGGACTAAGGTGCAACGTTTACCGATTGAACCTATCTCGCAGGCGAGCGCCAATCAACGTCAAGGCCGTTGTGGACGTGTAGGGCCGGGTATTTGTATTCGTTTGTACGATGAGGCGGATTTTAATAATCGTCCGGCGTTTACCGATCCTGAAATCTTGCGCACTAACTTGGCTTCGGTCATTTTGCAGATGCTCGCCATCGGTTTGGGTGATATCGCCGGTTTCCCCTTTATCGAGCCACCCGATCCACGCCATATCCGCGATGGTTTCCTGTTGCTCGAAGAATTACAAGCGGTTGAGAGCAAATACGGCAAGCTAGTGCTGACGCCACTTGGGCGCAACTTGGCGCAAATTCCTGTGGATCCGCGTTTGGCGCGTATGGTGGTCGAGAGTCAGCAGTTAGGTTGTTTGAACGAAGTGCTGGTGATTGCCGCGGGCTTATCGATTCAAGATCCCCGCGAACGTCCGATGGAGAAGAAGCAAGCCAGTGATGAAGCCCATCGGCGTTTTGCCGATCCCAGTTCCGATTTCGTCAGCTGGATAAACCTGTGGCAGCATTTAAAAGATCAACAAAAAGAGTTATCTGCTAGTCAGTTTCGTAAAAAGTGCCGCGATGAATATTTAGCCTATTTACGCGTTCGCGAGTGGCAGGATTTATACGCCCAGCTTAAGCAAGCCGTGCACGATTTAAAGTGGCGCTTAAACGATACGCCAGCCAATTACGACAGCTTGCACCGCGCGCTGTTGTCGGGCTTATTGAGCCATGTGGGTTTTAAAGATAACAATAACGAGTACTTAGGTGCGCGTAATCGTAAATTCTTTGTGTTTCCCGGTTCGCCTTTGGCCAAAAAAGGCCCTAAGTGGATCATGGCGGCTGAGCTTACCGAAACCTCACGCTTATTCGCTCGCTGCTGCGCCAAAATCGAACCCGAATGGCTAGAGCCCTTAGCGGCGCATTTGATCAAGAAAAGCTATGTGGAGCCCCATTTTGAGGCAAAACCTGGCAGCGTTATCGCCCTTGAGAATCAAGTGCTCTACGGCTTGACGGTTGTGCACCGTCGTAAAGTGCAATACGGCCCCATCGATCCCGTTGAAGCGCGTGAGATTTTTATCCGCAGCGCTTTGGCAGAAGGGCAGTTACAGACCCAAGAAGCATTTTTTGTCGCTAACCAAAAGCTGCTCGAAGACATTGAATCCCTCGAGCATAAATCCCGTCGCCGCGATATTTTGGTGGACGAGCAAGTGTTGGTGGACTTTTACGAGCCGCGGATCCCGGAAGGGATTTACAACGCCCAGCTGTTTTTTGGCTGGTGGAAGAAGGCAAAGCGCGAGCAACCGGATTTACTCGATTTCAGCAAAGCACTGTTAATGCAGCGCAATGCCGACCATATCTCGACCTTGGATTTTCCCGATACGTGGCACAAGGGCAATTTGCGCCTGCAGCTAAGTTATCACTTTGAACCCGCGGCGGCGGATGACGGCGTGTCGGTTCACATTCCGGTGGCGCTGCTTAATCAAATCGACGATAGCGATTTTGATTGGCTAGTGGCAGGGCTAAGGGAAGAAAAGTGCATCGCGCTGATCAAATCTTTGCCTAAGAGTTTACGACGTAATTTTGTGCCCGCGCCTGACTATGCCCGCGCTTGTGTGCAGGCTATGGTGCCTTTTAGTGCCAGTTTGCTTGAAGCTATGTGCAAGCAATTGCTGCGCATGAGTGGCACGCGTATATCGCCGGAGGATTTTGATTTAACGCAACTGCCCGCGCATTTGCAGATGAACTTTAAAATCGAAGACGATAAAAACAACTTAGTGGCCGAAGGTCGTGTGCTCGATACCTTAAAAGCCGAGTTGCAGGGCGTGGTGGCGAAGGCCATTCGTCAGGTCGCGGATAAAGGTATAGAGCAAGAAGCGTTAACTGAGTGGTCCTTTGGCGATTTGCCGCAGCAATATCAGCAGCAAAAAGGCAATTACCAAGTGCGGGCGTTTCCGGCGCTGATCGATAAAAAAGACAGTGTTGCGATCAAATTATTTGATGATGAATTTGAGGCCTTAGATGCCCATCGCCAAGGTCTGCGACGGTTATTGCTGCTAAACATTCCATCACCGGTGAAACACTTACAGCAAGCTTTGCCGAATAAGGCGAAATTGGCGATGTATTTCAATCCCTTCGGTCAAGTGCAAATCTTGATTGATGACATTATTGCCGCCGCTGTGCAGCAATTGTTGGATGAAAAAGCCCTCGATGTGCGTAATCAAGCCCAATTTGAGCAGGCAAAGGATTGGGTTCGCCAAGAACTCAACCCGACCGCCGAGCAAATTGCCTTGAAGGTTGAGCAGATTTTGACCTTATACCAGAGCATTAAAAAGCGTCTTAAGGGCAAAATTAGCTTAGATATAGCCTTTGCTATGAGTGATATTCAAAGCCAATTAGACAAATTAGTGTTTAAAGGGTTTGTCGAATCCTGTGGTTGGGATCGGTTAGCTGATGTGGCGCGTTACTTAAAAGCGATTGAAATCCGTGTCGAGAAGTTGCCTGTCGATCCGACTCGCGACCGTTTGCATATGCAGAGCATTAACAAGGTACAGGAAGCATTGAACGCACAACTGGCGAAAGTGCCACGTGCTATGCCGACACCACCTGCGTTAATCGAGGCGCGCTGGATGATTGAAGAGTACCGTGTCTCTTGTTTTGCACAGGTGTTAGGCACGGCATATCCGATATCTGAAAAACGCATTTTGAATCATATTCAACAGGTTTAATAGACTGATTTAAAGGTCGAGCTGAGCGCCTTTGTCCGATTGATGTAACAATAACGCGATCAAAAAATGACTAAACAAACCGAGAAAACTAACCATTTTCTCGGTTTTTTATTTTCCCTATGCTTACGCTTCTCACGCGATATACCTCCAGTGGTGCGCCATGGAATCAGCGCTTTTTTTGGGGGGGCAGCGATGCTTTTATGCCGAATATCTTTCTTTTGGGATCAAGTCGTTATCTCGCATGTTTTTACACCTTTCTACTGCCTACTCCTTTATGAATACTCAGGTTTTTTTTGCGGGTTTTCTGTTGTTTTCTCGTAGTGATTTATCCATTTCAGTCGCTTATTAATCATAAAATAAATTCAATAATCTAATTTGTAATAGCAAAAAACGTTTAAAAACTGAGATCTGACGAATACTCACATCAAATTGATGATCTGGATCAAGCATCATCCGCTTTACCAATTTGGAGGTATACATTTTGTTAACAACTAAAAGGTATGATCGCTTCGTGATCCAAAGATGCAATAGATATACATAAAGCCTGCCGCTGGCGATTTTTTGCAGCGCATTCAAAGTGGCAGGAACACACCTCTTGGAGGATGCATGAGTGCTAGCACCGCAGAAGAAAAATCCTTAGAACTGAAAATCTTTATCTTTTTAACCGTGTTTCTCGCACCGTTATTGTCCGTACTACTGGTCAGTGGTCTGGGCTTTGCTATTTGGTTCAGCCAAATTTTGACGGGTCCACCGGGCGCTGGTTAAACGTAACATCATAAAATAGTTAAAAATAAGAGTGGAATGTCGGATGAGCAAAGAACTCCATATCACCAGTTTAGTGGTGCAGGTCTTACCGCAGAAAATGGCAGATGTTAGACAACAGATAATGACCATTGAAAATGCCGAACTTTCCGTCAACAACGAAGTGAAATTGGTCGTCGTGATCGAAGGCGAGACGCAACGCGCCTTGATGGACAGTATCGAAGCGATCAATGCCATTCCGGGCGTGTTATCAGCCACGATGGTTTACCACCAGAGTGAAGTGCTCGAAGAGGGTGAAGAATGAATATGAACAGACGTGACTTTATTAAGGCCAATGCGGTGATTGCCGCTGCAGGCGCCGCTGGTTTAGCCTTGCCCGCAGGCGCAAGCAACTTAATTACCAGCTCAGAACAAACCAAATTAGAGTGGAATAAAGCCCCTTGCCGTTTTTGCGGCACGGGCTGCTCCGTGATTGTCGCAACTCGCGACGGCAAAGTGGTTGCGACCCATGGCGATGCCAATAGTGAAGTGAACCGTGGGCTCAACTGTATCAAGGGCTATTTCCTGTCGAAAATCATGTATGGCAGCGATCGCTTAACCACGCCTATGCTGCGGATGACAGATGGCAAATACGACAAGCACGGTGAGTTTTCGCCCATCAGTTGGGACAGTGCCTTCGACATCATGGCGCAAAAATGGAAAGAAACCATTAAAGCCAAAGGGCCAACTGCTGTGGGCATGTTTGGCTCGGGCCAATGGACTGTGTGGGAAGGTTATGCTGCCGTTAAGTTGATGAAAGCGGGTTTTGGATCGAATAATATCGATCCGAATGCGCGTCACTGCATGGCGTCAGCCGTGGTCGGGTTTATGCGCACCTTCGGTATCGACGAACCTATGGGTTGCTATGACGATATGGAAGCCGCCGATGCCTTTGTTCTTTGGGGCTCGAATATGGCGGAGATGCACCCGATCCTCTGGAGTCGAGTGACAGACAGACGTCTCAGTGCCAGCCATGTAAAAGTGGCCGTGTTGTCGACTTTTGAACACAGATCCTTCGATTTGGCTGACTTGCCGATCGTGTTCACCCCGCAAACCGATTTAGCCATTTTGAACTACATAGCTAACTACATCATTCAGAATGATAAAGTGAACTGGGACTTCGTGAAGAAACACGTTAACTTCCGTCAGGGCACAACAGATATTGGTTATGGTTTACGTCCGACACATCCCCTTGAGAAAAAAGCGAAAAATGTTAAAACGGCGGGGGATTCAACCCCAATTGATTTTGAGACCTTTAAAGCCTTCGTGGCGGATTATAGCGTCGAAAAAGTCAGTAAGTTGTCGGGCGTGCCCGAGGATAAACTGATTGCGCTGGCCAAGCTGTATGCCGATCCCGACATCAAAGTGACCTCATTTTGGACCATGGGTTTTAACCAACATACCCGAGGTGTGTGGTGTAACAACCTGATTTATAATATTCATCTCTTGATGGGTAAAATTTCAACCCCAGGTAACAGTCCATTCTCTTTGACGGGTCAACCATCAGCCTGTGGCACGGCCCGTGAAGTGGGGACGTTTTCCCACCGTTTACCCGCCGATATGGTCGTGACCAATCCTGAGCACAGAAAGCATGCCGAAGATATTTGGAAGATCCCAAGCGGCATTATTCCACCTAAACCCGGTTATCACGCCGTCGAGCAAAACCGTCGTCTAAAAGATGGCGACTTGAATTGTTACTGGGTGCAAGTGAACAACAATATGCAGGCGGGCCCAAACATCAATGAAGAAGGTTTACCGGGTTACCGTAACCCTGCCAACTTTATCGTGGTGTCCGATGCCTATCCGACGGTTACGACTCAAGCGGCCGATTTGATTTTGCCCACCGCTATGTGGGTGGAAAAAGAGGGCGCCTATGGTAACGCCGAGCGCCGTACTCAGTTTTGGCATCAAATGGTGCAGGCACCGGGTGAGTCCCATTCGGATCTGTGGCAATTGATGGAGTTTGCGAAGCGTTTCACCACAGATGAAGTCTGGCCTAAGGATGTATTAGCGGCGAACCCTGAGTTCAAAGGGAAAACCCTATTCGAAGTCCTGTATCAGAACGGTAATGTTGATAAGTTCCCACTTGCGGATGCCGATCCTAAGTATTTGAACGATGAGGCTAAACACTTTGGCTTCTATATCCAAAAAGGCTTATTCGAGGAATATGCGACCTTTGGCCGCGGCCATGGCCACGATCTCGCCCCATTTGATGTTTACCATGAGGCTCATGGTCTGCGTTGGCCTGTGGTCGATGGTAAAGAAACCAAGTGGCGCTTCCGTGAAGGCACAGATCCTTATGTTAAAGCAGGTAAGGGCTTTGAGTTCTACGGTCATCCCGATGGTCGTGCGGTGATTTTCGCGCTGCCCTATGAACCTGCCGCAGAAGCGCCCGATGAAGAATATGATATCTGGTTGTCGACGGGTCGAGTGTTGGAACACTGGCATTCGGGTTCTATGACCCAACGTGTGCCTGAGTTATATCGTGCCTTCCCCGATGCCGTATGTTTTATGCACCCTGAAGATGCGAAGAAACGCGGTCTGCGCCGTGGCGATGAAATTCGCGTAGTGTCCCGTCGCGGTGAAATTAAGACCCGAGTCGAAACCCGTGGCCGCAATAAACCACCCGTGGGTTTAGTGTTCGTGCCTTGGTTTGATGCTAGCCAGCTCATTAATAAAGTCACTTTAGATGCGACAGATCCCTTGTCAAAACAAACTGACTTTAAAAAGTGTGCGGTGAAGATCGTCAAGGTTTAAGGAGAACACGATGAAAACCCTAAAATTAGTCTCAGCGATCGGTTTATTGGTATTTGGCTCATTCATCATGACAAGTGTGTCTGCCGCCAGTATTCCCGAAGATAAAATTGATACCCTGCGCCAAGCGCCTATCAATGTCGAGCCTACGCCACCTGCGATGCAAAGTGTGCGTAATACCGATGTGAAGGAAGTGCGCAGTTATCCCATGCAACCACCGGTGATCCCACACAAGATCGACGGCTATCAGCTTGATCTTAAAGTGAACAAGTGTATGGCTTGCCATGCTCGTAACCGCATTGGTGATTCGCAAGCGCCTATGGTCAGCGTCACGCATTTTATGGACAGGGACAATAACTTCTTAGCCGAGTTATCGCCGCGCCGCTATTTCTGCACTCAGTGTCATGTGCCGCAGTTAGATGCCAAGTTACTGGTCGAAAACGACTTTGTGGATATGGAACATCTGATCAAAGCCAACACTGAGCAGAAAAAACACTAGGAGTTAGCATGTTAGATAAACTGAAAAAAATCTGGCAGGTACTCAATCGTCCGAGTGTGCATTACAGTTTAGGTTTTTTGACCTTAGGTGGTTTTGTGGCTGGCGTGATTTTCTGGGGCGGGTTTAACACTGCCCTAGAAGTGACCAACCAAGAAGCTTTCTGTATTGGTTGCCATGAGATGGAAAATAACGTCTATCAAGAGCTACAGACGACGATTCATTTCACTAACCGCAGTGGCGTGCGGGCGACGTGTCCTGATTGCCACGTACCGCATAACTGGACCGATAAAATTGCCCGTAAGATGCAGGCATCTAAGGAAGTGTGGGGTAAGGTTTTTGGGACGATTAATACCCGTGAGAAGTTTGAAGATAAGCGTCGTGAACTGGCAGAACATGAGTGGGCAAGGTTAAAGGCCAATGATTCGCTCGAGTGTCGTAACTGCCATAACTTCACTTACATGGACTTTACTCGCCAATCACCCAGAGCGGCGCAGATGCACTCAACGTCACTGGCAAGCGGCGAAAAGACCTGTATCGACTGCCACAAGGGGATTGCTCATCATCTCCCTGACATGGCCGGTGTGAAGGGGTTTTAATCTAGGGCGCAGTGTTTATCCGTGTGACTTAGCCTTGCTAAGTTGGACAACTCCAGCAAAAGGCCAAGCGTACTCCACGCTTGGCCTTTTTATTTGCACGTCACTATTCAATTTCTTGGGGATGCTTCAATAGGGTGTTATTCAGTCCGATTAGCGCGCTACAATCGGGCTGGGATAGTCTTACTTGTATGAGAGGTAAAGAGATCATGATGGAAGATCAGCCGCAACTTGAAAAACTGTTAGAAGATATTTTATGTACCAGCCCGAGTCTGTTTGAAATAGTGCAGGGGGTGCGACAGGAGGTCAAAACCGCCGCTACCACATCGTCGCGGGCCATTACTGAAGCCGTTAAGTACGGCGGTATACTCTTTAGCACCAAAGCCAGTTTTGGTGGTGTGTTTGCCTATAAACAGCATGTTTCATTGGAGTTTAGCTTAGGCACGAATCTTAGCGATCCACACAAGGTTCTCGAAGGCAGTGGCAAATTTCGTCGCCATATTAAGTTGGTGTCAATCGATGATATTGCTGCCAAGCGAGTCGCGGAATATATTGCGCAGGCGTTGAGTCTGGCGGATTAATGGTTGTTTAGCCGCATGATGTGACTAAAACGGGCGAACAAAAAAGGAGCTGAATATTCAGCTCCTTTCGTTTTGCTAAGGCTTAATAGAGATGTCTTAGCTATGCAGTCCCAAGTTAAGGGAGATTAGAAGTTCGCAGTGCGCGGTGCACGTGGGAAAGGGATAACATCACGAATGTTGTTCACGCCCGTCACGTAAGATACTAAACGCTCAAACCCTAGACCAAAACCTGCATGTGGCACTGTGCCATAACGGCGCATATCACGGTACCACCAGTAATCTTCTTGGTTCAGATCCATTTCGGCTAGACGCATATCTAGCACGTCTAAACGCTCTTCACGTTGAGAGCCACCGATGATCTCACCAATACCTGGGGCTAACACGTCCATCGCGGCAACGGTTTTACCGTCATCGTTTAAGCGCATGTAGAAGGCTTTGATATCTTTCGGATAGTTCTTCACTACCACAGGGGCTTTGAAGTGTTCTTCGGCTAAGTAACGCTCATGCTCAGAAGATAAATCGATACCCCAAGACACAGGGAACTCGAAGGTTCTGCCACAGTTTTGCAGAATTTCAACCGCATCCGTGTAATTCACTTGAGCAAAATCGCTTGAAACGAAAGATTGCAGACGGTCGATCACAGTCTTATCAACGTGCTGGGCGAAGAAAGTTAAATCGTCCATACGCTCAGTCAAGACTGCATTGAATGCGTATTTCAACATAGCTTCGGCAAGGCCTGCGATGTCGTTTAAGTTAGCGAAGGCGACTTCAGGCTCAACCATCCAGAATTCCGCTAAGTGGCGGCTAGTGTTTGAGTTTTCAGCACGGAAAGTCGGGCCAAAGGTATATACTTTTGACAGTGCACAGGCGTAGGTTTCAGCATTCAACTGGCCCGATACGGTCAGGAAAGCTTCTTTACCGAAGAAATCTTTATCGTAATCGACTTTACCTGCTTCAGTACGCGGCAGGTTTTCCATATCTAAGGTCGATACGCGGAACATCTCACCGGCGCCTTCGCAATCTGATGCTGTGATAAGTGGAGTCGATACCCAAATAAAGCCTTCTTCGTGGTAGAAGCGGTGAATCGCTTGGGATAAACAGTTACGTACGCGGGCAACGGCACCAATAATGTTAGTGCGTGGGCGTAAGTGCGCTAATTCGCGTAAATGTTCAATTGAGTGACGCTTAGCGGCCATTGGGTAAGTGTCTGGATCATCAACCCAGCCAGCGACTTCAAGTTCAGTCACTTGCAGTTCAAATGCTTGACCTGCACCAGGAGATTCCACCACGTCGCCAGTCATCACAACAGAACAACCCGCAGTCAGCTTTAACACTTCGTTGTCGTAATTATCTAAGCTATTGGGCACGACACCTTGGATAGGATTAAAGCAAGAGCCGTCGTAAACAGCTAAAAAAGAGATGCCGGCTTTAGAGTCACGACGGGTTCTGACCCAGCCACGCACTGTGACTTTAGAACCGACGGCGTGCTCACCTTTAAATACAGATGCGACAGATGCAATGCTCATTGTTGCTTAATTCTCCAACGAAACGTTTTATATGAAAATTTTGGAGGTTTATATTACCTTGCTGGTGGCTTTTCTCAAGCTGAAAAAGGTATCCTGAGGTTAATAATATCGATATTGAGCGATATAGTGAGTTAAACGGCGGGAGGCGGTATGAGCAAGACTAGAATATTTCAAATTATCCTTGCGACCTTATCCATTTTAGGCTGGGCAATAGCCGTCTATGCGCTATTAGTGTTTAGTGATGCAAGGCCAGACCGTGAAGTTGGGGCCTATTTAACCCGTGGCGCGACATTTAGAGTCCATTGGGACCCACATGAAACCCAACTATTGCAGTATTTGATTTGGGTTTGTGGCGGTATTAGTTTGGTCAGTTTAGCGTTTAACTATTATGTCGCCCACCACAGTCGTATGGGTTATTGGTTTAATATTCCCATGTTGCTGTTAACTTCTATTGTCGCCGGTTTGTATATCCATTTGGTGGTTTAAGCTAGCCATTGTTTGGATAATTTAACAGTTTGGCTTTTTTAACGGTTTGGCTTTTTTAACGGTTTAGCAATGGCAAGTGAAGTCAGAGGATATCGGCAGGAATGCTTAACTGGCGGCACAGATGGTCGATAATGGCGGCAGTCGCACCCCAGATAAACCGTTGTTGATAGGGAATAAAATGCACGCTGTAATAGCGCCCTTGGCGTAAAAAGCGTTTTTGGTGGCGATTATTCGGTTCAATAAAAAAGCTTAATGGCACGGTAAAGCAATCGGCTACCTCACCGGGATCGAGTTTTAAATCAAATGCCTGCTTGATAATGCCAATCACAGGGGTGATTTCAAACCCTGTGAAGGTATTGTGGGCTGGAAACGTGCCCACCACGTCGACGTTATGCCTTGAGAGTCCAATTTCCTCTTCTGCTTCCCTTAACGCGGCCGCAATCGCATCAATATCATAGGGCTCAATTTTACCGCCTGGGAAACTGATCTGCCCCGGATGGGCGCGCAGATGCATAGGTCTTTGGGTCAAAATTAGATTCAGCTCACCGTTAATCTCCAGCAGTGGGATCAACACCGCGGCTTTGCGCAGTCCAAGGTGTGGGAAGGCCGCCGGATCTTGCCGCGCTAACGGGTGCAGATTAAATCTGAGTCTAAATTCCGCTTGATCCATCGACGTTCTCGTGACTGTTTAGTATTAAAGCTTACGGCTTTTGTGACGCTGCGCCAAGCAAAGGTAAAATACGGCTGATCTTATCAAAGGTTTCTTGGTACTCGGCATCCACTTCTGAATCCGCCACTATGCCTCCACCCGCCCAGCAATAGAGTTTGCCCTGTTCGGCCACAATAGTGCGAATGGTGATACTGGTATCCATTTGGCCGTCTTGGCTGATATAACCCATAGAACCACAATAAAGGCTGCGCCGTGAAGGTTCGAGCTCTTCGATAATTTCCATGGCACGAATTTTCGGTGCGCCGGTAATTGAGCCGCCGGGAAACGCCGCGCGCAGCAAATCACTCGCTGTGAATCGGCTATCAAGCTTGGCCGTCACCGTACTGACTAAATGATGCACCGCAGGAAAACTTTCAATCTCAAATAGATGCGGTACACGTACTGAGCCTGCTGCCGCCACTTTGCCGATATCATTACGCAGTAAATCGACAATCATGACATTTTCGGCGCGATCCTTTGGTGAGTTTGCCAGTGTATTGGCGGCTTTGACATCCAGTGCGGGATCGGTATGACGCGGCAGTGTGCCTTTGATGGGTTTGGTTTGAATATCGTCACCGCGAAGCTGAATAAAGCGCTCGGGTGAAATCGATAAAATCGCATGTTGCGGCAGACGCATAAAGGCCGAGAAGGGCGCTTTATTGGCATTGCGCAGTTGGCTATAGGCCGACCACTCATCGCCTTGATAATGGGCTTCGAATCTTTGGGTTAAATTTATTTGATAGCAATCACCGCTGTGTAAATAGGCTTGAACTGCTGCAAATTTGGCCGTGTATTGAGCTTTGTCTATCTGTGCTGTCCATGGGCTAGTAAGCACAAATGTGGCAGAATTTGGCTTTTGGGTGATTTTATCTTGAATTCTATTCAACTCAATGTCGAGTGCTGCTTCACCTAAATAATGCAGTAAATGCCAACACTGGGCTTGGTAATCAAAAACTAACGCCCAGTCGTAAAAACCGATGTTCATCTCTGGCAGTTGTATATCTTGCTTGGCCGTTATCGGCAGGGATTCAATTCTGCGGCCTAAATCGTAGCTAAAACTGCCCATTGCGCCACCACTAAAGGGCAAATCACAATCAAAAGATTTTGAATACCAATGGGTTAATAAAGTGTTGAGTAACTCGAAGGGATCACGGTTTGGGTCTATTGCCTCGGGTAAGCTCAAGCTCGTATCGATGAGCTTTATATCGCTACGCTCGCCCTGAGTCACTAACGTTGCGATAGGATTGGCGCAAATGATGTCGAATCTGGCGTCTTGATGCGGCGCGTTCGCCGAATCTAACAGAATTGCCCAAGTGTCATTTGCAAAGTGTTCGAACAGTGCTGCGGTACTTAATGTCCAGTCAAGTTGGCGTGATGCAAGCTGTTTTGACGCCCTAATTGCCATCGATTAACCCTATTCAAAATGTGATGTAGCCCAAAAAGATGTGAAAGAGTATCATATTGGCCCAGAAAGAATTAAACAAAAACAAGTTAGGCCGCAAAGGCTGCTGGAGCGCTCCTACTATGTCATCTCACCATAAAATGTCTGAAACTTCTGTGATTAAACAAGCCGACTTTATTGAAAGTGTGGCGGATGCTTTGCAATACATTTCTTATTACCACCCAAAGGATTTTGTTGATGCCATGAGCCAAGCTTATGAGCGTGAACAAAGTGCGGCGGCGAAGGATGCGATTGCCCAGATCTTAATTAACTCGCGCATGTCGGCCGAAGGTAAGCGTCCTCTGTGTCAAGACACTGGGATTGTGACCACTTTCGTGAAAGTGGGTATGGGTGTCCAATGGGACAAAACCGATATGACGATCCAGGAAATGGTCGACGAAGGTGTTCGTCGTGCCTATACCAATCCTGATAACCCACTGCGCGCATCAATAGTGTCAGATCCTGCGGGCAGCCGTAAAAATACCAAAGATAACACCCCATCTGTGGTGCATATCGACATGGTGCCTGGCAACCACATCGAAGTGGCGATTGCTGCTAAAGGCGGCGGCAGTGAAAACAAAGCTAAGATGGTGATGTTAAACCCATCTGACGATATCGCTGCATGGGTAGAAAAAACGCTACCGACCATGGGCGCGGGCTGGTGTCCACCGGGAATGCTGGGTATAGGCATTGGCGGCACAGCAGAAAAAGCGGCCGTATTAGCCAAAGAAGCGCTGATGGAAAGCGTGGATATCCATGAGTTGATGGCCCGTGGCGCGCAAACGACCGAAGAAAAGCTGCGTTTAGACATTTTTGAGCGCGCGAATAGCTTAGGCATAGGTGCACAAGGTCTTGGCGGGTTAACCACAGTGTTAGACGTTAAAATCAAATCGGCGCCCACCCATGCGGCGTCAAAGCCAGTGGTGATGATCCCGAACTGCGCTGCTACACGCCACGTACATTTCCATTTAGATGGCTCAGGTCCTGCGGAATTAACGCCACCATCATTGGCCGATTGGCCAGAAATCACCCGTGAAGTGGGTGATGATGTGCGCCGCGTTAACTTAGATACTGTGACTCAAGCGGATATTGAGCAGTGGCAGAGCGGTGAAACCATTCTGCTGAGCGGTAAAATGCTCACCGGTCGCGATGCTGCCCATAAGCGCATTCAAAGCCTGATTGAAAGCGGTGAAGGTCTGCCAGAAGGCGTGGACTTTACCGGTAAGTTTATTTACTACGTTGGCCCAGTTGATCCTGTAGGTGCTGAAGTTGTCGGTCCTGCGGGCCCAACCACAGCAACCCGTATGGATAAATTCACTGACTTAATGTTAGAGAAAACTGGCTTGATGGGCATGATAGGTAAAGCTGAGCGCGGCCCTGCGACAGTTGAATCAATCAAAAAACACAAAGCGGTATATCTGATGGCCGTTGGCGGCGCTGCGTATTTAGTGTCTAAAGCGATTAAACATTCTCGCGTCGTGGCCTTTGCTGATTTGGGCATGGAAGCGATTTACGAGTTTGATGTGCAAGATATGCCAGTGACTGTGGCTGTGGATTCGCATGGTGTGAACGCCCATGAAACTGGCCCAGCAATTTGGAAAGTGAATATTGCCAACGCGAAAGCGTAAAGGTGAGGATGCAGCGGATTGAACTTGATGGCTTTTTAAGCAAAACAGATTAAGTTTGAGCTCTGATATCTGTTCTTGAGGTAAAACGCTGCGCCACTGACATTTTGTCACAAAAAAATACGCTCAGGTTCGCCATTTGGCTTGCCTGAGCGTTTTTGTTTCGATAGTGTGGCAAGCTTATCTTCGAAAGATACGATCTCAGATCGTTTTTTAACATTCGTGCGGTTGCAACTCAGTAGAACTATTGCAATTTCAATAGAACCCTTGCAATGATTGGCGCAACTATCGAACCAGTTTAACCAAAGACGGACATAACAATGAAAATAGCTCCTCTCCTATTGGCGCTCGGCGCTGCGGGACTGGCGTTATCAGCCCAAGCGGCCGATCCAACGCCTTTTACTGTGCAACAACTCATTAAACTCAATAAGATGCACTCTGCGACTGTGTCCCATGATGGCACTAAATTAGTTTATGGTCTTAAAACGGTAAACGATAAGGGAGAGGCCAGCTCGGATCTGTATCTATTAGATTTGATAGACACGAAGGCGAAACCACTTCAATTGACCTCTGCCACGGGCACTGAGCACGATGTGAGCTTCGCCAATGACGACAAGTCGATTTATTTCCTTGCTAGTCGCAGTGGTTCAAGCCAGTTATTTCAACTGCCATTAACGGGTGGTGAAGCGGTACAAGTTTCTGATTTACCTTTGGATATTGATGGCTACAAATTATCAAACGACGGTAAACAAGTTGTACTTAGCATGCGGGTATTCCCAGAGTGTAAGGACTTAGCTTGCTCAAAGGATAAATTTACCGCCGAAGCTGAGCGTAAATCGACTGGCCGTGAATACAAGCAGTTAATGGTTCGCCATTGGGATACGTGGGAAGACCACGCCCGTAACCACTTATTTGTTGGCGCTG
Source organism: Shewanella sp. NKUCC01_JLK (assembly GCF_019345615.1). Taxonomy (NCBI): domain Bacteria; kingdom Pseudomonadati; phylum Pseudomonadota; class Gammaproteobacteria; order Alteromonadales; family Shewanellaceae; genus Shewanella; species Shewanella sp. NKUCC01_JLK. The sequence goes on along the minus strand of NZ_JAHKRD010000001.1, from coordinate 304,720 downwards.
TAAACGGTGAAAAACTGACTAAAGTAGTGGATGTGACTCAAGGTTTAGATACTGAAACGCCGCCAAAACCTTTCTCGGGTATGGAAGAAGTAACTTTTACCCCAGACGGTAAGTTTGTGGTTTATAGCGCGAAAGCCCCTAGCAAAGATCAAGCTTGGACCACTAACTATGATTTGTGGCAAGTGCCAGTGACAGGCGGCACCGCAACCAACTTAACCAAAGACAATCTTGCATGGGATGCGCAGCCAACATTTTCGAGCGATGGTCGTTACATGGCCTATTTAGCAATGAAAAAACCGGGTTTTGAAGCAGATCGTTACGGCATTATGCTGCGCGATACTAGCACAGGCCAAACCAAAGAAGTGGCGCCATTATGGGATCGCAGCCCAAGCTCACTGATGTTTGCTCCTGACAATCGTACCTTGTATGTGACGGCACAAAACCTAGGTCAAGTCTCTATTTTCCAAGTGAATACCCAATTTGGCGATGTGCGTTCTGTCTACAGTGATGGCACGAACAGTTTAATTGCGGTCACTAACGAACAACTGATTTTCGATAGCAAAACCTTAGTTGAACCGGGCGATCTCTATAGCATTACGACTGAAGGTGAAGGGCTTAAACGTCTGACCGAAGTGAATAAAGACAAATTGGCCGAGATCAAGTTTGGTAAGTTTGAACAGTTCAGCTTTAAAGGTTGGAATAACGAAGACGTTTACGGTTACTGGATCAAACCGGCGAACTTCCAAGAAGGGAAAAAATACCCAATTGCCTATCTCGTTCACGGTGGGCCGCAAGGTTCATTTGGTAATGCCTTCAGTGGTCGTTGGAATGCCCAATTATGGGCGGGTGCGGGTTATGGCGTTGTCATGGTGGATTTCCACGGCTCTACCGGTTACGGCCAAGCCTTTACGGATTCAATCAGCCAAGATTGGGGTGGTAAGCCATTAGAAGATCTACAAAAAGGTCTAGCGGCGGTGAGCCAGCAACAAAAATGGCTCGATCCGCAAAACACCTGTGCGCTCGGCGGTTCTTACGGCGGCTACATGATGAACTGGATCCAAGGTAACTGGAACGACGGTTTCAAGTGCTTAGTTAACCACGCGGGTCTGTTCGATATGCGTTCTATGTATTACGTGACCGAAGAAGTGTGGTTCGCAGAGCATGAGTTTGGCGGCACTTATTCAGATAACAAAGCGTTATATGAGAAGTTTAACCCCGTGAATTATGTTGAAAACTGGAAAACACCCATGCTGGTTATCCACGGTGAGAAGGATTTCCGCGTCCCTTATGGTCAAGGTTTAGCGGCATTCAGTTTTATGCAGCGTAAAGGGATCCCATCAGAGTTATTGATTTTCCCTGATGAAAACCATTGGGTCTTAAAACCTGAAAACTTAGAGCAATGGTATGCTAATGTCTTCGGTTGGATGGACCGCTGGACTAAGCAATAACGACCCGTGCGTTTATGAGCTTTGCACCGACGAAAGCCCATAGAAGCAAGGCTCGCCCGATAGGGTTATCATCGGCGAGTTGACTATTAGAGTGTTTTAAGCGGAGCGCTTTAAATAAGCTAAGCGTTTTCAATTAAGTGCACTTTGTTCAGCGTTTTAACAAAGCCAGAACTCTGTTCTGGCTTTTTATTATGTCATGAAATGTTTTTAATCAAGGAGTTAAGATGAACATTCGAGCCGCAACCTTAACTGACATCCCTGAAATAAGCGTATTGCTCACTCAATTAACTCAAGAATTTATCGCCCCAACTTGCACTGCAGAGGGGGCTACAATCTTAGTTAATGCCATGTCGATAGAAGCGATTGGTAGCTACTTTGCTATGGGTTATCAGTACCATGTTGCCATAACTGACTCGGGCCAACTCGCTGGCGTAGTGGGGATGAAGGCGAATAGCCACTTGTACCATCTTTTTGTCGCCTCCTATGCACAGGGGCAAGGCGTGGCGAGAATGCTGTGGGAACATGCCAAAGCTCAATGTTTAGCCCAAGGCAATCCGGGGGTGTTTACCGTGAACTCGGCGCTGAATGCGCAGGCTGTGTACTTAGGCTTTGGCTTTGTGCCTCTTGGACCCGAGCGAGAACGCGGCGGGATCCGTGATATTCCCATGCAGCTATTGCTTTAGGTTGACTGTACTCATTTATCATCCGAACACGAGCACTATCACTCGACTGAATAGTAATTCAACGAAAAAGCTTGAACGAAAGCACTAGGGTGCAAAGAACTTGAATAAAAAGAACTTTACCGAATAGAACTAAAAATAGAGGAATTATGGCAAATTTAACATTTTATCCCATCGGCACCGTAGGCGAAAAATGGGGCGAGGCTGAAAAAGCTGCATGGCTTGCAAGCGCCAAAATCAAGCGTTCGTATCAGGACGATGTCGTGACGCCACTCAAGGCGATGGAAGCAGCACTCTTAGCACTTGGGCTTACCGTTGTGCAATATGGCGCCTTGTCGATAAATGCGGAGCGTTACCCATTATTTGCGGTAAAAAGCCAGCAGTTTGATCCACAAAAGCCAACCGTGCTCGTGACTGGTGGCGTGCACGGTTACGAAACCAGCGGTGTTCATGGTGCCTTGGCATTTTTAGCGGATAAGGTGGCTCATTATGTTGATCGCGTCAATCTTGTGATCGCCGTGTGCGTGAGTCCTTGGGGTTACGAAACCATCAACCGTTGGAACCCTAAGGCTATCGATCCTAATCGTTCATTTTATGCCAACAGCCCTGCAGAAGAATCGGCGGCCTTGATGGCTCTAGTTGCTTCAGTTGAGCAAGGTTTTGATGTGCATGTGGACTTACATGAAACCACGGATTCCGATGAATTAGAATTTCGTCCAGCATTTTGCGCCCGTGATGGTAAGGAGTACGTCAAAGGAACTATCCCAGATGGTTTTTATGCTGTGGGTGATACCGAAAACTCAATGGATGCCTTTCAGAAAGCCATTATTGATGGTGTGAGTAAAGTGACGCACATTGCTCCTGCCGATGAGAAAGGCGAGATCATTGGCTCGACTGTGGTGCAGCACGGGGTGATTAACTATCCGCTTAAGTCATTAGGGCTTTGCAGCAGTGTCACTGGCTGTATCTATAACACAACGACAGAAGTGTACCCAGATAGCCCAACGGCCACGCCAGCTGAGTGTAATTTGGCGCAGGTTGCGGCAATCACTAGTGCCATCGATTATGTGCTGGCGCAGCGTTAGTCGTAGTTTGTTGTGATGCTCAGCTAAGTGGTGATTAGCTTAGTGATCGTAAGTTGAGTGATGCCCCGTTGAGCTAGCGGCTAGTGAAGTGATTTTACGTTCGTGTTGTTAACGCATCGATTCAGTCACTCATTAACTAGGTAAGCCACGGAACATCACGCAGTAAAAAGCCCTCATTCGAGGGCTTTTTCATTTATATCGCGCTGTGTTTATTTAGCACGCGCTTAGCATAGTTAGGTGATTACCTAGTTGTTGTCGCTATAGTCACGGCCATAATAGCTATCGAGGAACAGTTGTTTCAGCTCGTTAATCAATGGGTAACGTGGGTTGGCACCGGTACATTGATCATCGAACGCATCTTCGGCTAATTCATCTAACTTGGCGAGGAAGTCGGCTTCGTTGACACCGGCTTCTTGGATAGAAGCAGGAATGCCAATCGTCTTCTTGAGGTGTGTGATTTTCTCAAGCAATTTTTCGACTTTTTCTTCATCCGTCTTTCCGCCTAGTTTCAAGTGATCTGCGATGGCAGCATAACGGCACAGGGCTTTTGGCCTGTCGTATTGGCTAAAGGCCGCTTGCTTAGTGGGCAGATCCGTTGCGTTAAAGCGTATTACGTTGTTGATCAGCAGCGCATTGGCTAGGCCATGGGCGAGATGGAACTCGGCGCCCAGTTTGTGTGCCATTGAGTGGCAAATCCCAAGGAAAGCGTTAGCAAAGGCGATACCCGCAATAGTGGCGCCATTGTGGACCTTTTCACGGGCGACAGGTGATTGTGAACCCAAGTTGTAGGCATCGGGTAAATATTTGCACAGTAAGTCGAGGGCTTGTAGCGCTTGGCCATCACTGTACTCATTCGCCATCACGCTGACATAGGCTTCCAATGCATGGGTCACCGCATCTATGCCACCAAAGGCGGTGAGGGATTTAGGCATGTCCATCACAAGATTTGGATCAACAATCGCCATATTTGGCGTAAGTTGATAGTCGGCAATCGGGTATTTTTTACCTGTTATTTCGTCTGTCACTACCGCAAAAGGTGTGACTTCTGAACCTGTACCTGAGGTAGTTGGAATTGCCACCATCATGGCTTTGGTGCCCATTTTAGGGAATTTGTAGATACGTTTACGAATGTCCATAAAGCGCAATGCTAGATCGGCAAAATCCACATCTGGATGCTCGTACATTACCCAAATAATCTTAGCCGCATCCATTGGTGAGCCGCCGCCGAGCGCAATTATCACATCGGGTTTAAAGCTTTGAGCGACCTTAGCGCCTTGACGGACTATGGCTAATGTGGGGTCGGCTTCAACATCGTAAAAAATTTCGGTTTCAAGGCCTTGGGCTTTTAAAATCCGCATGGTTTCATCGCAATAACCGTGATTGAACAAAAATCTGTCTGTGATGATTAAGGCGCGTTTTTTATCGCTCAGTTCTTCGAGCGCGATGGGCAAACTACCGCGGCGGAAATAGATAGATGCAGGAAGCTTATGCCACAACATGTTTTCGGCCCTCTTAGCGACGGTTTTTTTATTGATCAGATGACTCGGGCCAACGTTTTCTGAAATCGAGTTGCCGCCCCAAGAACCACAACCTAAAGTGAGCGAAGGCGCCAGTTTGAAGTTGTACAGATCGCCAATGCCGCCCTGTGAAGCTGGGGTGTTGATCAAAATACGTGCTGTTTTCATTCTAAAACCAAAGGCATGCACACGTTCTGTTTGGGTATCTTGGTCGGTATAAAGCCCTGATGTGTGGCCAATGCCGCCGAGTGCGACTAAGGCTTCGGCTTTATCCATGGCATCGTTAAAGTCGATGGCGCGGTACATGCCAAGCAGTGGTGATAATTTTTCATGGGCGAAGGCTTCACTGTCGCAAATATCGGTGACTTCACCTATCAACACTTTGGTCCAGTGCGGCACTTCAAAGCCCGCCATTTTCGCGATACTGGCAGCACTTTGGCCAACGATATCAGCATTTAAACCGCCATTTTTCAAAATGACGTGTTGCATCGCCGCGGCTTCATCCTTCGATAGCATATAGCCACCGTGGGTTGCGAAACGCTCTTTAACCTGCTCATAAATACTGTCGACCACAATTACCGCTTGCTCTGACGCACAAACGACGCCGTTATCGAAGGTTTTCGACATGAGAATCGAACTGACCGCGCGTTTGATGTCGGCGGTTTCATCGATAACAATAGGCGTGTTACCCGCACCTACGCCAATCGCGGGTTTACCGGAAGAGTAGGCGGCTTTCACCATGCCTGGGCCACCCGTTGCGAGGATTAAATTCACCTTAGGGTGAGTCATTAATTGATTTGATAGTGCAACGCTGGGTTCATCAATCCAACCAATAATGTCTTTGGGCGCGCCCGCGGCTATGGCAGCATCAAGCACTAATTTTGCTGCAGTTGTGGTCGATATTTTGGCCCTAGGATGTGGCGAGAAGATGATTGCGTTACGGGTTTTAAGGCTGATTAAGGCCTTAAATATCGCGGTCGATGTGGGGTTCGTGGTGGGGACTATGCCACAAATGATGCCTACGGGTTCAGCAATGGTAATAGTACCGAAGGTGACATCTTCAGATAAAATTCCGCAGGTTTTTTCATCTTTGTATTTGTTATAAATGTATTCGGAGGCAAAGTGGTTTTTAATTACTTTGTCTTCAACCACACCCATGCGGGTTTCTGCAGCGGCCATTTTGGCCAGCGAGATACGCGCATCGGCAGCGGCAAGGGCCGCTGCACGGAAAATTTTATCGACTTGCGCTTGGCTGAATGTTGCATACTCGGCTTGTGCTTTCGCCACTCGCTCGACCATGAGATCCAGTTCTTGTGCATTGGTCACTGTCATGATTAATACTCCTAAAAAGATTTAGTGAATCAAGGCATTCACTAAATCCTCTTTATGGTAGAAAATTACACCTAAAGCCACGTTGAAAGTGTGATGTCAACGACAATATCGTGCTTTTATGTAATAAAACTACACTTAGGGTAACTTGTTTGTTTAAAATTGCGCTGAAAATGCATCGGCTTCGATAACTAAATATTATTCGAAGTTGTGATTTAACCTCAAAAATCTCATTTTTCAGTCAATAGCGCTTGAGATACTATACTTGCCCTCAAGCTTATTTTGATGAAGACGGCGTGACACGCACATAAGGATAGTCCCTTGGAGTTAACTCTTTACGTTAAATTTTTTCTTGGCCTCGTTGCCATCATTAATCCGGTTGGCTTGTTGCCTGTGTTTGTGAGCTTAACCAGCCATCAAACGGAGGCTGAGCGGAATCACACGGGTAAAGTAGCGAACTTTGCGGTTGTGGTGATTCTCTTAGTCACGATTGTGGCGGGGCAGCACATTCTGAATATGTTCAGCATTTCGTTATCTGCCTTTAGAATTGCTGGTGGCAGCCTGATTGCCATTATTGCGATGTCAATGTTGCAAGGTAAGTTAGGTGAAGTGAAGCGTAACCAAGAGGAAGACCGCGAATCCTCGGCGATGGAATCTGTGGCGGTTGTGCCTTTGGCTTTGCCACTGATGGCGGGACCTGGCGCTATTAGTTCGGTGATTGTCTTTGCCGCTGAGCATAATTCATTGTCGAACATTATTGCGATGTTCATTACTGTGATAGTGTTTGGTTTAGTAAGTTTTGGCCTGTTTAGAATGGCATCTATCATTTATAAGATCCTCGGCAAAACGGGTATTAACGTGATTACCCGTCTCATGGGACTCTTGATGTTATCTATTGGTATCGAAGTCATTGCGGCTGGTGTGAAGGGGTTATTCCCACAGCTTTTCAGCTAGAGTCATCTTCAGTCACAGATTAAGTGTTCCTTTCTCTAGAAAAACGCATTGGAATTTTCAATGCGTTTTTTATTTCTATCTGATCCTTGTTTGACGTTTCTTAAGTTTGCTCTGCGATTAGCAAAATCTAAACAATTGATGGAATATGGGGGAAATCCTCGTTTATCAGGATATTAGCTCGCGCAATTTCCATAAACCTTAGTCGTCCTACGGTTGATATTATGCTATACCTAGTGTTCGGTATTTGGATCTAAAACTAAGTTTAAAAGGATATTTCTATGAAATGGCAATGGATTGGTAATCTCAGTCTAAAACAAAAATTATTAATGGTTGTCTTGCCTCCACTATTAGCCTGTTTTTTATGTGGCACGCTTTACCTCATTGAAAAATATGAATATAGAAAAGATTTAACCTTAGTAGTGCAATTAAGCGAGCTAGCCGTCACCAACAGTAATTTAGTGCATGAGTTACAAAAAGAGCGCGGCATGAGTGCTGGATTTATTGGCTCAGCAGGAAAAGCGTTTGCGGGTAAAATACCTAGTCAAAGACAATTAACGGATACGCAGCTCGGCCTCTATCAGCGTTTTATCACTGAGAATCATCTTCCGGAGATATTTGCCCCAAAACTTAGAGAGCTAAATGCTCAACTCGGGCGTTTAAATGCAATCCGCTCACAGGTGGATAGTTTAAGTATCAATGTCGCCGATGAAGTCGCCTATTACACTGAGTTAAATAAGTTATTACTGACGATAGTCGATGAAACCGCAAAAACGGGTGCTAATCAAGAAATCGCCATTAAAGCGACGGCTTTTAGTGCTTTTTTGCAATTAAAGGAAAGGGCGGGGATTGAAAGGGCGGTACTCAGCTCAACCTTTGGCCAAGCTGGATTTAAGCCTAAGGTTTATGCCAAATTTATCACTTTGGTTTCGGAGCAAAATACCTATCAAGAGCGTTTTTTAGCGCTAGCAAATTCTGATTTATTATCCTCGTTTAACCGTTTACAGAGTTCAGCTGCAATGCATGACGTTGAGCTGTTACGTCAAATCGCATTCGAGCAAGATAATCAAAAAATCCTGCAACAAAGTCCTGAAGAGTGGTTCAGTAAATCGACCGCGCGGATTGAGCTATTACGTGAGTTTGAACAGCAAGTCTCGGCAGATTTACTTAATACCACCCATGAAAGATTAACATTAGCGAATGAGAAAATGTTCTTAGTGCTCGCGACCTTAATCTCAGTATTGGCGATAGTCTTGATATTGAGTCTATCTGTTATCCGTTATTTGCATGACAGTGTGCATCACTTATATTCGACCATCACGCAAGCCCGTAAACATTACGACTTAAGTGTGCGTCTGACTCACTCTAGCTCCGATGAATTCGGTGAACTCGCCATCGCCTTTAACGATATGATGAGTGATTTTGAAAAGGTGATCTTACATGTACGTTCCAGTGGCGCTAAATTGCAACAAGCTGTGGCGCAAATGGATCTCTGTACCCATGCCATGGAGCAAGATGTGATGGCGGGCCACAGTGAGGCAGAACAAGTGGCCTCCGCTATGACAGAAATGAGTGCAACAGTGGCCGAGATTGCCAGCAATGCAGTGCAGGCATCCGAAGCGTCTTCCGCCGCCAATATAGAGGCTAAAGAAGGCAACCTCGAAGTCGGCCGAACCAGCAAAGCGATCAAAGCGTTAGCCGACGATATTAGTGGAGCTTCTAAAGCCATTAACGATTTAGACCGTGAAATTCACGGCATAGTGGTAGTGCTTGAAGTGATCAGTAGTATTGCTGAGCAAACTAATTTACTCGCGCTTAATGCCGCCATTGAAGCTGCCCGCGCAGGGGAAATGGGCCGCGGTTTTGCTGTAGTTGCAGACGAAGTCCGAAGTTTAGCGCAGCGCTCACAAACCTCGACCTCTGACATTAAAAATATGACAGATAGATTGAAGGCGGGAGCGAGCATTGCAGTAAAAGCCATGGACAGAGGATTAGCTCAGGCTAATAGCAGTGTCCATGAAGCTGAACAGGCAGGTATCGAATTGAAACGTATTGTGGAGCAAGTAGACATTATTGACCGCATGAACGAGCAAATTGCTACAGCAACTCATGAGCAATCGGCGGTATCCGAAGACGTAAATCGTAATGCACTGAAGATCAGTGAGATTTACCTTAATACTCAAAGGATCTCCGATGAGCTTAGGGAGCTGACCAAAGCTCTGACGTTTGACGCGAATTCAATGTCAAAAGAAGTGCACAAATTTACCGTCAATTAACGGTATAAAACGGTGAAAAGATTCAAGAAATCACGGCGGTTTGTTTAGCAATTGTGCAACCGCCTGAAACTGAGTCTTTTTTACTTGACCCCCTTTAGGCTTTTGCGTACAGTACCGCTCCGTTAACGATGAAAGCCTCTCGGCAAGGCTATACAAAATCGTTAGTGATTCTTAAACGTGAAAGATTAACCACGCTAACATAAATCGACATATGGTGAGGTGTCCGAGTGGCCGAAGGAGCACGCCTGGAAAGTGTGTATACGGTAACGTATCGAGGGTTCGACTCCCTCTCTCACCGCCAAATTCAAGTTTAAAGACGTCCTATGGCGTCTTTTTTCTTATCTGTATTTTATAAAAATCAATAACTTACAATCCTATATTGTGTAATGACATCCTACTGCATCCGAAATCTTTAGTAATGCCAAAAGTAATGCCAAGGAAATTTGGCAAATTTTGGCATTACTTTTGACTTAAAAAAATACCCATTTTTTATGCTGTTTTTTTACTTGATTTTCTCGATTTTATAGCCCAGATTTAACTTGGCAATATCCTGATTTATCTGAATTTATTCAGTGATAAGTAATGCTTGATTTTAGAGTGCGAAATAATGCCAAAATCAAGCATTACTTTGGGGCTTAATTTGAGGGGGGAGAACGGTATGGGAAGGAGTACAAATAAGCTGACTGCAAAAGCGGTGCTCAATGCTAAAGCGGAAGCAAAGCCCTATAGATTGTCAGATGGTGGCAATCTCTATCTCTATGTGCGCACAGCTGGGAAAACGTGGGAATTTAGATACATACGTCCCTCCACCAGCAAACCCACCTATTTTGGTTTAGGCTCATACCCTGACATATCCTTAGCTGAGGCGCGAGATAAAGCGCTAGAAGCGCGAAAAAACTTGGCCGAAGGCATCGACCCTCAATTACTTAAAGTTGAAAACAAATTAAAAGCGGCAACAGAGAACGCTCAAACTCTGAAGCATATTGCGCAAATGTGGATGGACTCAAAGCAGGGAAGCATTAAGCCTAAAACCATCGAAGGCAATTGGCGCAAGCTTGAGCTGTATGCCTTCCCTAAACTGGGGAGTATTGCGATTAGCAGACTCACGGCTCCCATAGCCATTGCCGCGCTCAAGCCCCTAGAGCAGAAGGGGCATCTTGAAACAGTTAAGCGTACCGCTCAGTTGCTGAATGAAATCATGAACTATTCGGTTAACTCTGGTTACATTCATGCCAATCCGTTGTCAGGTATTCGAGACGTTTTTAGAAAGAGCAAAGTAGAACATCTGAAAGCATTAAAACCAGCAGAGCTAGCTGAGTTGCTGCAGACCGTCGCAAACGCCAATTTATTGCTAACGACCCGGTGTTTGATTGAATGGCAATTGCACACAATGACCAGGCCAAATGAAGCGGCCGGAGCCCGTTGGGAAGAAATCGATTTTGATGCCAAACTTTGGACTATTCCTGAATCACGCATGAAAATGAATCGTGAGCATATTATCCCGCTTACAGAGCATACCCTCGCGATACTCGAAACTGTTAAGCCGATTAGTGAACAGAGCCAATTCGTTTTTCCGTCATCTAAAGATCCTAAAAAGCACACAGACTCAGAAACCATCAACAAAGCATTAGGGCGCATGGGATTAAAGGGAAGAACAACGGGTCATGGTTTACGCTCGCTGGCGAGCACTACCTTAAACGAGCAAGGCTTTGATGGTGATGTTATTGAGGCTGCGTTAGCCCATGTTGATAAAAACCAAATCCGCAGTGCCTATAATCGCACGACCTACCTAGAGAGACGTACCAAGTTAATGGAGTGGTGGAGCAACCATATTGCCACTGCAGCAGTGGGCTCTTTGTCAGTAACAGCTGGTTCAAGAAAATTAGGGGCATGACCTGTAAGGCCGAATAGAGATTATCTCCCTGAGTCAAAACGTTAGGGGACGTGACAAACGAATCTAACCTGTTAAGTCCGACTCAGGGTTGGTACACTTACATCATGACCAACTTAAAGCCAAACCAATGACTATCGAGCAGAGCCAGCTTTTGCACCAACTAAACGCTTTAGCTGCAAGCCATCCTGAGGTGGCGGTATTATGGCTTTATGGTTCGCAGGCGAAAGGAAATGCTAGCGAGCATAGCGATTGGGATTTAGCCGTCGCATTCGACCCGGTAAAGGCGGACAGTGTGCTTGATACTCGTATTAGAGCTGAACTGCTTGCTATGGATTGGCAAAGAGCATTGGGGCTAGCCGAAGGAAAGCTTTCCGTTGTCGATATCAACCTTGCACCAATCCCTCTGGCTTTTGGGATCATTAATGCCAATAAACTTATCTTTAGTCGAGATGAAGGTCGAAGAATGCAAGAAGAGTCCCGCATTATGTCGCAAATGGAACTCGATTATTCAGCCCAAAGTCTATAAAGGAATAGTTGTATTATGTCGGATAATGCCTATATCACGTCATTGCGTTTAAGCCTTAGCCGGTATCAAGCCGAGCTTGGAGAGTTACGTCAATTACTTAGTCAGCGTTCCTTATCTAATCTCGAATATCGAGCAGCAGAGCGAACACTACAGGTCTCTATTGAAGCTTGCATTGGCATTGCCAAACATTGGGCTAAGGCACTGGCTGGACATAGTCCGCAGGATGCCTACCAAGCATTTGAGATCCTGTGTCAACGAGGAGCACAACCAGCTGATGAATTAAATGGCTGGCGTAAAGTGATAGGCCTTCGAAATGCATTAGTTCATGATTATCTGAATATTGACCCTGAGATCATCCGCAGTGTGATCTCTCAAGGTTATAGCGATAGATTATTTGTCTTTGCAGAGCAGGGGTTGGTATGGTTATCTTTGAAGAAGGGCTAAATGGGGCCCTCCTCTATATAAGTTAAAAATGAAAATCACTAAAGTGAACTTGTTTGCTTAAATCCCTACGACTGGCGTGTTTGTGTTTTTTACATTTTAGAATTTAAGCTCTAATCTGTGTTGCCATCAAGTTTAGCATTGTGAGCTCTTCGCCGATTCAAAATCCCCACCCAGCAAGTGAGCTTTACTGTTTCAGTGATTTCTTCATGTTTACTCTGCGTCCTCGCTTTTCCAGCTCGGGTGTTTGCTCAACCTTGGGACCGGCTGTGGTGGCTGATTTTGGTATTTTCGTTCTCCTGAGTGCCCTGATTTATATGTTCTCTCAAAATCAGTTGGCCCAGGCTCAGGCTTAGGTTGACACACAGGGATCTTGTTTGCTATTTCTGCTATTAGTAGCAGAAATAGCAAACAGTTAAGGATATAAGTCTATGGAAAGAGTGGTTCAGCTATCGTCAGTCAATTTGAATAAAAGTACCGCCTCTGTCATAAAATTTTTGATGGATAAGGACAGGCCGATATTTTTCAGCGTGCCTGATAATAAGAATGTATGGGTTATCAAACGCGCGAGTGATGATCTACTTAAATGGATACAAGGAGAAATAAAAAATTCACAGGAAGTAAGGCCTTTCATTCCTTACAGTGATGCTAAAAGGGATAAGGAACAACAGTTTGAAAAAGATCTTCAAAAAATCACTGATGTCCAACTCATAAAGGGTGTCAGCTACGGTTGTCTAGGAGCAAATGAACTATCCATTTTGCTTACTCATAAAAACATAAGAATCAACCAATTAGATTTAATCATGATTTATGACACCGGTGGTAAATTGAGTTTAGCTGTAGAAACTCGCCGAAGTCAAAAGTCTAATATTCAGACGATTGATGATAAACCAATTTCCCGTACTCTCCTGAAATCCGTCTCTTGTAGCGAAATTGTATTTACCCATAAAACTGTTGAACATTGGGCTGCAGATAATAGTACATTAAATCAAATAGTTGGATTTGATGTCACCTTCGATTCATTAGCCGTCTATGCGTCAGACATTATCAATTTTATACACAATGATCTAGATTCTATCCCTGATGATAGTCCTTATTATATCCCCAAGGAGTTACGTGGTCGTTCCAAGCTTGATCAATTGGCTGTGTTTGGCTTTTTACAGTTTGAAACTCTAAACAGAAGGTGGGGAAACTCAAATAATTTAGCACTAAAACTGAAAAATCAGCTTGGCTATAAACAGACAATGGCTGAGTCTGCTGCATTTTTTATTAATGTAGAACCTCGTGGTCAAAAAGGTACTAATCAGACAGTTACACCTAATGACAAGTATCCTAATTGCCAATTTCCATTCTTAGTTGAAGCACTTAGCATTAGCAAAACTCTTGGCAATGATGGTGAGAATAAAGTTAGTTCTGATGTGGTCGATTTTTTAGGTGCATGTGGATTTCGTCACGAAAACTGCAAGTATGGGGAGCTATTGGTTCGTTATGTAAAAGCAAAATAAATGATTTGGAGAGGTTTAAAACCTAATATTTTCAGTATATTACTTATTGCTTGGTGAGTCGACCTTTCTTTTTCCTCCTATTTTATCGTTGTGTTTCGTATACAGTTGCCTGAAATCAACCAACTCAACAATCGATGAGGCAACTATGAATGACAATCAGCCTAACTATTCAATTATTAGACTTGTTATCGTTATTCAGTTAACTGGACTATCACGCTCTACCATCTATGACAAACAAAACCCGCGATCTCCGCGATACGATCCGACTTTCCCTAAAAAGGTGACACTTGGGGCCAGAGCCGTAGGCTGGTACATGCAAGAAGTCGAACAGTGGCTGCAAGGTAGAAGATTTTGCTGACCTTAAAAAAGGACTAACTTATAGAATAAAGGTGGTTTATGAATTATTTCCGATATCCCAATTATTTTCCTATCTCGGATGGCAATTTTCCAAATTTAAGTGCTGCTCCGTTAATGCGCGATGCTTTGTTTGAAACTTTTCAATCTGTTCAGGCTCCATATAGCATGATCATGCTTGTTCAGCTAAGCACAATATCAACTGCTTTACAGGGAGCATTTAATGTATCGCTCCCAATCAATAAAAAATGTCCATTGTCAATCTTGGCAATTACGATTGCCGAATCTGGTGAGCGAAAATCAACCGTTGAAAGCCAATATATGGAAGGGCTTAAGGCAGCACAAAAGGAATTACTGATAGAATACCGAAGCATACTTAATAAATATATAATAAAAAAGGAAATTCACGATGAAGAAACGGTAAGGCTAAGAAGACGCCTTTCAAAAGGAAAAGATGATGAAAGTTATGAATTAGCACTTAATGAATTGCAAGCACATCGTGATGCTGAACCTATAAAGCCAAGAGCACCAAAATTTCTTTATGAGGATGTGACTAAAGAAGCATTGCTTGTTGGCTTAAATGAAAACTTACCAAATGCTTTTCTTGCTTCAGATGAAGGTGGGGTTTTATTTAAGAGTTCTATTATGCGAAATTCAGCAATTCTTAATTCATTATGGGGTGGAGGGGATGTCGATATAGGTAGAAAGACATTAGAGTCTTTTGTGGTGTCTGATGCAAGACTGACGATGCATATCATGACTCAATGGAGTGCATTGCAAGATTTTATTGCACGGTCGAAGGATGACATGAGGGGGAATGGTTTTTTTGCTCGAGCAATAGTAGCTAATCCTTTTTCTTTATGTGGCTTTAGGCAAGTTAGTGGATATGAACATTCTAAGAAAGCGACTGAAAAATTTAACGATAGAATAAAGCAGTTACTATTAAATGTCATTGCTATGGAAGATTATAGGAACAGAGTCACTGTCACTTTCTCAAAGGATGCTAAAAATGTGTGGCTAGATATTGCTAATGACATCGAAATTAAAATGGGCCCTGGTGGCATGTATGAATGTGCAAAAGACCATGCATCCAAGGTGCCAGAGAACATTGCTAGGGTTGCAGCCTTGATCCATTGTTTCGAACATCCGGGTGATTTTGAAATATCTGTAGAATCCTTGTGGTTAGCCATTGAGTTGTTAAGTTATTTCTCAAGAGATTTTATGCGAGTCTTTTGTCCTCCACCTAAATATGTGCTAAATGCACTTGCGCTGTGCGAATGGCTGAAGCCATTTATTGCTTCTGGAATAAGATACATGAGGAAAAATTATTTTTTACAATGCGGTCCATACTGTATTCGTAAAAAAGCCGAATTACAACCCGCATTAGATTATCTAAAGCAAAGTAACAAAATGGAGGAAATTATGATAGGTAAGACTAGGGTAATAGATTTATTTTTCGATCTAGAACCTGACAATGCTCAACTAGCTGAAAATCTGGCACGCTTTTCATGAGCGGTACTGTTTAAATCATAATAAGTCGCTTTAATTTTTACTATACTATGCATATTAATTCAGAGTGGCAATAACTGTTAGTTACAGTTAGTTTTCTTGCATAAGTTTAAAATGTTGTTTTAATCAGGTTGGTTTTAGATAGTTTTCATTTAGGGTGTTAATAGTATTATATCTGTGTTTTATATGTTGTTTTTTTAATTTTTAATTTAGTTGTCTGATGTACTGCATGGGTGTTTTTATTCATCGGAATTAGTGTATTAATTTCGAGTGGTTAACTACACCCTTAAAATAGTGATTGGGAAAGGAGAGTTAGATATGGGTTCTGATTTTAATAGGAATTTAACGGTGCTAACAACACCTCAATATGATGGATTACACACACTTTCACTTAAGAATGGTACAGTTGAAGAATATTTATTTAACATTCGCTCAGTTATGGATTGCGTTGTGCAGAATTATTCAAAGGTATTTGCGGTAAGAGTTGATCTACGATTTCCTGATATGTTTGAATCGGGTGATACAGCAGTGATCACCCGTTTCTTCGAATCATTGAAAGCCCAGTTAAAAGCGGATTATCAGGCGAAACTACGAAACACAACTGACGGTCAGGTTCATGCTAGTGAGTTATTTTACATCTGGGTTAAAGAGATCAGCGGAAGGGATAAGTGTCATTACCATGTCTGTTTGTTCTTCAATGGTCATGCGTATAAAAGTTTAGGAAAGTTTGAATTGGATCGGGCTAATATGTATAACCGCATTCACAAAGCTTGGGCGAGTGCACTAAGGTTAGATATTTCCCATGTTCAAGGGTTGATCCATTTCCCAGAAAATGCTCAATATTTACTGTGCCGTAACCAAGCTGATTTCACTTACATTTACCAAGACTTGTTTAAAAGATTAAGTTATTTTGCTAAAACTGACACGAAAATTTATGGGAATGGCAATCACAACTTTGGTTGTAGTCGTGTCCCGGGTCGGTTACAAAGTTGGTGATTAACTTACTTAGCATGATTGCTGCTAGTACAAATAGGGACGTAAAGGGCAAGGGCTCAAATCCCTTGCTTTTGTCTTTATAGAGAGTACCAGTATATTCATAATCGCTCATCCATGTGAAGACCTCTTTGCTGATGCATCTCTATCAATATCCGGCTTCTTTTTGGTGGCGGATACACAACACGGTCAATCGTTCGCCGCCATCATACTGGTACATTGCCAGATAGCCTGTATCACCAAAGTCGATGAGCAGTTCCCTAAAGCTAAAGTCATTGTCATCGATAGGCCGACCAATGTCTGGATAGCTTTCCAGTTTTCTAATGGTATTGATTATGGCGCTGGCAGCCCGTTGTGCGGCAGGGGGATTTTTACTGCGAAGAAACTCACGTAAGCGTTCTAAATCACGTAATGCAGTGGCAGTGAAGATTATTTGTGGCATGTAGGGGCAGCCTGTTCATTTTCACTTCCCCAGGACTCCAGCCAACTCACCACTTCGTCACCGGTGACATGCAAGCCTGATGTCTGGTGTTCTTCCCATGCGCGTAATGCTTCTTGCTGCAACGCCTCGCGTTTCTCTTCTCTCTCAACGTATTCACGGATCGCTTCACGCATCATCCAGTGTGATGAACGTTTACGGGTTTCTGCTAAATGCTCGACTCTGGCTTTAATATCGGCATCTAATTTAACCGACACGGGTTTGATTGTGCTCATCTGTGACTCCAAAAGTAATGCTTAGTACTACTAGGTAATACCTTAGCATAACGTGGTACAAAAAAATAATGATTACATGCTTACTTGCCCGCATGAACAACGCCATCAGCACAAGGATGATAGAAAATAATTTGTATCGCTTAACAGGGACACATATTACCTAGGTATCAGGTGAATTATCAGCATAGGCATGAGGGATAAAAACGATAGCGGCGGCATGCCGCTTCGTTTATAGGGTTTGGCTAATGGCTGACTGAGTACTTAATACTGCTTGAGAAACATCATGACCTTAACCAATGCCATGCATCGGCTATCAGCTCAGCACCGGCTTTTACACCATTGATGCCCACTTCTGCTGTCGTCAACACGGTGTTTAAGCCAGTTTCTACACTGCCGGTGACGAGTTTGATCCCAGCATCAGTTATTTCACCTTGGCGTAAGCAAGCATAACTCTCACCTAGAGTTTGGCTGGTGCCTTTTAGTAGGCATTCTGCAGGCTTAGCGACAAGATCTCCAGGCGTCCCTAGTAGCGTGTTAACCTTATCGGGTAGCCCAAGGTATTCGCCGGTCATCTTAGCGGCGGTAAAGGCTAACACGACGTTTGCGACAGTCCCCGTGGCAAGCTTTGACGCGCTCCTCCCCAGTAAGCCTGCTCTGGCTGAGCCTTGCAGCGCCATGTGGGTAAAATTACTGACTTGATTGGAGGTGCTGCTTCCCGCTAAGCATTCATTGACGAAGTGCTCGCAATTATTGGTAGCTACGCCGTATGGACTGTGACCCAGCTGACTGCGTGCAAGCTCAATGGCCTGATGGGGAAACAGCGTGGACTTTTTCACTCTAACGCTATGCCCACCAGCAAATTGCTGCAGATCGATTTCTTCGATGATGCCCTGTTTAGATAAGTGAATCACATTGCCATGGGCAACATAAAGGCCATGGTGTTCGGTTAAGCCAAGCGGATCAATATTGGTGACCAGATGATCACCGGGTTGAAATGTATACATGGTATGTACTCCAAGAAAAACAACGCAGATACCATAGGTCGCATCTGCTAATGGGTTGAATCGGGTGAAATGGACGTGCTGATTGACTCAGATTTCCAACTCGACAAAGTCCTTATCGATTTGCTGCTGAGTAATGCCGATATAACGCAGGGTGACCGCTTCCGATTGATGCCGCAGCATGCGCATCACCCGGCCAATGTCTTTGCAGGCTTGATACAGGTGATAGCCGCGGGTTTTACGCATCGAATGGGTGCCCAGGGCTAACTTGATATCGTCACCGACAAAGGCAAACGCTTTGGCGACTGCACGCCGTGTCAGCGGTTTCGCGGGGGCCTGCCGGTCTTTGGCCTGGCTCGAGCGGTGGGATTGAAATAGGTAAATATGCTCGGGGTGACGCTGGTGGATCGCCTCAATCAACGCCAGCGTCTTCGGGTTGAGCTTGATGCTGGCGCGTTTACCGGTCTTCTGCTCGATGATGCTTAAGCGATCGCCGTCGATATCGCTGAACTTGATGGCCAGTAAGTCAGAGATCCTAAGGGCTAGGTTAAGGCCGATATTCCAGACATCGGCCATCTGCTCACCAAAGTGACGTTCGAGTAGGTAACTGATAAGCTTGATGGTGTCGCGGTTCTTGACCGCTTCGACTTCGTTCATGCTTGGTTCCCTCAATTAGCTATGTGATGAATGTGGGCACCAGCACATCGCAAACCCGCATGGGGCCTGCGTTGCTTGGTTCCCAAAATACCTTTGTGGGCACCAAGTTCAGTCGACGCTGACTTGAACCTGATAGACTTCCATCTCCACGTAGTTACAGAAGTTCTCCAGCAGCAACCTCACCAAGCTGTCGGCTTGCTCGAGGTAACAGCGGCCAAAGAAGCTGTTGTAGACCTGCTTCTCCTGAAACAGCACTTCCATTTCTTTCTCAAGCTCAGGGAAGGGCCCGCCGCAGTAAGCAAAGTCGGTGAAGTAATTGAGATACCAGCAATCCCCATGACGGTAGAGGTTGATCTCCACTGGGTGACAACCACCTCTCTGTGCACTGTAGTCAGGATCGCGGTAGTTTAGGGTGACGATGTTGAGACTCGGGTTATTGAGTGCGGTCAGTTGCCGTTCTAACAACTCATAAAAAGGCTCTGGCAGTGGAAGGATGGTTTCGCGGTAGATGTTCATGGTGGACTCCAAAACAAAAAGCCCGTTAACGACGGGCGTTGGGGCGAGGTTGGTTGTTGTTAACGACAGGGGCTTGTCGTAATGATTTAGGTTACAAGGGCGCGGGTGTGATGGGCTTAGCTCTTTGATTAGGGTAGAACTGAAACCGGTAGATATGGTTAGGATGTTCGCACAAAATGAGGGCGAGGCGAGTTAATCCAAGCTCACCTGCACTTGATAGGCTTCCATCTGGTAGTAACTGACAAAGTTATCGCTAAACAACTTAATCAGCCCCTGTGATTCCCGCTCAGTAATCCAGCCACTAAACAGGCTATAGACCTGCTTGCTGTTAAAGCAGATATCGATGTCTTTAACCAGTTCAGGGAAGGGATGGCCACGAAAAGCAAAGTCGGTGACGTAAACGAAACGCCAGTGATCTTGCTGTTTCTCAAGCCGGACTTCGACGGGATGAAAGCCGCCTGCTTCGGCGCTGTAATCTGGATCGCGAAAATTAAGGGTGATGGCGTTGGCGTCTTTTGGTGTGACTTCAGCCAGTTCCTTTTCGATCACTTGGTAAAAACGATCAGGCATCGCTGGCAGTTGATTACGCTTGATAGTTAATGTCATGGAATATTCCTTATTTAAAAACGGGCATACACAAAAGCCAAGGCGCAGTCACGCCTTGGCTTTTGCTGTCTATGCGGTTTGGTTAATAAAACGGGTGTTGGCTAAGCGGTTTAATGTGAGTCGCTAAGGGCTACTTGCTAAAGCTTTTGAGCTGGGAGATTAAAGTTTGGTGGTTATGTTTAACGGATTAGTACTGGCTTACGATAATGAACGGGTTATCGAGTGAGGGCGAGGTTGCTGCTGGTCAGTGGCTTAGCTTTGGTTTAGTTTCGGTTTGATAAATCGCAAGATACAAATAGCCGTGACTACCTAAGGTGTCGGCCTCACAGGTAAAGCCTGAGTGTTCAATGCTCACGCAGTGCTGCTCTGTAGCATCAATCTCGCCGGTGGCCACCAGCCGCTCAAGCTGTTTAACCATAGCGGGAAAGGCCTCGACAAATTGTTGTTTAATTGCTGGTGGAAATTCACCAACAAAGCTTGCACGGTCATGGAGATAATCCAAGTGCAGACCACGTAAAATCAGCCTTGCACCAAAGCGGGGAGACACTTTACGGGGTAAGCCCCAGGCGTGCTCGATGTCGAAAAGTTTTAGGGTTGTCATAGTGACCTCAATGGTTGAAAAGAACTTTAGGGAGTAGGGTGCTCGTTAGCTGACTAGCGAGAGCAGTGATAAATACCAGTGCTAGTTAGAGCGGTTAATACAGCCGACTAGTGGAGTGGGTGATGACAGGTAACGTTCTTTAGGTGTGTACACTCCAATTAGGCTGTTCATTACTGCCATGGTTGAAGTACACACCGTTGATCACACGCTGCCATTCACCTGTTGGCACACCATAACTATCACAGGGGCAAACATAGCGGCAAAAGCTGATCTCCTTGGGCAAGTGCTCAACCACATCACGGTGAAAAACAAATAATACGGTTTTATGTAGCTCGCGGTGTGGTGCAACGACTGGCTTGCCAATCACTTGGCCCATGGCATTGAGCGGCCGCACAAACATTGGCAAAATCAGCTCAACTGTTAAGCGGTTACGCAGTTCAGGAAAAGCGGCGCAGGCTTCGGCGACACAGGCCTGAGAAAAGCTGTCGGTAAATTCAATCATGATGGACTCCTTGATTTGCCGTGGCAGGTTTAAACGCTGGCTTAAAGTAAGCCGCGCTCAGCAAAGGACACCGGTGTACGACCAACCACGATATGGTCAAGCACACGCACATCGATAAGCGCTAATGCATCGGTTAACCGTTGAGTGATGTGCTTATCTGCCGTTGAAGGTTCCGACTCGCCGGAGGGATGGTTGTGGGCAAAGATCACCGCTGCGGCATTGACGGCCAACACAGCCTTAACCACTTCCCGTGGATAAACACTGGCGGCATCTAAAGTGCCAAAGAACAGCTCTTTAAACTCCAGTAATTGATGCTGGTTATCGAGCAGCATCACTGCAAACACCTCCCGCTCATAACCGCCCAGTTTGTAAGTTAAATAATCCTTAGTGGCTTGAGGGTTGGTATAGGCGTCCTTCTTCACATAGCGTTCGGCAATGATATTGGCGGCAGAGGCTAGGATCGCTTCGGCAGTCTGCTGCCACTGGTTGATCGGCTGGTCTATCGAGTTGTCTGGTTTAGTTTTGGCGTGCGTCGCTTTTGTTGACATATCAGGCTCCTTGAAAGCATTAATGGGCTTATGCACAGGAGTGATATATATCTGAAAATATTTGGAAAAGTTAAAAATTACTGGCATAGGTAATGGAAAGAAACCATTACCAAGAGTTCAGCATGGCACCAAACATAAAGCTTATCCACTGGCTTAGCCCGTTCCACAACCTACAAATACATCGCAGAAGGAGCCTTTCCTAAGCCGGTATTATAGGAGGGGCAGCATGGGTTGAGAGTGAGGTGCAAGAATGGATATTGGAACGTATTCAGGATCGAGATTTACAGTTCGCAGTGTGATGAATAATAATTTATTATTTTTCAATATAATAACTCTGTTGCCAAAATGCCTGCATAAATCTACTCCAGAAGTTTTTACATTGTGTATCAAGCAAGCTCTTTCAATGCAGCTTGTGTATATTGTTTAATCACTTTACAGAGGAATGCATCATGGCATCTAAAGGTTCATCAGGTTCATCTCGCCCAGTTTCAAGTCATCCAGGTCCTGGTGGTAACTGGCCATCAAAAACTGGTGGTATATCTGGCGCAAATCGTGGAAATGCTGTTCCGGTACCGTCTAAAAAATAATTAAGGAGTTTGCCCCTGGCAACGGGGGCTGTATGCGATTATGGATGATAAAGATTTTTGCTATCCCTCAATTGGAGAACTTGTTCGCGTAATTTTTAATAGTACAGGATTATTGCCGACTAAAGGGAAGAGTTCCCTTTTGTCTGGAGCGGAAAAGAAATCGCTGCAGATGCAATTAAAAAGATTAGCGGATGAAAATTCGAAAATTGATGGCAAGCTAGATGAGCTAATGCTTCAGTTACAAGCGTTATTAAAAGCGGTGTTAATTGAAGAGAGATTAGTTAATGTATTTATGGCTGCTATAGATGAGATTCTGATGGTTTATAAAGATTGCTTACGCACAGAGGGAACTTATCTAACAAAAATTGATACAACAAAGTATAATATCGCAACAAGTTTTCTCAGTAGAATTGTTATCTCATTTGCGAAAAATTTCTTAGTTTATAACGTGCCTAGTTTGAAATTGCCAATTCCAATGGTTTTGCAGTGGCTTTTACCTAAAATATCTACCTCAGAGAAAGTACGTTGGCCGTTAGCTCTTGTTTGGGAGCATTTCTACACAGTAACAAATACATCCCAGTCACAATTTCATAATCCTAAAGGGGTTGATGGTGACTATAGAGAAAGGCAAAACCTAGAAAATGCACAACGCTGGTGTGGCGGAAGCCAACTACCAAGTATAGAGTCCCTTTATGCTAACTTGGAACATTCTCTCTCTTTGCCTCGAAAAAAACCGTTAAAACTGACAGATAAGCAAATTTGCAGTTTTAATTTGATGCTTTTTATGGCACGAGTTTCAACATACTTTTTTCAAGCGTTAAATAAGTACTATGGACCTGAGATGGTATGTGAAACGACTAACTATCTAAGAAAATTTTCACAACGAGTCAGTCGGCATAACTCTCTGGTATGGCAAGCGTCTTGTGAGGAGTTTGCGACGTTAGATTTTAAAAAACGCGAGTTACCTTTTGCCCAAGATTACTTCTTTTATGAGTTTGTCACCTTTTGGTGGCAGCGTTATGCTGCCATAACTGGGGAAAGTTGCCGCTATTTTGAGTACTTTGCGGCGCAAAGAGAATTGGACAATATCAACGATAGGGCTAAATACCGAATTTATTTGAGTATTTTTGGTCCCATAAATGCGTATATGACGTTAGATCAGCAAAGAATAAATGCCAAGCTCATAATTCCCACCGAATTTACACAAATGTTTAGCATGGGAATGAAGCTCAAGAACTCTATAACCGATTTAAAACTAGCTGATGAGTTTTCTTTTGAAATTAAAAAAATAGGGTTGTGGCCTAGTTTGGCTTGGCTAAGTAATTGGTGTTATGCCAATTACTATTATCGTCAAGAAAATAATATAAAAGCTTATCAGTATTATAAAGACGCCTTTATGCATGCAAAATATCGGGCTGGTTCTAATCAATATAAGCTTGTAAACCAGTATATAGAGGCTTGCGCTAAGAATAACCAGTACGCAGAGATGAAGAAAGGGGTTGCTTGGGCGAACTATATGGGCTTTGAAGTTAGATGGCTGCGTGGATTTGATAACCCAGAGTCGGAAGAAGCATTACAAGCATTGTTCAATTTATTTGCAACGAATAAGATGCGCTATGCCATTCTTTAAGAACAAATTCATGCAATTTTTAACCGAAAATATTCATAAACTTCGTTCCATTCTATCTTCATGTCATGCAAAAGTCTCATTATCGAAAACCCCACTTTGGGAATGAATATTCCGTATTCACTCCTTGGGCGGACAAATACCTGCGGGGTTAATTCCAAGCAGATACGCTCAAGCAAGGCTAGGCAGGCCGAGCAGGCCTCCGCAACTGCTGCCTGAGAAAACTATCGGTAAATTCAATCATGATAAACCCCCACGCATAAAGGGCTCCCACTCGGGGAGCCATTTATGCAGTTATTGATTAGAGAGCCAGCCACGCTCGGCGAATGACACACAGGTATCGGCGACAACGATGTGGTCCAAAACAGGTACATCGATGGTGGCCAGTGCCGCAATAAGGCGCTCGGTGATCCGTCTATCGGCGCAGCCTGAAGGATGGTTGTGGGCGAAAATGACCGCCGCAGCATTACATAGCAGTACAGCCTTAACCACTTCTCGCGGAGAAACACTTGCACTCTCAATCGTGCCAAAGAACATCTCGTTGAATTCAATCAGTCGGTGCTGACTGTCGAGCATCATCACCGCAAACACTTCACGTTGATGCTGGTGGAGCTTAAAGCGCAGAAAATCCATGGTTGCTTGCGGTTGCAAAAGGCACCGCCGCGCACAAAGCGCTCGGCGACGATACCAGCTGCGGTTTCTAAGATTTGCGATGAGGTTTGTGGCCAGCTATTAAGGGTAGGGTAATTACTTTGTGCATAGCGTCTCCAAGGTTGCTAAATCTTGATATGCACAGGGGATTTATATATCTGAAAGGATTTCGATATCGCAGTGTGCTGGAGGACCAGTTAAAAATTACTGTCACGACTTAAACTATAGATGCTCTTTAGCTGATACGTTAATCGGAATGAAAAAGCAACATGATTACGGTCAGAGGACGCTGATAGATAAGGCAATTTATCGATAAAAGCAATTGACTATCCCAAAAGTAAGTCTGAGAAGTGCAAGGCCCAAGACAGCAAAGCCCTATCTGGAGTTAAAGCAATGGACTTGATGCTGAATTTGAGCATACCTTGCGAGGGGAGGGGGCTAAACCGAGCAATAGCTAGGGGTCGTTACTATCCAAGCAATGTTTTGAACAACTCCGCCGAGATGATGCATCGTGTTGACCTTCAGAGTGTGAAGAAGACCTTGAATCTCATAAATATTTTGTGAGTATAAGGTTCCCAAGTGAAGAAATATGTAATAGCATTGTTGTATGGGATGTGATTATGATAGATAAGAAAAAGGAACTGAAATTGAGACTCAAAGAGGCCTTAGGTGTACTATCTAAATCTTCAAAATATTCAGTATCAACATTGAAAACTGAACAAATAGTAGATGACTTGCAGTCTCTCAAAGATTACCTTTATATTCCCCCGCAAATTCAATACGACTTTGAAAAAGCATTAGATGATGCTGTTGAGCAATCTTTGGGTGGTAATATTATTTGCTTATGTGGAAGTTCTGGTGATGGAAAATCAGAGATTCTCACTAAGTTATATAAAAAATTCAGTGGTTTCATAGATTTTCATTTAGATGCAACTCATAGTAGTCAGCAGCATAGATCAGCAATTGATTGTTTAGACGAGCGCTTTGATGAATTCAAGGAGAATAGTAAGTCTTTAGCTATAGGCATTAATGTCGGGATGCTGCAAAAATTCATCAAACAAGGGGCTGAGCGTCATGATGATATTAAATCTTCATTTGAAGCTTATTTTACAAACAGACATATGAAGGGCTATAGGCATAAGAATGTAAGTTTTTATGATTTTGAATGCTACCCGAGATTGAGTTTTTCAGAACAGACTGTAACTTCTAGTTTCATATCTGATTTTTTAAAAAAATTAACTGAACCTTCGATAGAAAATCCATTTTACGAATATTACCTTTTAGAAGAAAAAACAGATTCAAAAGTGGCAAGAAATTTTGAAGTGTTGTCATTGCTGCATTTTCAAAATAAATTAATTGAGCTGTTTTGTTTAGCCAGATTGCTGGAGGAGCAGTTTTTAATCCCTAGGATTTTTGTAGACTTCATTTTTCAAATTGTCACTAAAGAACATGAAGACGGGATTATTGGAAACGTTTTTTCTGACCTGGATAATGAATTTAGTCAGTGCTTTAGAAGGGTAGATCCTATTAACTATAGAAGCGCTGAGTTAGACTGCTTTTACCTCGAATATGCAACCAATACTTTATCTGAAAATATGGCCTATGACATTAGTCAGCTAAATACAGTTACTGGCTGTAGTTTGTCTCCTCAGGGATTGGTTCGTGGTGCTTACCTTCTAAACGGACACAATCTGAAGTCAACATTACCCAACTTCTATAAAGATTCATACTTACAAATTGCTTTAAAACATTACTTAAGACTAGTTAGTGTATATGAAGCGGTAGAATTGTCGGTAAGAGATGAAGATGATTGCTTAAATATAATAGAGGACTTAATCCTTAAGTCGTTACTTGAATATGCTAATAGGCAGCTTCCTGTTCAGGTTGATGGTTATATTGTAAGTCGTAAACTGAATGAATATTCAGTTTGTAATAAAATTAATATTCAAGCTGATATCGAATGGATAAAGCGGCATCAATTGATATCTAACGATATTATTCCCATCCCATTAATTATTAATAATGAACCTGTTTATACCTTCAACTTAGATTTAAAAACTTTAGTTCAAGCTGTTTACATATCTAATGGATTTAGGCCTAACATGCAAAACATTGAAGCCATAGCAAAATTCGAGGAACTCTTAGCACATATTGTCGATAGAACACTTGAATCAGAATCTTTAAAATTAGTCAGTAGAGACAAAACAGTATCAATTAATAAAAATAGACAAAGATTTACTGTAGAGGTATAGTTTGGATAATTTCACTATTATAGATTCATCAATATCGTTTGTAAAAAAAAGCATAGAAGACAACAACGACTCCGCCTATAGCAACAAAGCAGAACAATATTTACCAATTGGTCCTCAAACCTTAAAAGATCACAAATTGGATTGGGAGCGTGTATATCAAGTTTTGATGGAAGATCTCTTCCAATTGTCAATGGGTGATCGTGATAAAGAAAAACTAAGGGAAGAGATATTAGACGGTTTTCGTAGTGCAAGGGATACCAGAGAGCTAGTGGATATTATTGACGAGTTATATTTATCCTCAAACGCCATTAGAAAAATCACTCCTTTAGCTTACCTTGTTGCAGCTCAAGACACATTAACATCTAGAACTGAGACAATGATTAACATTGTTCGTGGCTTATTAATTTCTTCACTGCCAAAAGCACCTAATCATAGTGGCAACAATGCATTAGAAACACTTCTAATAGAGAGAGTAAATCAACTTAGCGTTCATATACCATTCAAAGAAGAAAGAACTACTTACTTGCCATTTTTAGCAGAAGCATTCACTAAAGACCTCCATACATTAGCAACTAAGCCAAGTTACTTTTTAAGCGAGCTGGAAAGTTTTATAAAACTTTATAGTTTTCTTTATTTGACACAGTTAACCATTCATATTTGCCTGCCAGGAAATAGATACAACATCCCTACATCTAAACCCTTATTTTTCATTTTAGAAACAGAACGAGCTAGTAGAGAACGGCATGAATGCAATCAGTATGGGTATGATTACTTTTTCAGCAGCACAAGAGGAATTGCATCGAATCTTTTCCCTATTTTAGGTTACTTAAGTCGAATATCTGGCAAACCCAGCTGGGAGATTATCAAAGAAGAAAGTACCGAATATACATCTAAAGTAAACAAATTTAATTTTGAGTTGGCTCATTTATTTGGGGAAGAGTATAAACCTGATGATTCCTTTGAGAAGGCTCTAAATACAGGTGCTGCATTTCAAATACAAATTTTTCAAGAATCATTAAAAAATTCTAAAAAAGGCTCTCGTAAAACTGCAAATAAGAGAGTGATAGAAATATTTGAAAAAAAATTTGCAGCTGGCTTTATCGCTGATCGTAAAGCTGCAGGAAAGTACTTCGTGGTAAATTCAAGCATCCTTCTCTTGCTTACTAACATGATAATTGGCTGCTCAAATCAAAAAAAACTACTTATTGATGATGTAATTGAAGGGTTAAAAGAGCGCGGTATTTGGCTAGATTTAAAATCCAAGAAAGCACTCCTGAAATTTTATGAAAATGTCGGGAATATAGAAAAACTAAGTGACAGCGGGGATGCAGTATATGTCAAAGCTACTATTTGAAGAATTCTTGGCCAGATTATTTTGTCAATATATAGAAGCATCAAACTCTATTGATACCAAATACCATTTTGTTAGTTCTAATCCTGCTCAATCTCTTCAGTTGTACAACGGTTTTAAAGTCCTTAATTTCAAACCGATAACTATTGGGGATTTAAGCTTAAAATATATTGAAACCGATAATGGAAAGAAAATTATTGTCATGCTTCATCACTTGGGCGATCAAGACAAAAATAGCAGCCATGAGGATTATATTGCCGGAGTAAGGGACGCTATCAATGACATTGATAATGCAGTTCTCTTTGTAATAAATAATAGTTCTTTAGAGACTCTGACATCTACATTCACTGATGTAAGCTTAAATGAAAGTGTGTTCACTCCACAATATGTTAATCAAGCTCTGGTGAAATTAGGCTCAGGTCACAAAGACGAATTAATTTTTAAATACCTAGTTGCCAATGTTGAGCAGAAAATTAGAGATGAGAATCTAAGTATATTTGGATATCAACCTCTTTATTATTCGATTGATAAAGACAAGATCGACTTGAGAGAACATGGATTATTTCTTGAACCAAGATTATCAGATATTCACAATGAAAAAGAGTTGAAGAAAGAGTTAGATAAAAATCATAGTCTATCAAGAGTAATACGCTCAAGAGTTAATGACTTTAATGATGACCCAGCTGAACTTCAACGGCAGTTAGAAGATGTGGGCTTAAGCGAGCGTTATATTGCAGAGAACTTTCTACGTCAAAATAGAGATAAGTATAAAAATGAAACCTTTTCAAATATTGAAGCTGAAATAGAAAAAAATAAAGACAGGAAGCTAGATGTTACAGAAATTGAGCTTAACGGGAGTAAGCTAGAAGAATGGAAGAGACTTTCTGGAAGCTTGTCTGCTAGAAAAAATATATCCTTAATTGGTGAAGTCGAGTTGAGGGATATTGATTTAAAAATAAAAATGTTAAGAGGTGAACCCTTACTCAAAGCTGAAGAAGTAATAATTCATGGCGATTTAAAACAGAATCAAATAAAAATAAATACTTCTAACCACGAACTCCACTCAACACTGAATGTGCGAATCCCATTTGATGGGCAACCTATATTTATTCAAATAAAGCTTTATCGACCATCTCAAAGAGAGTGTTTTCAATTCAATTGTTGCTTTGTCGAAAAAGAACGATTTTATATAAAAAATTATTTTGAAAAGTTAGAAGTCGAAATAAAGAGAAATAAAGGGAAGCTTATTCTTGAAAATGTTCAGGGTAAGATGCTTATCAATCCAAATGGCAGCATCGATCATGCCTTTTCTTGTGCTGATACTGAAATCAATTGCGATGACCTTCAGTGCATCGATTTTCGCGATACTGATGAAAATGAAGTTATTGGTGATTTTGAGTTACTTTCAGGTGAATATCATCTGCCCATGGTGATTACAGGTTCAAAAGTTGTCGAAAATGTTAAACTTCCAAGTTTATTTGATAGCCAAAGAGGCTTAGATATATTTAGTCAGGATAGAATTCCTAAATATAAGCCAATAACATCTAGAGTGATAATATCTGGAAGAGAAAAAGAGTTATCAGTAAAAGCAAAAGAGTTATGCTCCTTCGAATATAAAATGCTCGACGGGGGAGTTTTATACTTCGATGAGAATGCTTCGAATACCTTATATGTTGCTGATATTAAAGATGATTTCCCTCGTATCGCTAAGGCATATAAAGCTCTATTTTCTTGGTTGTCTGAGCATGAGACTCTCATTTCTATTACTAATTGGCCAGCGTCTTTACTTAGTCTTGTTGAAGATATATTGGCTAGCATTCAAGACGCATTAATAGATATTCCTCAAGGAGCATTAGCTCATAAGTCTCGAAAATTACTTGAAATAGGTATTATACGCAAAGTGAATGAAGAGTTTTTTACTCCTTTTCATCCGCTATGCCTCTCGTATGCTTTTGAGTTTGCAAAACTAAGAATTACGGATGAAGGCAACTCGTTTAGCCAGATACCAGCGACAACCATAGATAAATTTAATGCAGGAGGTTTATTGCCTGTGTTATTTGATGAACACTCAAGTTTTGTGAGAACTCAAGCATTAAGTCATAACAAATTGTGGCTTGAAATAGCACCTCAATTAGAATCTGGTGATAGCTATGTTTCGTCCTTAGTATATGAGAAAGTTCAGGATTTTTTAACATGTTTTGAAATGTTATTTCAGCAAAGTGAAGATGCTCCTCTAATCATCAATTCAATAAATAACCAGAAAAATACACAAGTATTTAAAGGAATATTAAATTACTATAAAAAAGCAAAAGGAAAGCTAAAGAAAATTCGAGTGAATGTGTATGACGACAAGTACTTCACTACAGCATTTGAAGAGTTTTCTGAGTTTAGGAAAATAGAAGAATTACGAGAGTTGGTTCGTTTGAGCGACTCAGATAAAGAAGCCGTATTGGATGACTTAATATTCAAAGTCAGGAAAAACCTAACAGTACATAAAGTGAGAGAATTCGATAATTACGATTATGCTCATATAAGTTTTTTTAAGAATATCGAAGAAGTTACATTGCGCTCAAATAATGTAAGTGCAGGGAAATCTGGGATTGTTTGTAACGGCATTTTATCTGGTGAAGCTTCATATTTAGAAAATGAGGTTTTTTATACTGGTTTTGGATTGAAAAATGTAAAAGTAGACAATTTTACAATACGACTAGCTTCCTTATACAACCAGTTGTTGCTAGCTTATCGAGATAAGGCGGGTAAATATATCCATGGCAATGTTCCTGTGCTTGCTGTCCAGGATACTTTTAGACATCATTTATCTAAGTCATATGACACTAGCATATGGACTTGTATTATCGACCCTAAAGTTACGTTGGAATTCTTTGATACAAAAGAAACTATATTAATTCATTATGCAGATCAATACACTAACTCAGTTGCCTATGATGCGATAACGGTATCTTCACGAGTTGGATTATACAAAGACTTATTGCAAAGCCAGTCGGATGAATTGATCAATTCCTTCAATGCACTTAATGGGCAATGGTTATTGAATATAGTCAAAGAGTCTGGCAAGAAAAAAACTGATAACACAGAAAAACAAATTAAAGAAAAACAAGGAATTGTTGCTGCTTATAAGTTTTTATCTAGCTTGCTCTTATCAAGTGATCTTACCTGGGTTCCTTTATCCGTTGGAGAAATGCTGAGGGTTACTGGAAACCTCGGTCTTGAAATAAGAGATCATGATTTTTCGGCAAGATTGCATAATAAGTCTAAAGGAGCTCTTTCTGACGACATACTATTTGTAGGTATTAGGGATGAGGAACTTGTATTACTTCCTCTTGAGGTTAAATCAAGAAAAACAGGTACTGACTTTGCTAAAGCTATACAACAAGCGAAAGCGTTATCTGAACACATGAAAAGGTTGTTAGGGCCAAAAACTTTCAAAGGGAAGGTATATCGCTCGCTTTTTATTCAGCAAATACTTACTCAAGTCGATAAGTTTGAGTTGTATAATGTTTTTCCAGAAAGTTATTTTTCAAACTTACATGAGCTCTCTGACTCTTTGTTGATGGGGAATTACAATATTTGTGACATCTCTAATTATCCACAAGGAATTGCCTTAGCTTTTAATGAAGGTATGGAGCGTCAGCGAATAGAAAGTGAGTTGGATGAAGAACTAAACGTACTTAAGGTTAGACTCCCACAAGCTTTTGTGAAAATGCTTCATGAAGAGTCTATACAAGCTCTTTTCTCAAAATTTAAAGATAGATCAGCTTATCCAGAAATAAGCAAGCTTAGTTTACTTAATAGTGAATTGAAGAGTTTCGTAGTCGAGGAAAAAAAGAGTGAATATGAAGATGAGTGCTCTACGACTTCCTCAACGATAGAAAGTTGTGAGTCAATTGAACCAAATTTTGAGCAAAATAAAAGGGGGCCAGAAGCTGAATTTGAATACCCTGTACATTTAACAGATATAGTTGGAAAGTTACTAAATCTCTACCAACGTGATATTTCCGTTTCAGACGTACTTTTCTTATCTGAAAATGATCTTGAACAAATCGAGAATTTTGAGTCTTCTGATTTATTATCTTTTTACCGTCTCAAAGATCTCCTATCAAATCATAATGTCGAAAATACTATCCCACATGCACCAACAAATGATGACTCATCAAAGTTAAATTCGGTAAACGTTACTAGTGAATATAGGGCTTTAGTTAATACCTTACTTAGGGAATTTGGGGAGAATTTAAGTATTAACCAAACATTGGAAATAGATATACCAACCCTAGAAAATATAAATGGATTTGGAAGAGGAAAGGTAAGAAAGTTTCTTGACTTTATCGAGAAATTAAAGAAAAACTATTTCTCTGTAAATTCAACGGACGAAATAGTAGCAATCGAAGATTTTGATTTGCCATTAGATGAATTAGAAAATTACTTAATTAGTGATCTTCAAAATTATTTTTTACAAGATAAAACGAGAGAAAATGACATTTTATCTCGAAGATTAGGAGTTAACTGTAGTAGTGAAACTTTGGAAGAGATTGGGCAAAGCTATGACATTACTAGAGAAAGAATTAGACAAATCGAGTATAAAGCTAAGAAAAATTTTATAGCGAAGTTAAGCATATCCCCGAGAGTTATCTGGGCCATCACAAAAAGTAGTTTGAGCGAATTAAGATCGCCACTATTCCCATCTCTAAGATCATACTTTGGTTCAAACAGAAGTTTCTATTCATTCTTAGAAGTTTGTTGTGGTCTCAATGAAAACGAAATTAAAAAGGTAACAACGCCCAATCTAAATAAGACAGAATTGGAAGAGTTTTGGGCTTGGAACAAATCACCTGCAAGTATTGAAGACTTATCTTGGCATTTACATGAAAACATGAATGTTGAACTTGCAGTTGCAGAGAACCAGATATCCACTTGGATTCAAGACGGAGTCTTGCAACTAATCGAAAATGATCAAATAAAACCACTAGCGTTAGCAAAAGTACCAGGCATTACTAACGCCATTTTAGATTTCCCTAATGGAGATGTATGGGCAAATATTCAAACCCATGCTAATGCAAAGTCGATAGCGAGCTCTCAATATTCTGAAAAGCGACTTGAACCCAATCTCATGCGAGCCGTAGATAAGGAATATGTATACCAAAGTGGCAGAGGCACATATCGACATATTAAGTACTTAAATATCAACGAAGATGATAAAATGCGGATTTTAAGTGTAGTGCTATCAAAGTTAAATGAATGCAAACATGCCGGAAGAGAATCAGTCAACTTATCAGTTGATATTTATCAACGAGCTAACTTGTCCGATGATTATTTTTTAGTAAGGCATATCGTAAGGGCTTACGGTGAGCCAGAAGGAATATTTTTTAATGGTAAATCAGGTGCTGATACTGTTAGCCTGGCTTCTAATTTTAGTTTAGCGTCTCAGAAAACAGTATTGATTGAACTTTTCGAGCATTCCCTTTCGCCTTTATCTAAAATAGAAATAGCTTCTAAAATTAGGAGCCAATCTTTAGGACATGCCGCATTCTACTTAGACAAATTATTAACCGACGGTGTAATCGTAAGGGTTGATGAAACTCATTATTCACACATCAATAACGCATTCACGGAAATAGATATAGAGGAAACATTACAACTTGCTTTTAGTTTTGTAGATAGTGAATCGAGGATTATAGAGGGTGAAAAAATTCAGTCTTATTTGAATAGACATTTAGACAAGGAAAATAATAAATATTTCTATCTATCACTATTGAAAACACATGCTTTAAACTATAAAAAAAGTTATTTCTTTGCGCACAACTTGGTATCTCAGCGGGAAATCGGATATTCAGGGCTTGCTGAAATTTGCAGGGAATTATTAGGTATAGCATCGACAAGAGCTGAAGCTATTGAGCTCGCAAAAAATAAACTATGTATTCATGAACATATATTAAAGAGATGTTTTGACCAAGTATCAATAACGAATCGGACCGATGGTTTTAGTGCCTTTTCATTAAGTGACATTAAGAAATCAGACTTACACAACAAAAATGATAGTGAGCCACTTGGCAATATTGAAATGGTTGAACAAGAATTAACTTCTTATTCTGCAAATAATATTAATATTGAAGATTGTAGAATCCTAATTGGGCGAGCAATTGACAACCTAAAGCCTGTTTATTGGGAATATGGTAATAAGGATTTAGCAAACAGACATTTAATCGTTTTCGGCCGCTCTGGCCAAGGAAAAACCTATTGTATTCAAGGGTTATTGATGGAAATGGCTAAAGCTAATTGCAATTCTTTAGTCATAGATTATACCAATGGCTTCCTGCCCAATCATTTGGAAAGTGAGTTCAATGGATTCGTTAACCCCAAATCCCATTTTCTTGCACAAAAACCTTTAGGAATATCGCCGTTCAGAAAGCAGAAACAAGATTTTGGTGGTGTAATACTAGAAGAACAAGACCATATCGTTGCGGCACGTATTGCTTCCGTCTTTAATCAAGTCTATTCATCTATCGGGGAGCAGCAGCTAGCCACATTGATTAATGTGTTAGAAGATGGTGTCCATCGCCATGGAAAACAATATGATTTTGACTGTATGCTAGATGATTTGAGAGAAGCAGGACGAACGGGGGAAGCGTTAGCCAACAAACTATCACCTATGGTGAAGTCGAAATTATTCAACAATGATACTTCTCAGAATTGGCAAACCATCTTTAATGATGGTACATCACGCACCAATATTGTTCAGCTTGCATCGCTATCAAGAGACATCATGCAGCTAGCTACAGAGTTCACCTTATGGGATTTATATTCTTATGCTTGTAGTTACGGCAATAAGTCTAAGCCAATCCCGATTGTTCTAGACGAGGTACAGAACTTAGATCATCGCTTAGAAAGTCCGTTGGGGAAAATGCTTACAGAAGGTCGTAAATATGGTATTTCCCTGATACTGGCCACTCAAACTCTAAGTATGTTATCCAAAGATGAGCAAGACAGACTTTTTCAAGCGTCACATAAACTCTTCTTTGCACCAGCTGAGACTGAAATACAGACTTATGCAAAATTACTAGAACAAGCTGTACCAGGCACTAGTCGGAAAGTATGGTTGGACGAGCTCGCCAAGTTAAAAAAAGGCGAATGTATATCTGTGGGCTTGCATATGAACGAAGGAGGTTTTGTTGAGCAAGGGGCTAAGGTAGTAAAAGTTGCTTCACTAGATAGTCGTGAATAAGTTTAATTGTCCTAGAGTACATCTTATATCTTTATAAGTAGAGGTTTAAATGTACTCTAGACCATTGCACACGGGATGACCTTCTTTTCTGGCTTTATCTCGCCAACGATACAAGTTTAGCACCGCAATGCTTTCTTCCCGAGCAACCTTTGCGACCGTTAAATTGTGAGGCGGTAATAATTTTTAAGGTTCGAGTCCTTACGTTATGGTGAATACCGAGCCATATCGTACTCTCTTGCCGCACCCTGTGTCTTTAAAATAGGGGTGACAAAAATCCTGACACAAAGGCCCACTACATACCAGCTTAACAATAATCATCAGTTATTTCGGCCTATAGGGAAAAGGGTATTTGCAAAAGCAACTTTAGTTTTGTTAGGACGTGGATTAGGTATCGGTGACGCTGTCAGTATTCATTTAACTGCCAACTTAGATTTATTGTGGAAAGATTGGCATTACATTTTATGGGATCTAATAGCTGATACTATGATCGTAAACAAAGTTGCGCTCGCAGAATCACAACTTTTAACCTTGGCGGGCCATTATCCTTAAACGAAAGCTAAAAAAGAACAACTTGACGCTTTGCTTAGTTCTAGAGGATTTTGTTTTTATCATAATTATTTTATTTAACAATGAATTATAAAATATCACTATGAAAATAAGCCCCATGCTAAAGAATTCCTAATAAGGAGGGCTTTTTGTATAAGTAATTTACAAAAGTTTCATTGTTACTCAATATACTACCTGATTCCCATACTTCAATTTTGACTAACTTATATCTGGTAACTAGTAGCTCATGTATATAATCACTGCTATACGTGTAAAAGTCTCGCTCTGCAGCCTTTGTGTTATCAATCTGCTTTTTCAGTGAAAAGTAAAAATGCCCACCAGATGTTAATGCACTTAATAGTCTAGATATTGCGGCCTCAAACTCGGATGGTTTCAAGTGCAGTAGTGAAGCGCATGCCCAGATCAAATCAAAGGTAGATGGGTAGTCAATATCAGTAAAGTTCTTTTGTTCACAAAATGAGAAGGGGTATTGGTTGCACAGTTCAACCATTTTTGATGAAGCGTCGAATGACGAAACTTTAAAACCTTTTCGGATAAAGTATTGAGTATCTCTACCTACACCACAACCGGCATCTAGCACACTGCCACCGTTTGGGACGTAAGCTCGTACTTTTTTATAGATCTCTTCCATATCTAGCGCGATAGTCGAGTCGAAATAACTAGTTGCGTTAGTATCATAAAAAGCGATAGTTCTATTTTTTAAAACCTTTGGTTTTTTGTCATCTGTTTTTTTTATTAACCTCAAAAGCTTTGATATTTCACTATTAATCGCACCATTTATTTCTAATGGGAATACAATACTTTCCAGAGCTTCGCTTTGGCCATGAAGTTTTCCTTCAGCAGCAGTTTTTATTACTCGATAATGTGCTGCAAGTTTTCCAAGTAGAGTATGCAAAGCTGGGTTATCTACATAACCACTTTGAGATTCAATAAGGTTAATCACCTTATCTGAAATGCTTAGTATATGTTTAAATAGTTCTTGATCACTTTTTTTGAATCTATCCAAGCCTTGCTGTGTATTATCCGGTTTATCAGTAAGAAATCTTAATGTTCTAAAGTAACTACCTTCTGCTTTAAGTTCTTTCTTTTCTTCTAACGCAAAGTAGGAGTAAATAACTCTCGACTCTTCCAGTAATGAATTTAAAGGCCCATAGAACTTTTCAATCTTTTCCTTTGCCTTTGCCACTCTGTCTAAATGCTTGTCACGTTCTAATAATTGAATCTGGTGCTTGGAGTCCTTTGAATATTTTCTAATTGTTGAGAGAGCAACAGCTAGTGAAAAGATAACGGTTAAGAAAGAACCAACAGCTGTTATATCAGTACCCCAAATTGTTGATGATGGTTTTGAGCTCTGCGGCTCGCTTTTTATGATAATCAGCTCTTTCGAGGCAGAATCTTGATGCTCCGAAGTATGTTTATCTGCAATAATAACATTGTTATGAAAGTGGCTATCTGTTTTTACAACTTGTTCAGGCATTTCTAGACCTTAATTTTTGGAGAATTAGAACTGAAGTTATTTTCAGATATTATCGCTACGGCAACGTGAGCTGCCCAAGTAACCAACAGATCATGATCGTGAAAACCTAGATAACGCTGCTTTAACAGCTACTCTGTCGTAAGTTGGGCCATACCAGCATGGTGACTTTTTCCAGCTTTAACGTACCGTTTAACTGCACTTGTTGGCTTTTATCGTAAACAAAGCCAGCTTCAATTGATTTAACAAATCTAACCTGACAGACGCCACTAAAAAAGGATAATTGTCAGATCTAGTTTGAGATACTACGTATTAGTTAGTGGACTAGCATTTTAGCGCATAGATTATACAATGTCGCTAACCTGCAATTGATTGTTTATTCGATAAATTATTCCCAAATTCTAATAGTGTCTTATGATTCCTCAACCCTGCAATTCCATCCTCAACATGTGCCGCCCAAGCTTGCTGCAATTGTTTAGCATCTAGGTTTGGGTAGTACATTTTAAGCAGTAATTCCGTTAGCTCAGCTGTATCGCCTAGCCAAGTGATTTTATCAAGCACTAAACTGCCATTAAGTTTGGCTTCCATGCCTGCATAGCGAAAATCAGACTCAATCGAGCAGAAAAATGCAATTCTGGCCGAGACATTCGGGGTCACTCCTGTATTGGCCTTTAGTTTTTTTAACTGCTCTTCAGTGGTTTGATTCAGGTTCATGCGATTCGGTAGCATTAAATTGCATCCTTTGTTTGCTGGCCCCAGAAGTAACCCTCAACGACTTTTGAGGATTGGCTGACACTGTCAAAACTGATTTCGAATCGATGTGAGATATCGTCTTTAAGACTATCGACATAGGACTCATCAATCTCAGTGTCGGTAGAGAGGATAACTACTTGATGGCTGGCCTCTGGGAAATAGTGCTCGACCAGTTTATCTCTGTGCTTTGAGTCCAAACGTCCTAGCGGGGTATCGATAATCACTGGCAGATTTCTACCTGATGTTTTACCTAGGGCCTCAAGAATAGATATAGCATAAATCTGCTTTTCTCCCGCAGACATGGCTTTACGGTTTAAAACGTTACCATTGTCATCAATCAATTCCACATCAAATGAAGTGGGGTTGATCGATGCACGGTAATGCAGATCTTCTTTGCGGGCTAGGCGCTGATAAGAACTGAGAAACTCTTTTTCTAATTGGCTAACGCGTAGTGCTGTGAGGCGAGTTGCAAACGCTTCGAGCATCATCAGAGTATTTTGGGCATTTTCAACGCCCTCGGTAGCATTGCTTTGCGCCGTGTGTTTTTCTTGTAGTTTCTGGATCTTACGATTTATGTCCTGTGCTTCACGCAGTGCTTGTTTCGCTTCATTGAGCACATTGCGGTAGTCCATCACGATCTTTTGCTTTTGCTTATCGAGCTCACGGACTTGATTGAATAGGCCTTCTACCTGTTCCTGTGCTGGCGCTCTTGCAATATTGGCCGCAGTTTGTGCGAGTTCTTCTTCGAGTTTACTTAGGCGGGTACGAGCTTGCGTAAAGCGGCGGTAAGAGGCTTTGGCTTCACTATTCACTTTAATATCTAGCTCTCTGAATTCACGCTCTGAAACATCAAACAGTAATTTGTCGTTAGGGATCTGTAACTGGTAATCAGAAAAACAGTCATGAATGGCCGCCATTGCGACTGGAGCCGTGGCATTCAAGTCAAAACTCAGACGTGCTTTTAAGGTGTCGAGGAAACCATTAAGTTCCTCTGTAAAGTGCAATTGCTGTTTTTTCTTTTGTTCAAGCTCTAACTTCGACAGTAAAGCGGCAACGGCTTTGGGGGCTAGGGCGATGGGTAGTGACGTTTCCATCTCATGGCGAATGAGTTTTTCAAGCTCAGCTCTTTCTTTTATTAAAAAGTCGGCTTTGCTTTGGGCTGCCTCGCGGGAATGTGCCCATGCGCCGCCTTGGCTTGAAAGCTGAGCTTCTTTTGCTGAAATATCGGTTTGTATCGAGGTGATTTGGACTTTTAGCTGATCAGCTATGTGGCGAAGTTTTTCGCTACGTGCTTTATGCGCGTCACAATTGTGTTCAAGTGACTTTAACTCTGCATGTACGCTTTGGGTGGCACCTTCAACGCCTTTTCGTTTTAGAAAAATACTAAGGTCACTTTTCAGTTTACCGATAACATCTAAGCCAAGTAGACGACGAACAGCGGTTTGCAGAACTTCACCCGATTCATCTTCGGCAAGTTCCGCTATTTTTTCACCATCGAAGAAAAATAAGTCGGCGATACCTGTGGGGACAAGTTCATTCAAAAAACTCTGACATTGGTCATAACTGAGCTCTGACAGAGCTGTGCCATCCTTCTCAAGTGTTAATTTATCTTTTTGCCCTCTTTTCCAGCCACGGATGATCTTGTAGGTGTGCGCACTGCCTTGTTGGTTGTAAATAAACTCCAACTCAATGCTAGCTCGTTCTGCCTGAGTGCCTGGGCCACTGGCTTTGTGAATGAGTTCACTTAGCTGATGGATATAGTCCGTTCCTGAAATGTTTTTACCTAGGGCCTGACGTCCATATAGCGCCAAGCGAATAGCGGTTAAAATTGAGGTTTTACCCGCACCATTGAGGCCACCAAAAAGTACTATTGGGCGATGATGTTGGGCACTGCCTGATGTCCCAATTTTTTTACTTCTGGGGGCAAGGTCAATTTCCTGGGTTCCACGAAATACTCGGAAATTGTTAAGTGTCAAACGTGTAATAATCATAAAAACCTTAAAACTCTTCACTTAACAATCGGTCAAGCTCGGTTAGTTCTTTGTTGTATTCGTCCATTTGCTCTTTATACAAATCCAATTCTATGCGGCTTTGTACGTTGGTATGTTTGACTTTGATATTTTCTAGGCTTCCCCAGTCTTGCTTGAGAATGCTTCCAAGCTTGTCAAACACGCCTACACGACGGCTGAGACCATCGAGGGATACTTCCATTTCGATTAACTTCATCACCATTTCTGATGATACATAATATTCTTGACTTAAATCGTTAACCAGTTTGGCTTCGACTTTTCCAAAAGAAGCGCTGTCATCTATGACCCAATCGAGATCATAGCCATACACATCTCTAAAAAGTTGTGGCAGGGTATCATTCCAATCAGGCTCGTTCGGATCTCTTAACCAATGCTGCCGAATAGCATGTAATTCAGGCACGGTGATAAGTTCAATCTCGCGACCTTCTTTTCTAAATTGCTTGTCTAGTTGCAGTAGCTGATGGAGCCACTCTTGTCTGTATTTGAGCCAATAGGGCCCTGGCACATGCTTACGCTCGACAGTGATATCTTCACCGTCTTTAGCGTATTGATAACTTACTTTTCCACTTCGGCGCTTATAGTTGCGGTAAATATCCTTGTTTTCAGGAATGGAAGTGTGAGCCAGCACATCTCTGAATTTTAGCAATGGCTCCATCCAGGTTTCACCATTGGCAATTAAGCTTTCCATTGCTCTATCGCGGGTGACAACTGTACAAGTCCAGCAACCAAAACGTGAATTTCCACATGAAGGTGTTGTTTCGTCAATCACCATAGGGCATTCACCTTGGCCAGAGGAATCCTTATAAAGGTTCCAGAGGGTTAGGTTTTTGCTGCCCCAAGGATTTTCCCACTCTAACTCATAATCATCGCGCCAAATATTTTTGATGCCGTAGGCCGTTTCCTTCGACTCTAGACTACACATGCGGAGTATTTTCCAGACATCATCCACACCCCAAGTATCTATGGGCGTATAGATGAAGGCATTGGCTAATGTTGTGTGTCGAGCTAGGCGTGAGCCATCAATTTTATGTTTGGCGATAACCTGTGCACGCGAAGCGCTCTCCTGACTACGAGAGCCTAATACCACTATTACTTCATCATATTTGGATACGGTTTCTTTGATGAAATCGCTGACAGGATCAATTTTCATCCGTTCAGTACACCAGCGGAAACTGCGGGTCGGTGCCGGATAACCTTTGCCTAGCAGGTTAACCCAGAAAGTAGCCTCTGTTTTTGGCGTGACCTTGTGCACAGATATAGGCAACTGATCAAGTTTGGCACCTTTACCTATTGCATCTAAAGAGTTGGAAATGTGATTCACTACGACTGGCGTTTCAACCAGAGTGTCTGAAGAGACAACAAAAATAGGTTTAGTCCGTTGCTCTTTGTCCAAGCCCTGTAATGCCATATAAACCAGTGACATTACTGCGGATGAGTCTTTGCCGCCACTGTAGCCTATAACCCATGGTCTTTTATCTGCTAGGTAAACTCTTTGTACATCTGCGATGTAATGGCTCAGTTTATTATTGGCGAAAGTTTCTTGGCTAATAAAGTTCTGGTATTCCTCTGGGAGATCATCAGAGAGTATTGTAATGCTCATTTATTTACCTGTTTTTCCAGTGTTTTTTCTTCAGGTGTAAGAGGAAGTGAAAGGTGCAGCTTGAGGGCATTACACGTTAACTGGATACATGTGTTCGTTTTGCTGAGTTTACCATGAAGCATGGCGCGTTTGATCCACTCTGGATTGGTTTTTTGCCAGTTGATAGTTTTTAATGCAGGTAATTTCGATTGCCATCCTTGAGGATGCGCGCACAATAAGGCATGACCCATTTGACCAATAGCATGTAAACCTACCCCGTGAGCATGTAAATATTGCTGACGAAGTTGAGCTGGTGAAACGTCTTTATGTTGCACCAATTGCCAGTCCTTCATGTGTTCATTGACGTTTGACCAAAATGCTTCGGCTAATTGTTGCTCCTGTTCAGTAAAGCCATCTTTTGGGCCTTTACCGAGCAAGGCTCTGGTTGCTTGCTTGATACTGCTAAGGGTAAATAGCTTATTAGACTTTGGAGAAATATTAGATTTCTCCATTTCAGTTAGCCCTTTAAAAGGTAAACATTCAGAGGCGAGGTATCTGGCTAATGAGGAGCTTTCATCCCTATGGTCGTACAAGGTGCCTAAAGAGGGACTGGGTTTAACTGCATATTTGTTCAAGTCTGCAAACATTTGCTGACTTCGAGTCAAACCTTCATCTACGTAAAATAATACGGCTATGTTGTCTTGCCCAAGATCTGGATTTTCTTCTAGCGCCTGCTCAATGGCTTTGCGTCTGTGCTGACCATCATTAATTAGAATTTGCGCATCCATGGGAATTTTTAACTGTCCTAAATTGGGGGCTGTTAAGGTTTCTTCAAAAGAGATATGTACGCCTACAGACGCCGTTAGTGCCGAAAAAACGTAATCTTTGGGATTCTCCAGCAAGTACTTTACCATTTCCGGAATCCGGGTTTTGTTAAGTGTTCGCTGAGCACGAAGCTCGGGAGGCACGTCGGCTTCGTTGTAGCTAAATATTTTAGGAATGATTCGTAGCGGGCAAGTCGCTATGTAAAATGGACGACCCGCTTGTATTCCCCTTACTGCGGGAAATGAATAAAAATAACCAGAATCTGAGTCAAACATGATGGCAGCACGTGTTGCATGGAATTATTTCGTGATGGTATGTCATTAATGACATACCTCGCAATCTAAAAATGACGTAATTTACTTGGTATGTTATTCCTTACTGTTAGATTTGCTTGTAATTTGAATAATCTGAAACCCTTTAATTATTTTTGACGCATTTTCTAACCCTTGCTTGAAGACTTCTCTGGGCATTAGCACTTCTTCGTTATGCCGTATGCTAAGGAGCTGTGCTAGGCGTTTATCAAAGTTTTGTTGTTTTTGATAGTTAACCCATTCAGCATGGATATAGAGTGAACGATTGAGCAGGGGCGGGCGCTTTGACTCGTTGATATAGTCAAAGAAGTCTATCTCTTGCTCGGCCATTTTTATTTTCACGCGTTCCCTTAAAAAGGGGATTGATTTTTCAAAGTCATCATAACCTGTGAGCGTTAGCTTGCCTGAGGTGATATGGATTTTGATCAGGTCAATGTCGTCTAATTCACCATATAACTGTAGCCCAGCACCAACATAGACTCTTAGGAGTAAAGGTAGTGCAGTGATATGGGTTTTGTGCAGGATTAACGAGTGTCCAATGTTGAGTAATGAGGCGGGTAAGCGCTGATGTGCTTCATTACAGTCTTGCTCAATCGCTGCTGTATCAGCAATTTTAAACAACAGCTCTGAGGCTTGTCTTAGTGCGGTTTGATGTTCGCCAAAAAACACTTTGATATCCCGCTTTATATTTTCGGGTAGCTGGGTATAGGGTTTGCGTTTTTCAAATTGGGCCATCGCAAAAAACAGCTGTAGGTCTTGGGTGCGTTGCTCTACTGCTTGGTCGTATTCTTCTCGTCCTTGTATCTCAAGCAGAATTCTTAGGGCTTTAGCTGGCGTGCCTACAATGGTTTTAAGGTCGGTAAGATGTTTAAATTCATCCGCTTGGGGTAGTCTGCCAAGGTCGAGTACTGCTTGCCAAAATGCTGCAAATAACGCTTGGTGTTTGGCAACTAAAAGACGCGCCTTATCACCTTGCGTAATGATTGGAGGGCTGGAGAGCTGCTTCCATTGTTGGCTACGGCGATAACGGCGAGATAAAAAGTGTTGTTCTTCAACCTTATCTTTAAAAATGTAAAAAATGCCAGGCGCGATTGCGATGGCACTTTCATCTAAACTGCGCTCGATAAAGGATTTTATTTCAGCTTGCTGATAGTACTTTTGAAAAGTGTTACGGCTGGTGATGACGCCATCTTTGTAGGGCGTAAATTGGGCAATAAACTCATCATTGGCAAGCATCACGCTGACAACTAGCAGCTTTTCTGTTAATTCCCAGGCACCGAGTAAAGCCTCTAAGCGTTCGTGTTTATCTTCAATCACATTGAGTACAAACCCGAGGTTGACTATGGCTGCTGACGTTTTTTCACCTTCAGGAAAATGATTTAGGTCCCAACCTAATGCATCTAAACCATGGCATTGTAACTCGCGAAGATCGTCGCCCCGTCCACAGCCGTAATCAAATAGTGAGTAATTGCCATTAAAAAATCCGTGTTTTGCTAATGACTTCATTGGTGACGAAAGTGAATGACGCACCAAGGCGGTTTTATGGCGGTCTATGTTATGTTGATCTGCTTCGGGTAACATTGAGGCCCTAAATAAGCGTCCATCCATTAATACGTAACCATGTTTGGCTATGTGCGCTTCCCAAGAGCTTTTAAACCCAATTAGCCGGGTGTTTTCATATAAACCTGCTGTTTCCCCTTCAACTGTGATCATCTTAAAGGTGTTGTAATGCGGGTTATCCGCTAACACCATAAGTTCTTTACGGTGCAGGATGGGTGGATTGTCAGAATCACTATAGTCAACCACCCTGTGACTGAGTTTACTCAAGTCAACACTGATACTTGAGTGGAGTGCGGGATAGGCGTCAGTATAAAAACTGGGGTAATTAAGCAGTGATAGCGCAAATTGGACCCTTG
The DNA here is from genome assembly GCF_019345615.1 of Shewanella sp. NKUCC01_JLK. Taxonomy (NCBI): domain Bacteria; kingdom Pseudomonadati; phylum Pseudomonadota; class Gammaproteobacteria; order Alteromonadales; family Shewanellaceae; genus Shewanella; species Shewanella sp. NKUCC01_JLK. The sequence continues at coordinate 259,907 of NZ_JAHKRD010000001.1, read as the reverse complement.
AAAGTTTGATGATGTTCCAGGCGTTATTATCGATTTTTAGCGCATTCGCCACGGCCAAGGCAAACTGATAGAGCGGGGCGTTTTCAACCGCAAGCGTATCTCGATGTAAGTAAATGGCTTCGGGGAGCTTTTTGCCCACAGATAAGGCTTCGACATCCTGTAAAAATGCAGTTGCTGTTATCATTTTCACCTCATTTTTTGGGGAGTGCTATTAGGGCGTCTAGGGTGAGCTTTTTAGGTATACGTCTGTTATTAATTGTATTTAACCAAACAATTTGCGAGCTGTTTTCTGGGCCAATACTAATGTGGATGGGGTTGTCATCACCATAATAATAAAGTCGATCAAAGGGCAAATGGCTCGCCACCCAAATAGCTACTGCTTGCGATGAGGTGTTGTTTACCCGTAAATCCATTGCTGCCCCGAGGCGAGGGCAGATAGGCTTGCCCTTGATATTGAGCTCATAGGCAGCATGTTGGTCTAACGTTGGGGCGATTCTTGGGGAGGTATTTTTGCTGATTAAACTTCTAAGTTGTTGCCCACAAAATCCAAACGTGAGTTGTACTGGGCCAAAGTGGTTTGTGATAGGGTCGAGTATTTCTTGCGCGAGCTTTTTGTAGGCTTCCCAGCTTTGCGTTTGCATGGGCAGGTTATTATATTTGGTCTTGTGCCAAGTTTCACCACAGTGAAATAAATCACTAAATCGATAGTAACGGCTACAGTATTCGTCAAGTTTTTCATTTAGCGTTTGAAGTGATATCTCACTTTTCAATTGCTGGGTCACGGTGATTAGTCTGTTGTTTTATTCCTTTGCTATCAGAATCAATGTTGCGGATTAATTTTGCAAACATCTTTTCAAACTTAGGTCATTTCTTATGCCATTTATCTTTATTAGAACGGAGATAAAGTTACAATTAATGTCCAAACTTGAAAAATTTAGTTGAATTAATGGAAAAATCAACTAATGTAAATTGTCTTTAAATACAAAGAGTTGTGAAGTCATTCCTGTTCGCTGATTGGGAACCTGCTTGGAGGCGTATCTTATTGTTCTCCATACAGTTTATGATGATGGAATAAAGTAATGCTTAAGGTAATGCCAAATGTAATGCTAATATTTTAAATTTTATATTTATATATTTTTATCAACATATTACGTTGCTAAGTAGACTCCCTCTCTCACCGCCAAATTCAAGCAAAGGGAATCAGTATCTTACTGGTTCCCTTTGTTGCTTTGGGGCAAAAGCTGGGCAAAATTGCCGTTTTATTCTCCTTCTGTGTCCTTGGTGAAACCAAGCATTTCTGACACTCGATTAGCTATTTTTTGCGAGTCCTTAGGTTTTTTCAGCATTAGGTATGTTATTCGTTGTCATTCTTTTACGCGCTTGAACTAAGGTATAGCCGCCACTTAATACTATGAGTAGGCTTCCAAGAATAGTCAGCAAATCTGGGGATTCTCCAAATATAAATATTCCTAAAGCTAAGGCAAAGAGTAAACGTGTATAACGAAAGGGGCTTACTACCGATACATCTCCAGTGCGCATAGCGATTGTCAGCGCATTATAAGCCATTACACCAAAGACGATTGCTCCAATTATCTGTATTGCTGCGGTAGCACTAAACTGTATTGCTTCATTTTGGTAAATCAGTATCGCTAAGCCTGTAGGAATCAACACAAAAAAACCATACACTCCAAGCTGCATATTAGATAACACGGGAGAAGCTGCGCGTGTTGCTAAATCGCGTCCTGCAAAACCTAAGGTAGCGATAACGGCGAATAAAGATGTGGCCTCAAAACCATCAAGTCCTGGACGAATGATCATCAGCACGCCCATAAAACCAATCAATACTGCAAGCCATCTCTTATGACCCACTTGTTCACCGAACAACAATGCCGCGCCAAGCATGGCGATTAAAGGTGTGGCTTGCAAAATAGCGGATGCACTTGAGAGTGGTGTTAATGTGATGGCTAAAGCAAAACAGAATCTGCCGACGATTTCACATAGTGCACGTACTAATATGGGGGTAGACAAGACTGCAGGATGAAGGACCGTTTCACCCTTTCGCCAGGTTAACAGTATAAAAATCAACATTCCACCTAGGCCAAATAACGCTAAAATGAGGCCGATAGAGGTGGTTTCTGCTGCGGATTTGATCAGCATGTCTTCAATAGAAAATGCTGCCATCGCAGCAACCATAAACAGACTACCTTTTCTATTATTCAAAATAAATTCCCTAAATGCTTAGACGTTATCTCTAGTCAAAAAGTTTTGTCATGAGAGTTCTGGTTTCATCAACAAAGGCACAGAAGTTACGATATAGCTTATTAGAATCCAATAGAAACATCATTTTCTGATCACTATAGCAAGCTTTCTCTGCTTATCTGAATAGGATTCGCTGCTTAAGGTAATAATGATTCTGGCTTAAAAATAAATAGGGATAATAAGCATTAGCAAGAAATGATAATAGATACAGATATGGTTTCTTTATCTATATCAGATGGCAAGTTAAGCCTCTTTTTACCATAAGGATTATGGTTGGTGTATTGTTTTAATATTATCAACTTGTGCAGCTAGTCTAAGATATTGATGTCAGGTATGTGCTGCTGTTTTTCAGCTTTTATGATGAATAACATTGTTTGAAAGAGGTTTATATTGTGAGGTTAATTTTATATGTAGTAGTCTTAAGTCAATAATGGGAACGCTTAAATAATCCATCAGTTGATTTTACACTAAGTGATTTTGTATTGGGGATTTAGTGTTTTTAGGTTTATATAAAATGAAATTGCGTTGAATCGTACAGAAAAGTTAACTAAATAACTTTGGGAAAATGATTAATCGCTCAATTAAAACTGCGCGATTAATCATATTAACGAAAAAGTATTATTGTTTTAAAAATTAACTTTGGATATTAATCGTTACTTTCTCGATGACGATAGGTTCACGGGGCACGTCTTCGTGGCCAGCGACCGTGGAGGTTTTGACTTTCTCAATCTGCTGGATAATGTTCATTCCCGCCGTAACCTTACCAAATACCGCGTAGCCCCAACCGTTATTGGTGGTGGCAGTATGGTCTAAAAAGTCATTATTGGCTGTGTTGATGAAGAATTGCGCGGTGGCCGAGTGAGGCGCATCGGTGCGAGCCATAGCGATTGTGCCTATGGTGTTACTTAGGCCTTTGTTGGCTTCGTTAACGATAGGCTCGTGGGTCGGTTTTTCCTTCATTTTTGCGGTAAACCCGCCGCCTTGGATCATAAAGCCTTTGATTACTCGGTGAAAAATCGTGTGTTCAAAGAAGCCTTCTTCACAATAGCGAACAAAGTTTTTTGAACTGACAGGCGCATGTTCAAAATCGAGTTCTATAGTGATGTCGCCTAGATTGGTGCTAAATGTAATCATGCTAATATCTTCTATCTTAATGAGTTTTTATATCTAATAAGTCACGACTTGTACTGAGTCATTACTTAGTTTTAGGGCCGCTATTCCACGGATTAAAGGGCGCGCTGCGACCCGTTGTATCGTTACCATTGTCAGTCTGAATAGATTGCGGCCGTGTTACATTGGCTTTAACCTCTGGCTTTGATTTCGCGCTGCGATGCTTTTTCGCATGGGCGGTTTCAAAGGAGCCTTCCTTCGCGGGGCGTGAGGATCTGGCCTCAGGTGCCCGGGCTTTAAAGGTTTTTGGCGTAGTATTTTTTGGCACAAAATCGAGAATAGACACTGGCACTTCTTTGTTCGGCACAAAGCCTTCAATTTCTTTACGCACTATGAGGTGACCTAGACGGCGCTCGATAGCACATAGATTCCTAAAATCATCTTTAGAAACAAAGGAGATGGCTTCGCCGCAGGCGCCAGCACGACCGGTTCGGCCAATACGGTGAATATAATCATCGGCTTCATCGGGCAAATCATAATTGACCACACGGGTGAGGGCGTCGATATCGATACCGCGGGAAGCAACGCCAGTCGCGACTAAAAAGCGTAGTTTGCCAGATTTGAAATCCACTAATAATTGCTCGCGTACCGCTTGGCTGCGACCGCTGTGAATGGCTTCGGCGGCAATGCCACGTTTTTCGAGTTGGCTAACCAGTTTGGCGGCGCCTTGTTTCGTCTGGATAAAGATCAGTGCCTGTTCCCACGCTTGTTCAGTGATGAGTTTGCTTAACAGTGCCGACTTTTTATCTTTATCGACAGTGATCAACCATTGGTCGATTTGCGGTGTGTTTGCGCTGTCGCGGGCAATTTCAATTTCGACTGGGTTTTCAACCGCTGTTTTCGCTAAAAAGCGCACTTGCTTAGATAAGGTTGCCGAAAACAACAGATTTTGGCGTTCTGTTGGCAGACGTTCGATGATCTTATTGATGTCTTCGATAAATCCCATATCGAGCATTCTATCGGCTTCATCTAGGACTAATACCGAGATTTCATCGAAATGAATCGCTCTTTGGGTGTACATATCGAGCAATCTACCGGGTGTTGCCACCAGAATATCGACGCCTTCAATAAGACGCTGTTTCTGCGGTGTGGCATCCACGCCACCATACATGGCCATAGACGTCAGCGGCAGGTATTTTGCGTACTTGGCAATATTGTCTTCTACCTGAACGGCCAATTCGCGGGTTGGCGTTAAGATTAATGCACGAACGCGTTTAGCACGGATTTTCGGCATCTCGGCGAACATTTGCAGTATTGGCAACACAAAACTGGCGGTTTTACCTGTACCTGTTTGCGCGCCAGCAAGCAGGTTTTTGCCTTTCAAGATCACCGGAATGGCTTTTTCTTGGATCGGAGTAGGTTGTGAATAGCCGAGCTCAGTGATGGCTCTTAAAATCGGATCGCTTAATCCAAGTTTGGAAAATGGCATTGAATGTCTCAGGTAAAGGGTCAGGTCAATAATGTATAAGCAAACTGTTACGCTAAAGCATGAACAGTGGAGCAGGGCGATATTATAGCAGGAGGTGAAACAGAATAGGCGATTATCATTATTTGTGTGTGTTTGGTAAAGAGGGGCTTAAACGTCGAATAGGCGAATGATAGGCGGAAAAATATTGAGAACTTACAATTTTGTAACCGCGCATGTATTCATGGCTAACATAGCTGCAATTATTGGGACAATATGATTAACTGAGGTAACTTTTGTATGCCTGATAAATCTCAACAAAGGACCCATAATAATGAAAAAAAATGCTATTTCCCTTGCGATAGTGCTATCGCTGGCCAGCCTTGCTGGTTGTCAATCCCATACAAGTCAAACCGCGCCCGTGGTTGCACCTGAAGTTAAAGCCCACTCATTTGAGCAATTTTCAGCTTCCTTTATTGATTCATTGTGGGAATTGTCACCGACTTGGGCCTTATACAGTGGCAAGCATGTTAACGATGGTTACCTTGAAATCCCCGATGCAGCAGGTCGCGCAAAGACCTTAGCGTTTGTGAAAGCTCAACAAGCGCAATTGACTCAGTTCGAGCAAAAGTCGCTAACGCCGAATGAGCTGATTGATTACCATCTGATCGACAATTTACTCAGTAGCATGGCATGGGAAATTGACAGTTTTAAATCCTGGCAGTGGGATCCTTCAAGCTACAACGTATCGGGCGGTTTTGCCCAAATCATCAATGAAAATTTCGCTCCATTAGATGACAGATTACGTTCGGTATTAGCGCGTTTAGAAAATGTGCCAGCTTATTATGCTGCCGCGCAGGCGAACATTAGCAAACCAACATTGGAGCACACTGAGTTAGCTGTGCTGCAGAATCAAGGTGCATTTTCGGTTTTTTCCGATGACTTATTAAAACAGGTCGCCGACTCTGGTCTGACTGATGCGGAAAAAGCGTTATTTAAAACGCGTTTCGATGCGGCCACTGCGGCGATTAACGGCCATATCGATTGGTTAGACAAATTAGTGGTTCAACTTAAAAAAGATGGGGCACGTAGTTTTAGAATTGGCGAGGCGTTATACGAGCAAAAATTTGCCTTTGATATCCAAGCGGGGATGACGGCGAAACAGCTATATCAAAAAGCCGTAGCCGATAAAGAGCGTGTTCAAGGAGAAATGGCCAAAATTACCGATAAGTTATGGCCTAAATATTTTACTACGCCAAAGCCTGCTGACAGTAAACTCGCCATTCGCCAATTAATCGATAAATTATCGACTCAGCATGTTCAGCGCGATGAATTCGTGAATGAAGTGCGTAAGCAAATTCCAGAGCTGATTGAATTTGTAAATAAGAAAAAACTAGTCACATTAGATCCTAAAAAACCACTCGTTGTCCGTGAAACGCCCGAATATATGCGTGGTTATGCCGGTGCATCAATTAGTGCTCCTGGACCCTATGAGAAGTCAGGCAATACTTATTATAACGTGACGCCGCTCGATGGCATGAGTGATGATTCCGCCGAGAGTTACTTGCGTGAATATAATCACTGGATCCTGCAAATCCTCAATATTCATGAAGCCATCCCAGGGCACTACACTCAACTCGTTTACTCTAATCAATCTCCGAGTTTAGTGAAAAGTTTATTTGGTAATGGTGCTATGGTCGAAGGTTGGGCGGTTTATACCGAGCGTATGATGTTAGAAGAAGGCTATAGCAATTTTGAGCCTGAAATGTGGTTGATGTACTACAAGTGGAATTTACGTGTTATCTCTAACACTATTTTAGATTACAGTATTCATGTGAAAGGCATGACCGAAGACCAAGCTATTGCCCTGATGATGAATGAAGCCTTCCAACAGCAAGCTGAAGCCGAAGGCAAGTGGCGCCGTGCGACACTTAGTCAAGTGCAACTGACGAGTTACTATTCAGGTTATCGAGAAATCTATGATTTCCGTGAAGAATACAAAAAATCGCAAGGTAAAGATTTTGACCTTAAAACTTTCCACGAAACATTCTTGAGTTATGGTAGTGCACCAGTGAAATATATTCGCCAATTAATGCAGAGCAAATAAGTTCGCATATTGATATAAATCAGCAGAGCTTAGGCTCTGCTTTTTTATGCCAAATAGCTAGACAGGTATAGTGTGAGCTTAACATAAGTTGGCATTGTTACTTATGAAATGAAATCGTTAACACTGTGCGAATAATGAAAAGCCGAAAAATCTGCCATATAACCGAAAAAGTATATATTTCGTTATATGGCATATGCAGATGTTAATCAAAAAATTTAACTGCGTGGTGATAGAGCACAATGGCGATAAACTTACTTCTTAGATTTAGATGATGCCATCAGCGCTAATACTTCATCGTAAGAAATGTTAAATTCTCTCGACAAGTTAATGATTTTTGTTTTGTAGGTTTGAATATTCTCTTGCTGAGCTAATTGATGTTTCTTTTCTTCAACTAACTCATTAACGGTTTCTTGTAATATCAATAATCGACGTAAACTATAGTCGAGAGATTTAATATATTTACCCATTTGTTGCTTGTTACGTGCTTGCTCAAGATCCGTTGAGACTTTCTTATCATATCCATACTCATCAAGAGCTGCGATTGCGCTCTGTAAATCAAGATCAGTTGTCATTTGGTTTTCGCTTTATAACAAAGAGGTGTGGGAACAAATTTATGAAACTTTAAAGAGTGTCATAGGACGTTAACTATCGCAGATTATAATGCTTATGCCAATATACACCAAGCCTTTGCACGTTAAAATGAAATAAAAAATTCCGCTGATTTTTGCTTTGACCTTGTCGGGGTCTACAATTATGAGTAGTCTAAAGTTATAGACTATCATGGAGATTCAAATGCTTGATCTACTACCAGATTTATTCGACCACTATCCGTCTAAATTACAGTTACTTCCCCTTGCATTTAAACCCTTTGGTGGTAAACGGCTCTTCTGGGGCGAGATAGTCACAGTAAAGTGCTTCGAGGATAATTCAAAGGTAAAAGAGATACTTGCACAGGATGGGCATGGAAAAGTGCTCGTTGTCGATGGCGGCGGTTCTCTGCGCCGCGCACTATTAGGTGACCTCATAGCGCAGAGCGCCTTAGATAATGGTTGGCAAGGGATAGTGATTAATGGTTGTGTTCGCGATGTGGCGAGATTAAATACTTTCAGCTTAGGTGTCTTTGCCTTAGGGGCTATGCCGATAAAAACCGAAAAGTTAGGTCAAGGCCAAATTAATGTGGCTGTCGATATGGGGGGCGTGACGGTTAAGCCCGGTATGATGCTCTATGCAGATGAAAATGGTATTGCAGTAAGTGATGAAATGTTGAACTTTGCATTTTTAAATTAACATTTCTAAATGCATTAGTTGCTATAAATTCAAGTTGTTTTTGATAAGGATATTTATATGAAATTCATTAAGTGGCTCTTAGCCTTAATGGTGACGCTCATTCTTTTAGTCACCGTTTATCTCACCGTCTTTTTCGACCCTAATGATTTTAAACCTGAAATAGTCGATGCCGTAAAAAAACAAACGGGTCGTGAATTAGTCATTACTGACGATTTATCTTGGACATTTTTCCCTGTTATAGGTATTAATTTAGGAGGGGGGTCTTTATCTAACCCTGAAGGCTTTACGCCTAAGGCTATGTTAGAAGTCAAAAAAGCCGTTGCTGAAGTGGCGCTAATGCCGTTGTTTAGTCAGAAAATTGAAATTGCAGAATTGAGTCTCGATGGCGCAACGATCAATTTAGTCACCCGTAAAAATGGCACTAGCAGTTTCGATGGGTTGAGCGGTGATAATAGCCCAAAAACTGCGTCTCCAGCTGCCGTCGAATCCTCATCGAATGCCAAACTTAACGACATTAATATTGGTGGCATTTCTATCACCAATACCCAAATTAATATGATTGACGAAGCTAATAAGCAGACTCAAGTCTTTACCTTAAATAGCTTCACCTTAGGTGAGTTCTCCTTAGATAAATTTGCGCCTATCGCCTTTGAATTCAGTGCAACTATGCCGGATTTGACGATAAGTAGCGAAGCTAAAGGTGAACTAAAACTCAGTCGAGACTTTAAACAACTCGTTATCAATGGGCTGAAAATTGATACTGTGGTGGAAGGTGAGAGTATTCTGAACAAGAAACTCGAAACATCTGTCAGCTTAGCAACTCAAATCGCCCTTGATAAACAGCAATTGTCCGTCGATATTGCGCAGCTTACCGCGGCGAGCATAACCGCTGCGGGTAAAGTGGGTGTTAATTATGGTACGAAAATTCCACAAATTAATGCTGATTTTCAAGTTGGCGATATTGATTTAGATACACTGTTACCTAAAACAGAGGCCACCGCCACCGCTGAACAAGCGCCAGCAGCAAACACTCAGGCAGTTGAGCCTGATCTCTCAGCCCTTAAGCAGCTTGATGTAAAACTCAAGTTGACTGTTAAGTCTATTAAGGTCGCGAATCTGTCGACTCAAAATTGGTTAATGGATGTGGGCATTAAAAATGGCGTGTTAGATTTGACGAAACTGAATGCGGATTTATATCAAGGTCAGTTGCTGGTGAGCGCTCAGGTTGATGCTCGTCAAGCGGTGGCAAGTTATCAATTCGATAAAAAAGTGACGGGCGTACAAATTCGTCCTTTGCTGAAAGATGCGGCGGATGTGGATTTACTGGCGGGTACAGCCAACTTTGATGTGAAGGGGAAAGGTAAGAGTTTGATCCCTGAGCAGTTAAAGAAAAACCTGTTAGCGAATGGTCATTTTGATATTAATGACGGTGCTCTGTACGGGGTAAATATTCCCCAGATGATCCGCAGCGCCCAAGCTAAGTTAAAGGGTGACTTATCGCCAGAAACGAAGGCGGAGCGCAAAACTGACTTCTCGAGTCTGACCGGCAGTTTCTCGTTGGATAATGGCGTTGCCACGAATCCAGATCTTGCCTTGTCTTCGCCTTTACTGCGTTTGGATGGTAAAGGCACTGCGAATTTATTGACTGAAGCCTTGGACTACAGACTAACCGCTAGCTTAGTGAATTCATTGAAGGGTCAGGGCGGTAGCGACAAAGATGCGCTGGCAGGAGTTGATATTCCGTTGGCGATTACAGGCACTTTCCAAAAACCTGAATATGCTTTGGATACTGAAGCCTTACTGAATAATCAGCTTAAGGAAGAAACCGACAAAGCTAAGGAAAAATTAAAAGACTCCTTATTGAAAAAACTAGGCGGTTTTTAATGGTTGCTTCAACGCGTTACACATTACTTGTTTGCGCGAGTGCTTTTGTCGGCGGGCAACTTGTTGGGTGCTCGGCGCCCGAAGCCGCTGACACGAGTCAGTCAACCAAGGGTGAGACTACAACAGCTGCGGCCGTTCAGCCTGAGATTATTCGCGCTGCCGATCTGGCGCTCGATGTTTCTGGGCTTAAAAGCACTCCGACATTAAAGGCTGAACCTGTGATGGCAGAAAAGGCACAAGGCTTGCTTCGCGGCGAATTAACTCTAGAACCTTTTATCGATTTTAAGCAGTCGGTTAAGGCGACATTGACTGTGACAAATCCACAAACCTATGCTGTCGGCCTACGTTATAACTCTGGGATGACGGCGGATTTGTGGTTGGTAACGCAAGAGGGCAAACGTCTGTGGGCTTGGTCGGATGATATGATGTTTACCCAAGCATTACGTGATAGCCAATTGGCGGCAGGGAAAGTGATCACGACTTCATTTAGTATTCCGCCCAAAGCATTTGCAGGAATACCTGCAAATGGTGCTCGCTTAGAAGCGCATTTTGCCGCTAAAGCGTTAGAGTCTGATGCCGTTGTTATGGCGCCCGTTGTCTTATTACTGACGATGGAATAACGTCGCCTCTCATAATAGAGAAAGCCCGTAATAGAAAAAGGCAGCAATCCGATAGGGTTGCTGCCTTTTTGTTATCTATGGCTCAATTTTGCTTAGGATTTATAGCACTAATCCGTTCGAACTATGTGCTAGTTTAGTCCTTACGCACTCAACTTAGTTTCATCAACCACTAATTTGATCACTTGGCCTGGTTGTAAATACTGTGATTGCGCTAGGCTATTCCACTCGAGTAGCTCGGCAACAGTTACGTTAAATTTATTGGCGATACGGGCAAGTGAATCACCGGATTTTACCTTGTAACTGACAGTACGAATTTGTGCGGTTTGCTCAAGCTCCTTTGGTGCTAAGATCACTAACTTCTGACCGTTTTGTAGCTTGCTATTCTTAGCCAATTTGTTCCAAGTGCTGAGTTGTTTCACCGTCACTTTATGGGCTTGGGCTATTTCAGAGAGTGTGTCTCCTGACTTAACCTGATAAGCAATTTTTGTTGATTCAACTGCAGCATGTGATTTTTTCGGCAATTGCTGCTTAGTTGACAGGGCATAAAGCTGCTTGTCTTGCGCATCGACAGGAATAATTAAATGCTTGCCTGCGACGATCGTGTTGCTTTTCATGCCGTTGGCGGCGCGAATAGCGGCAACGGTCGTATGGTGCTGCGTAGCAATCTTGCCAATGCTATCGCCAGATTTGATCGTGTAACGTAACCAGCTGATCCTATCTTCGGTTTCTGTTTCAGCAAGCGCTTTTTTAAATTCTTCCGATTTATCAATTGGTAGCACTAAGGTGTGCGGACCAAGTGGCGATGTAGCCCAGCGGTTATAACCTGGGTTGAGTTTTTGTAACTCAAGCGTGGTCATATTGGCAAAACCTGCCGCCATGGCTAAATCAATTTGGCTATCAATATCAACCACTTCAATAGTCGGATTGTTGTCAATTGGCGCTAAAGAAATACCATATTCATCAGCGTGTTTAATGACTTCTGCCAGTGCGAGCAGTTGCGGCACATAGCGTTCTGTCTCTCTGGGCAAATCCAATGACCAAAAATCCGTTTTTAAGCCTTTTTTCTCGTTACGTTTAATCGCATTGAGCACCCGTGATTCACCCGAGTTATAGGCAGCAATAGCATAAAGCCAATTGTTATTGGTTTTATCGTAGAGGTATTCCAGCATATCGAGCGCCGCAGTCGTTGATGCGGGGACATCACGACGACCGTCATACCACCAGTTCATTTCTAAACCGAAATGACTGGCCATAGGTGTGGTAAATTGCCACAGACCCGATGCCGCGCCAGTCGATGATGCGGAAGGATCAAAGGCGCTTTCAATTATGGGTAACAAAGCTATCTCAATAGGAAGATGACGCTTTTCAAGTTCTTCTACAATCATGTACATATAAGGTGCAGCACGTTCCGAGATGATCGCCAGATGCTGTGGATTTTTGATGTACCAATCACGGTATTGATTCACCAATTTTTGATCTGGAACCGGTAACTGCATGCCTTGACGAATTCGCTCCCACACATCGGTAATTTGCGCCGATGGAGCCTCGGTTGCGAGGTAATATTCTGGGACTGTATTTTCGGTTGTGACGGCTTCAACTTCTGTTTGGTTAACGCCATGGTTGTCTAATGTTTGACAGCCTGTGAGTAGGGCAAATCCCCCTACAACAACATAAAGTGATACTCTCATTGAAAACGGTAGTCCTCTGTTAGTGCATCGCTTTTCTTTATAGTAACAGTATGTTTTATATGAAGATAAAGACAACGCAGCGCGCAAAGTTTTCACGCAAAACGAGCCATTCTATGGGATCTTTTCGATCTTGTCCCTTAATTATCGTACATAATGTAAGGCCATTTTTGACTTACATCATCAAAAATGAGAAAAACTGTTTGAATTTCAATCTATAATATTACTTTTGTGATCAAAAATTATCTTTCCACTGTCTGAGTAAGGTAAAACCGCTGAGTTCGTCTAAATTTGCGTGATTTAGACCGCTAAAATGCTGTTTTATGTTATCGACAATTTCAGTGTCGCTGGGGCGTAAAAAGGGATTGATGGCACGCTCTAAAGCGATGGTGGAGGGAATAGTCGCTTTGTCTTGGCGACGTAACTGCATCGCGCGTTCGTTATAGTCTTGGAGCTCGCGATTGTTGGGATTGACCGCGAGGGCAAATTTGAGGTTTGAAAGTGTGTACTCATGGGCACAATAAACCCGAGTGTCGGCGGGAAGCTGGGCAAGTTGCTGTAGTGAGTTGTGCATTTGCGCTGGCGTGCCTTCAAATAAGCGTCCGCAGCCGCCGCTAAACAGGGTGTCACCGCAAAATAAGGCATCTTCAACAACGTAGGCTATATGTCCTGCAGTGTGGCCTGGTACATCTAAGACTTGCAGCTCAGCGCTGAGATACTCCAGTGTGAATTTGGGCTTGGCTTTTGCGTGCAGTGGATGTGTGATGCCTTCGATCTTCTCATTATCTGGGCCATAAACCGTGAGTCGGTCTTGACTGTAGGCTTGAAGTTCAGCGACGCCACCCGTATGGTCATTGTGGTGGTGGGTCAGTAAAATGCCCGCTAGTGTGAGTTGATTGGCTTGCAGGTAGTCAATGACCACATTTGCATCGCCGGGATCGACAACATAAACCTGAGTATGGGGCTGTTGTTGTAACACCCAGATATAATTGTCATTAAAGGCTTTGATCGCTGTTATAGTGAGCATAGAACCGCCTATGTCTGTATTTCAATTTGAAGATAAAGGTATTATCCATGAGTGAACGGCCCTTGGCGACCTTTGCCGTTTTTGCCCTGTGGCAGAATGTTGGTCATCTTTGACCCAATTGGATACTTGTCTACCCAACTAACGGAGGAACTCTGTGTCGTATTTTAGTACTGAGCTCAAGCCCGAACAATGGAGTGACCTACCCAATGGTGAGGCACTACAGCAAGCCGTCGCTAAACAGCTTGAAGATTGGTGGCCAAGAGTCTTTGGTTATCATTTATTAAAGTTAGGGCCTTTGAGTGCCGAATTGTCGAGCATGGCGTCGCCAGTCGCCCATCATTTTTCACTCTCGCCATCTAAAGGGGCCTCTATTGAAGGCGATTTTTGCCATTTACCCCTGCAGAATGCGGCGATAGATGCGGTGGTAATGAGTCTATTGCTCGAATTTGAACCCGATCCTTACCGTATTCTTCGCGAAACCGATAGGGTACTCATCGCCGGAGGCTATCTTTTTATCGTCGGTTTTAATCCCTTGAGTCCGGTATTTTTGGGTAAGTTATGGCCTAAATATCAGGATTGTCTTCCTTGGAATGGCCGTTTTTTTATGCCTTCGAGGGTGCGAGATTGGTTAGGTTTATTAGGTTATCAAGTGGTGGGGGATGAGCGTTTGGTCTATCACCCATTAATGGGCGAGTTTACCCAAGGTAGATTTTTTCAACAGAGTTTAGCGTCATGGCTTCCTAGCGCGGGCAGTTTGTATTTGATTGTGGCACGTAAACTCGAGTCGCCACTCACACCTATTCGCGATAAACGTAAGGTGCGGCAGACAAATTGGACCACGGCGCCGACAGCGGGTCGTTCGGGGCATTTATCAGAGCATTCGGAAAACTGACAAGCCATTTCCTTTTTAAGTACAGGTTTTAATATGCGGATCACCTTAAGACAATTGGCGGTATTTGAAGCTGTGGCACGTAGCGGCCAAGTCGCAAAGGCGGCGGAGCAGGTTAATTTATCACCACCTGCCACTTCTATGGCTTTGGCTGAGTTAGAAAAACAGCTCAATGCCCGCCTATTCGAGCGCATTGGTAATCGATTACAGCTGAACTCCCAGGGCAATTTACTGTTGCCACTGGCGACGGATTTATTGCACCGTGTTGAGCAAATTGAGCAGGCATTTACCTACCATGGTGGCGATTTGGTTGGGCGCTTAAGTATCAGTGCCAGTTCGACCATAGGTAACTATCTGATGGCGAAAGCCGCAGTGGCATTTTGTCAGCAGCACACTCAAACCCATGTGGATGTGGCGATCACAAATACTCAAGATGTGATCCAAGCGGTTGCTCAGTTCCGCTCTGAAATGGGCTTTATTGAAGGCCATTGCACTGACAATCGTTTGAGTGTCGAAGCATGGCATAAGGATAGGCTGCTGGTGTTTTGTCATCCGGCGCATCCTCTGGCGGGGAAAGTGGTTAAACCTGCAGCTGTTAAAGGCCTGTCTTGGGTGCTACGTGAGGAAGGATCGGGCACTCGCGAATATTTTGTAAATGCCGCCAATGAGTTGGATATGCAGCCAGAGGCTAAATTCTGCTTTACTACGCCGGATGCGATTAAATTGGCAGTGAAACAAGGTGCTGGGCTTGGGGTGTTATCTGAGTTGGCGCTGGAGAAGGAAATCAGTCGTAAAGAGTTAGCGTTAGTCACGATTGAGGGACTCGTACTCGAGCGGCAGTTTTATCGCATCACCCATAAGAGCCGTCAGGCGACATCCCTAGGTCAAGCTTTTGTGCTGTTTTGTGAGAATTTTTTCAATATTGCAGGTGTGGAACTGAAATAAGCCGTTTGATAGCAATGGCCCTCGTAAACAGTGAGCTTAAGCGATTTATTTAAAAGGTTAATTTTGACGGTAAGCTTAAACTGTGAGATGAATCGCGAATTAAGTCATCACGCCCAAGTGCTTAACTTAGGCGTGATGGCATCGAACTTATTTTTTCGAATTTAGCGAGTTTACACTGAGTAGCACTGGGTTAAGGCTGATAACCTAAATCGGGTTGGGTTGGTTTAGATTCTGCCGCGGTGCGAGCTAATACATCGCAACGTTCGTTTTCGGCGTGTCCTGCGTGACCTTTAACCCATTGCCAGTCGATAGTGTGTATCTGTGAGGCTTTATCTAATCGTTTCCATAGGTCAACGTTTTTGACTGGGGTACGGTTTGATGTCATCCAACCTTTTTTCTTCCAGCCATGGATCCATGTCATTATGCCTTGGCGCATATATTGGCTGTCGCTGGTGAGCACGACTTGGCAAGGCTCTTTCAAGCTTTCTAACGCTATGATTGGGGCTAACAATTCCATGCGATTATTGGTCGTGAGCGCAAAACCGTCGGACATCTCCTTTGTATGGCCTTTATAATTCATTACAATGCCATAGCCGCCAGGACCGGGATTGCCTAAGCAAGAGCCGTCGGTGAAGATGTGGATCAGTTTTAGTTCAGTCATCAAATTGTTACCATAGCCGGGAATTTCGGCCGAGTATAACTAAAAATTGTCATAAGAAGCGCATAAAAACATGAATATTATCTCTAATGCTAGCCGTCAGGTTATTTTAGATACCGAAACCACAGGTATGAACCAGGGCAGCGGCGCCATCTATTTAGGCCATAGGATCATCGAGATTGGTTGTGTGGAAGTGGTAAACCGTCGTTTGACGGGGCGTTATTACCACCAATATATCAATCCAGGTCAAGCAATCGATCCCGAAGCCATCGCCGTTCACGGTATTACCGATGAGCGCGTTGCCAAAGAGCCGCGTTTCCATCAAATTGCTCAAGAGTTTATCAACTTTATCGACGGTGCTGAAATCGTCGCACATAACGCGAGCTTCGACGTGAACTTCATGGATCATGAGTTTTCACTGCTGCAGCCGCGTGGTCCGAAAACCGCTGATATTTGTCAGATCCTCGATACCTTAGAGATTGCTAAGTTTTTACATCCCGGCCAGAAAAACAATCTCGACGCGCTCTGTAAGCGTTACGGCGTCGATACTTCTCGCCGCGAGTACCACGGCGCATTACTCGATGCCGAGATCCTCGCCGATGTTTATCTGATCATGACTGGCGGGCAGACAAAGTTTAATTTGTCTAATGAAGAAGCAGGGCAGGAAGCGGGGGGGATTCAACGTTTTGATCCGCAATCACTTAATCTTAAAGTGATTGGCGCATCGGCCGATGAACTGACAATGCATGAACAACGCCTTGATTTAGTCGCAAAATCAGGTAAATGCCTCTGGAGAGGATAGAAGAATTACTATGCCTATGTCGCGCCATAAACCCATTTTAGCGCTTTGCCTTGTTGTCACTATGCTGTTATTTAGTGTGGCGAGTGTATTGGCCGCTGACCTAGAACCCGCCAAAAAAGTCGTCAAGCCACCAAAGGCTGCACCGATTGTAGGATTGGAGACGGCTTCCGAGCTTAAAAACCGTTTTCGTATTGATCATATGGTCGATAACATGACCTTATTAGTGGAGCGTGAATATGGCTCTGCGCCCGTGGTCATAGTGTTACCCGATGGCAGTAAATGGTATGCCAATCGTCATCCAGAAACCGTTAAGTGGGTTGATGGTATAACGGGCGATATTATTTACATTGAGTCACCACAGCCCGGACCTTGGCAGTTGGTGGGCAAGGTTGTCTCAGGTTCAACCCTTAAGAAGCTCTCTAAACTCGAAATCGAAGTCCAGACTTTACCACAGCCAATCTTCCAAGGTGAACAAGTTAAAATTGTCGCGCAGTTAATGGGTGACGAGCAGCGTGTGCGTATGCCTGGGTTAGATTATTTAGTCGAATGGACTGCACATTTTGTGAGTAAACATAAGGCGGGCGATGAAAACTTTGCCGCGGGTGATATTATTGTTGGTTCTTATAAAGACAATGGTGAAGATTACGATGAAAAACCTGACGATGGTGTATTTACCAGCAATATCAATATAAAGCAGCCTTGGGGTGATTATGAGTTTGTCGTGCAGGCACGTAATAATGTGTTTGAACGGCAGGTTTCATTCCCGTTTAAATTGTCACCTCGGCCAATTAATCTAGAAGTTATTACCCCTGACGATCCGCTAACAGGGCAATGGAAAGTCATGTTACACGTGGATAAGACAGTGTTGCAGCTGGCTGAGACGCATTTTTCCTTTGAGTTAGTCGGCCCTGCTGGCTTGCAACTGCCTTTGGTTGTAAATGGTCTCACTGAGCCTGACTCTGAATTAGATTTACCTACAGTGACAGAGTTTGGTAGTTATCGAATTAAAGGTTTTGTGGCTACGACGACTGTCACTGGTCGTGAAATCGTGCTGGATTTACCTGAGCTTTTCTTTAACTTAATTGAACCACCAGAACCACCACCAAGTGCCGAAGAGTTGGCTGCTGTTGCTGCACAAAAAGCGGCAGAGGAAGAAGAGCTTGCGAAGAAAGATGCAATGTTCTGGATCATTACAGTCAACGCTATCTTATTAGTCTTAGGCGTGGTGGGATTAATTGTGTGGCGTAAGCGCCAAAGTTTGGCGCAGGCCTTAGCTGCCGCGGAGTTACGTTTATTGAATGAAGCATCTGCAAATTTACCCGCAGCGCCTTCATTAGATGAAATCGATCTCACTATGCCAGATGAGGCAGATAAAGACCGTTAGCCAAGCGTTGCTTAATATGTTTGATTTATGACTTTGAACTGGAACGTTGCAGCGATATTTGGGATATAAATCAAGGTCTGCAATTGATTTGGCTTTTTTTTAATCAAATGATAAATCTAAGTAAAAAAACGGTTGACGCCTGCAGGGCTCAACCGTATTATTCTTCGCATCTTAAGCAGAGCCTTGATAAGTGTGCTGAATTATCGTTCTGTTTTAATATCAGCGGCCTGTCACGCTGGAGTTAGTGGGTTAGATACCCGTTAGATAGTTAGATATGGAAAGATTTGGAGCGGTAGTTCAGTTGGTTAGACTATCGTTTTAACATCAGCGGCCTGTCACGCTGGGGTTAGTGGGTCAGATACCCGTCAAATATTTGGATATGGAAGAATTTGGAGCGGTAGTTCAGTTGGTTAGAATACCGGCCTGTCACGCCGGGGGTCGCGGGTTCGAGTCCCGTCCGCTCCGCCAAATTGCAAAAAGCCCCATCGAAAGATGGGGCTTTTTGCTTTTTACTGATCTCCTTAATTTCTGCGCTGTTCATCTTATTAGCGATGAGACTCGATTCAAATGTCAGCAAGGATCACGCTGAAATCTTAATATGATTAAGTGATAGCTACTGTGGAGCCTGTGCGGTGTCGGTGAGGATGACTTCAACCCGACGGTTTTGCTGGCGGCCACTGGCGGACTCATTGTTGGCAACAGGTGAGCTTTCACCTTTACCTAGGCTGCTGAGCCGATTGGATTGGATCCCTTTTCCCTGTAGAAAATGGCTAACGCTATCAGCTCTTTGCTGCGATAAACCCAGATTGTATTGTTCACTGCCTACGCTATCTGTATACCCTTCAATCATGGCACCACGCGCGGGATACTTGTTCAGAAAGTTCGCTAGGTTGGTTAGATGTTGACTGGTCGATGACTTAAGATCCGCTTTGGCAGTATCAAATAAAACATCACCTAAGGTTACGACCCAACCACGTTCTGACTGACGGGCATTCAGCAATGTGAGCTGGGCTTGCAGTTCGGTCGTTTCCTGACGCGCATCTGCAGCATCAGCACGGGCTAGGCGCGCATCTTGATGGGCTTGATTGGCCTCTGTGGTGCGAGCATCCAATCTGGCGTCATCGCGTTTTTTAGCGAGGACTTTGTGTTGATCCTCGGCAAAGCGGCTCTGCGCTTGAGCTAAGGCAATATTGACTTTCTTATCGGCAACAAACACTAGGTGCTGTGATTGTTGCTCATCTTTTACCGGTTGTTCAGCAGCGCGAACGGCTTCTTCAGCTTGTTTAATGGCAGCAGGGGCTAAAATTGCCAGTTCATTATTCGCTTGCAGTTTATTAAGTTCTGTACGGATATCACCGATGCCTTCAGCTATTTTGGGCGTACTGCTACAAGCTGCTACTGTGGTTAGGATTAGGCTATATGCCAGTAGATGGCGGCTTAAACGTAAAGGCCGACCCGATGAAACGATAGGTTTTTTCATTACTGAATTCCTCCTGAACGGCGCAACATTTCTTGCTGCAGAATGCTGATATTGTTTTTCATTTCATTATTGACGCTATTGGCTTGTGCCAGCTCAGCGCGAGCTTGTGCCAGTTCGGCCTCAAGGCTCGCCTCTATGGCGTAACGATCGGCGCTGACAGTGTCCATATTGAGTAATGCGCTGCTTGCAGATTGAAGTTTAAGTCTGGCCTGTGCCAGTTCATTTGAGGCATATTGGCCGACTCTTGCTTGCTCAGCGCGGGCAATGGTGTGTTCAGCCCGTTCCATTTCTGCGGTCTTAGTCAATGGCGTTGAACTACAGCCCACGAGCGCTGTTGCAATACAGCCTGCCAATAAGAAGTGCTTGGCTCGCTGCAGGCCGATTGAATATTGCTGTGGTTGTTGATTTTTATTGATGTTCATTTGAAATTCCTTTCTCGGAAACAGTGTCCAGAGTGTGGTCTTTAGGTTTGTTATTCCACCATGCACAGTCAATATGCTGGTGAATAGCCCCATTTTTGAGTCAGTTGGTATGAGTGAGTAATTTGACGCCACGGAAATTTCATGATCTACTCCTCTGAGTAAAGAGGGCCGGTACACTAAGGGTTGCATCGGCTTGAGCTAAACGCAGTGTGTTACTGCATGGTTTAGTTTTTGCACTTAATCAATGAAACTTTTCCCTGTTTGTTCGTCACGTTCTAGGCTAACGAGTGATGATTTGGCTCTTTTTCAGTCCAGTTACCTTCCTTGTCGTTTGATTTAAGTTCTTCAACCTCGCTTATTGTGTGTGCTTTTACTGGTATCCACGTCTTGTTTAGCTTTATCTGCAACTGTGGTTTTGATCATCTGACGGTTGCGGGCTACGACGGGAGGATTGGCTTTGTTGGTGTCGGAATTTTGTGCATCGTTATCGATGGATTTATGTTGTTCTGTGAATTTTTTCATATAAACCTCAAGTAACCCGGTGTAGTGCAAGAGTGCATGAACCGTACATTCAGCATGACCTGCTAAATATTGAACGTCTGTGCGTTAGCGCGCATGGGATTAGTGATGGCAATATTGGCCGCTCGGCACGTTTTTTGTTTGCTGGGCGGGCCGATATAATCAATAATAATGCATTGATTACAAAGGTAATGTGTCGGATATTAGGCAGCATCAGTTTGCGCCATGTTGGCGTGTAGGGTTGATGACTGCCTGTTCTTATTTATGGTTTGCAGTACCAGTGTGGTTGTAGTACTGAAGTGGCATATGGGATAACGATAGAATGGCTGTTGTACGAGTGGTCTAGCCATCCGTTATGTGTATTTTTATCCACAGTACGTTTATGTTTGCTGCGCTTGTTGAGGTGGCATTAGCCGTTCTGATTCCTGTTTAACGACTGTGTAACATTCACAACAAGTTTGTTCTAGTAACGCGCGATCTACCACTTCAATATTCCCACGACTGTAATTGATTACCCCCATGCGTTGCAGTTTTCCTGCCGCATCGGTGACACCTTCACGGCGTACGCCGAGCATATTGGCAATCAATTCTTGTGTCATTAACACGCGATCATCGGGCAGTCTATCTATCGAAAGCAGTAACCAACGACACAGTTGCTGTTCAATACTATGATGGCGATTGCAAACTGCTGTCTGGGCCATTTGGGTCAGTAGCACCTGACTGTAACGCAGTAACAGATGGAGCAGGGCGCCATGACGGTTAAATTCGTCTTTAAGCCGCTGACCAAACAAGCGATAGGCAACGCCAGCACTTTGCACCACAGCGCGACTCGTGGTGCTTTCTCCTCCCATAAACAGTGCAACGCCGACCATACCATCATTGCCAACGACAGCAATTTCAGCGGATGCCCCATTTTCCATCACATATAGCAGCGAAATAATCGAGTCCAGCGGGAAATACACATAACGCTGCTTTGAGCCTGCTTCACAGACCACTTGTCCGAGTTCTAATGGAACCAGTTCCAGATGCGGGAAAATACGTTGTTTGACTTCCTCTGGCAATTCACATAACAACCGATTGGATTCTGGCGGGAAGTGAGTTTCCGGTGGCGGTCGCTCTGATACAGATTTCAGTTTTAGTGTGTCCATTATGATAGCGTGTCCTTGTTTGGTGATGTCGCTAACTCAGGTTACAGCGAGAAACACCTATGCTATGTACGGTAGCGAACATAATGGCAGGTTTTTTGAATCGTTGAGTGGAAAATATGCACTTAAGTGCGCATTGAGTGATAGCAACTGCAGCAACGGGCAAGTAGAGCTTGCCGATCAAGAATATGTAATCGCCCACGATTATATGAAATGCTGCCGCGGGTCTGTAAATTGCCTGCGGCCTCGGTAATACTGCTTCGCCTAACACCCAGCATGTCGGCTAAAAATTGATGGGTTAGATATAGCTCATCAGTCTGAATTCGGTCGTGACTCATTAGCAACCAACGTGCTAGCCGAGACTCAATGGAGTGAAAATGGGCACAGACTGCATTTTGTGATAATTGGCATAACAAAGTGTATAGATAAGTCTCTACTATTTGCTTCAGATTGGTATTTTGAGCGAGCAAGCCTTCAAAGGTTTCAATGGGGAGCCGCCAAGCTTGACCAGAACCTTGGATGATCGCCTCTGAAGGCACTTGCCGAGTGCCCAGCAAAGTCGTCGCCCCAAGCATACCTTCGTAACCAATCAAACCCATTTCCAATGCAGGATGTTTGGGGAGTTTAGCAATCAAAGAAATAAAAGCCGTTAAGGGAAAATAGACATATTGATATGACTCGCCAGGCTTGCACAGTAAGTCGGCAAAGTTAAGTTGGACTAATTCAGCTTGCGATAATAAATCCGCTTGTTCCACCACTGGCAGATGACGGATTAATCGGTTCTGAATTTGTGGGGTTAATGTGTCTTGGTGTTGAGTGGGCATAGCGGTTCAACCTGTGGTGGCATTGACTTGGCACCAGAAAATCTGCTGCAAAATGAAGGGCCGCAGCATCAGAACGGGGCTGCGGAATGATGGAGATTAAATGACTAGTTTTTTAGTTGCGGTGAAGGTGCGCCAGATTTTAGTTGCATATCGTTTTTGACTGAAATAACGCCGGGGACTTTGCTTGTTAGTTTTACCGCAGTATTGATATCTTCTCGCGATTTTACAAACCCGCTGAGCTGGACCACGCCTTTAAAGGTTTCAACATTAATCTCGGCCACACTTAAGTTTTTATCACCTAAAATGGCAGCTTTCACTTTGGTGGTGACCACACTGTCGTCTAAATACTCGCCAGTACCTTCTTTGTTGTATGCAGAACTGCAACTGGCCACGGCGACTAAGCCTAGAGCCAGCAGGAAGATACTTAACATTTTAATTGTTCTCATCAGATTATCCTTTTTGATAAAGAGTAAAAATGGGGCGCATTAGCTAACGCGTCCCGTTAACAGCAATATAATCAGCACCAGTAGTACTATGCCTATAAAGCCACCTGGACGATAACCCCAGTTTCGGCTATGGGGCCAAGTGGGGAGCATGCCGAGAAATAACAAAATTAAAATAATCAATAAAATAGTCGCAATTGACATGGCTAATCTTCCTGATACCGGGGCAATTTTGCACTGGGTAACATGAGTCTGTGCCGTAGCAAATGGGATGTCGGTACGCTGGCGCACTTAGAGGGATCTGACGAGTCGATGTGTTTATATTCGCATTACCTGATAAGCGGTATGCCGAACAGAGCGAGTGATTGTAGAGATGCATACTCTAACTTATGTCCAATGACGGACATGTTCAATTCGAAACCAACGTTTGGTATTTCACTTATTCCGTTGTCCAGTTTCATGGGCTGCGCTAATAAAGAGGTCAACAAAATGAATTATCATGATCGCGATGTTTACGGCATTTACAACAATCCACAGTTCGCTTCTCCATCATTGGCACAAGGACCCGGCCCATATCTGATGGGCGCTGAAACACTGATCGGCAATAATGTTGTTAATAATTCTGGTGAAACCTTAGGGGATATCAAAGAAATTATGCTTGAAGTGGAAACGGGCCACGTCGGGTATGCGGTACTGTCGTTCAGTACTTATTTTGGTTTTGGAGAAAAGCTGTTTGCAGTGCCTTGGAAGATGCTGACACTTAATCATGAGCAAAAATGTTTTGTCATGGACATCTCATTAGAGCGACTCAAAACGGCGCCGGGGTTTGATAAAGGCCATTGGCCCAATATGAAAGATGTTGAATGGGAAAACGAACTGCACGATTACTATGGTAGCCGTAGGGATTAATGGTGTTAAGCAGGGGATTTATCCCCTGCGTTATTATTTGGATTCAGTAAATATGTATAAGTGTGGTTGTGTCTATCAAGTGAGTAGGGCCCACACGCATTTTAGTTGTTAGGAATTTGCTTATCGCCATGGTTGAAACCTAATAATGATAAAAGTTTGAGCTAGCGTATTATCGAAAGTCACTAGCGTGTATCGCTGATCAATGTCTTCGCTTTATCAAATGATTAAAGCCTTGTCGAAAGATAAGGCTTTTTTGTTTTTCTATTTTAAGTTTAAATCCCTATTTAAGGTAAATCTGATGTTTTCGGATTTGTACTACAGCTTATTTTACTTGATGTCGCTAGATTGCTCCGTTTTCTTGATTTTTTCTCCATAGGTGATGAGGGAAGAGTCATATTTAACAGTAGATATATCGAATAGATAATTTCAGCTTACTGTTCATGCTGTTGTCATCTGCGTCATTAAAGCTAAGCTCATTAGTATTTAGCTCAGTTATCTAAAGGATTTATATGGTTGAACACATTACTGGCATGCTAGCGCTAATTGGAGTGCTATCGTTATTTTGTCAATGGCTTGGCTGGAAACTGCGGTTACCAGCGATTTTACCCTTGTTGCTATGTGGGCTCACTTTAGGCCCAGTGCTTGGATTCCTCAATCCTGATGCGATTTTTGGTGATTTGCTTTTTCCGATAATTTCCCTCGGGGTCGCCGTGATTTTATTTGAAGGGGCTTTGACTCTTAACTTTAAAGAAATCAAAGATCATGGTCGTATGGTGACGCATCTTGTGACTATCGGTACCGTGATCACTTGGGCCTGTATCAGTACGGCCACCTTTTATTTACTGGATTTTAGTTGGGAAATTGCATTGCTCTTTGGGGCGCTAGTGGTAGTGACTGGACCTACGGTTATCGTGCCAATGCTCAGAAGTGTGCGTCCTAAATCCCAGCTGGCGAGTATTTTGCGTTGGGAAGGTATAGTGATTGACCCAATAGGTGCGCTGCTCGCAGTGTTAGTCTTTGAATACATAACCGTTGCTAGCGATCAAACGACGCATGTGCTCTATGCCTTAGGCTCTATGTTGTCCCTCGGATTAGGACTTGGCGCAGTAGCGGGTTATCTAACGGGACAAATCTTAAGACACAACCTATTGCCACACTATCTGCGTAATACCGCCGTTTTGACCTTAATGCTGGGTATCTTTGTCGGCTCGAACCTATTACAAGAAGAATCGGGTTTATTGACTGTGACGGTTATGGGCATTTGGCTTGCGAATATGCGTGGTGTGGATATTGCTGAAATCCTTGAATTTAAAGAAACATTAACCGTACTATTAATTTCTGCACTGTTTATTTTACTGGCGGCGCGATTAGATTCTAATGCCATGCTCGGCTTAGGTTGGGGTGGACTGGGTGTTTTAGCGGTGACCATGTTATTGGCACGACCGCTGAGTATTTGGGCTTCTGGTATAGGCACATCTCTGTCGAAAGCGGATAAGTGGTTTTTATGCTGGATTGCCCCTCGAGGTATTGTGGCCGCGGCGGTATCTTCTTTATTTGCAATCAAGTTAGAAGCCAACAATGTGCAGGGCGCAGATGCAATTGTGCCCTTAGTGTTCTTAATTATTATCGGCACTGTAGTGGTCCAAAGTTTAACGGCGGGACGTTGGGCACGATTTCTTGGGGTTAAAGCCGATTCTGCCCAAGGTTTATTGATCTTTGGTGCCTCTAAATTTTCCAGAGAGTTAGCTAAAATTTTAAAAGCCAAAGATGTCAAAGTGCTACTGGCTGATAATAACTGGGATAACATTCGCCTTGCGCGTATGGATAATATTCCAGTGTATTTTGGTAATCCTGTTTCGGAACATGCTGAAACTTATATGGATTTAACTGGAATTGGCCGCGTGTTGATTATTTCACCTTACCGACAGTTAAACCCGTTAGTGAGCTTTCATTTCCAAGACTTTTTTGGTGCTAAAAAAGTTTTTGGTCTTAATAATACCGAAGTAGGCAGTGCGCGCCACCAGCTCTCTGAAAGTTATAAGCAACGTTTATGTTTGTTTGGTGATGCAGTGTCTTATACCAAGATAGCCAGCCTAATGGCGAAAGGCGCTCAACTGAAAGTAACGAATTTAACCGAAAACTTCAGCTTTGAACATTTTCGTAAGCGTTACGGTGAGACGGCAATACCACTGGTTTACCTGACGAAAGAAGGTAAGGTCGTCGTTGTTTCGGGTAATGATACCGTATTTCCGAATGGCATTGAGCTTATCAGTCTATTGCCAATTGAAGCCTTAGAAGAAGCCAAAGTGCAGCAAGCAATTGCAGAGCGGGAAGCCCAAGAAAAAGCAGCAGAATCTGCTTTAGCAAAGGTAAAAGCGGAAGAGCATGAAAGCGAAGGTGATGACGCTGTTGGATAAGTTAAAGTTACCAAAAGATTTATTATCGAAATATTTTTTGACTAGCTGAAGAATATTTCTCAAATAGCACATTCAAGGCATCATAGCTGCGTGAGTTTTATGGCCAATCTTACTGCAGCTATAGATTACAGCCCAAAAAAGAGTATTAAAAATAACTTGGCTAGAAAGCCATGTTTATGCAGAAAGTTAGCTCTTATACAAGCAGTCATTACACTACTGAATAAGCATTTTGCACTAAGGAACGTATGGTCGATTCTATGCATTCAACCGCGAGATTGAATTGAGTGTCATTTTCGGCGCCACCAAGGCTCAAGCGGATAAAATTATCATGGCAATTAAAGTCATCACCATTACGGACTAATATGCCTTTTGCGGCCAGTGCGGTAACGAGGTGATGGGCTTTGATATCTTCTGGCAGTTGTATCCAACCGTTTAACCCTCGCCAAGTTTGGGTTAATCCCAGCCGTTCGCCCATGGCGATACAGTGACGTTGGCGTTGACGTACGAGCGTATCTCGTTCTGCAGTGATATGACCTTTCTTTATCAACTGACAGGCTATTTCAATATTCAGCGGCGACACCATCCAGCATTGGCTATGGATAGCGAGTCGCACTTGGGCGATAAGGGGGTCAGGAACCAGAATAAAACCTTGCCTTAAGCCGCCAGAAAACAATTTTGACAGGCTGGAAATATAAATCACCCGTGGTATCGCCAGCTGTTTTGCTAATTGCCACAGGGGTGAATGCCATTCTTCAGGTAAACAATAATTCACGTCATCTTCAATGATATAGAATTGATATTGCTCTGATAATTCAAGGATTTTCTGCCGCTGTGATTCACTGTACTGAATGCAAGTGGGGTTTTGATTATTCAGTGTGAGATAGACTAATTTAGGGTTGTGGACCTGTAATAGGGCTTCAAAGCGCGGCAGATCTAATCCTTCGTGGGTAAGGGGCACACCAACGCTAGTGACGCCAAGCTGTTTAGCACAAATTCTCACGCCTGGATAACTGTATTGCTCGTGTAACAGTACATCGCCTGTTGATAAAAATGCGCTCAAACAGGCAAAAATGGCTTGCTGGCCGCCATGGGTAAAGACCAGTTGCTCGGGCGTTTGCTGTATGCCGCGTTGGTTTAACCATTGGTGGAACACTTGTTGGTGTTGATCTAATGGACTGGCGCGATAACCGAGTAACTGACTCAACTTAGTGGGGTCTTTCGCTAATTGGCTGAGGCAATCGCTTAGGGTGCTGATTTGATCTGTGAGTGGCTGCTGACAGGTCGCCATATTCAATTGTACGTTACCCATTTCAGGTACAGGGAAGGCGTTGACATAGGTGCCATCTCCCACTCGTGCTTCGACGTAACCCCTTTGTTCCGCCAATGCATAGGCGCGGGTCACAGTGCCAATTGTGATGCCTAAGGCATCAGCTAAACGGCGCTGCGGTGGCAGTTTACTGCCTTGGGTTAACACCTTCTGCAAAATGCCTTGTTCTATGGCACTGACTAAGCGCTGATATTTCGGGCCTGAAAAAGTCGTTAGGTCTGGTGTCCAGATTGTACCCATGACAATAAATCCATTGATCTCTAATATTCTCCGTATATTATTTATTGCATCTTTTTATGTCAACAGATGTATGCATACAATTTAAGGTGAATATGAATACTGCACTGCTTTATGATCCACAATTATGGACTTTAATGGCCTCGACCGCGCTGTTTTGCGCGACTATGACAATGACTCCTGGACCGAACAATATTCTCTTAGCTAGCTCTGGAGCGCATTTTGGTGTGCTGCGTACCGTGCCACATATTGCAGGGATCCGCTTGGGTTCGACCTCTTTACATCTTGCGGTATTATTCGGCCTCGGTACCTTGTTTGAAGCATTACCGGTATTGCACCAAGTATTGAAATATTTCGCTTTAGCATATTTGCTGTATCTCGCGTACAAATTAGTGACGTCGCCAGTGCAGAGCACGCATTTGGATGATGGACGAAAACCTATGACGCTCATTGAAGCTGCATTATTTCAATGGATTAACCCTAAATCTTGGATGTCGACGATTACCCTGTGTAGCGCTTTTACATTAAGTGGCGATGGCTTTTGGTTGAGTGCGTTTCTTGGCGTATTAATGTTCAACATAGTGGGATTTCCTGCATCATTTACTTGGGTATTTGTCGGTGCCGCGATCAGTAGGAAACTCAATACCGATAGACGTAAGCGCCATTTTAATTGGTTTATGGGCAGCTTGCTCTTAGTGTCATTACCTATGATATTACGCTAGCTTGGCTTGAATTAAGTGCCTAAGCCTATAAATATTCTGAGGAAGACACTCGCGTAATGATTGGCTTTATGCCATAACCAACATACTATTGATGGCTTTTTAGGTAATGACCTTTTAGCTGAACATTTTCAGTCTCAGTTATACTTGTTGCTTATCTTGATAGTGTGTATATGGAGGTTGCCGAGTGAAGTTCCCTAGTTTGATTTCGTTTATGCCGGGATTGGCGCAATTATTACAATATGAAAAGCAATGGCTTAGGGATGATGTGCGCGCAGGCTTATCCGTTGCCGCTGTGGCATTACCCGTAGCGATTGCTTATGCCCAGCTTACTGGTGTGAATGCTGCCGTGGGTTTGTATTCCTGCGTATTACCAATGTTGGTATACGCACTATTTGGCACCTCAAAACAATTAATCGTGGGTCCAGATGCGGCGACTTGTGCTGTTATCGCCGCGGTTGTCACGCCCCTAGCTGCAGGGGATAGCATGAAGCACTGGCAGTTAGTGATGACCATGACGGCCATGACAGGCTTTTGGTGCTTGATTGCGAGTCGTTTTAGGCTGGGGGTGCTCGCCGATTTTCTATCAAAGCCGATTTTGATGGGACTGCTTAATGGTGTTGCAATTACCATTATCGTGGGACAGTTTTCAAAAATATTCGGTTTTACCTTCGATGAGCGTTATCTAATCGAACGCCTCAGCGGTGCGCCTTCTTACTTATCCAAAACCCATTGGCCGACATTGACTATGGGGATTGTGACGCTAGCGACTTATGCCTTAGTGAAACGGTTTCGTCCTCAATGGCCTGCTTCTATGTGCGCAATGGCGATGGCGGCTTTCCTTGTTTGGGTGTTTAACTTGACGAGCTTTGATATTAGCGTCGTCGGAGAAGTGACCTCAGGATTACCTTCATTCCAAGCGCCTGTATTTGATTTAGGTATCGCCCGTGAGCTTGTGGTACCAGCGCTTAACTTAGCCATGGTGAGCTTTGTGAGCATGATGTTGACGGCTCGAAGCTTTGCTGCAAAAAACGGTTACGATATAGATGCCGATAAAGAGTTCAGGGCGTTAGGTATAGCCAATATAGCGTCTGCCATATCTCAAGGTTTTGCGGTGAGCGGCGCGGATTCCCGCACTGCGGTTAATGATGCCAATGGTGGTAAGAGCCAGTTAGTGTCTATCATTGCGGCGGTATTGATTGGTGTTGTGGCGCTATTTTTCACTGCGCCTTTGAAGTTTATCCCCAGTGCCGCCTTAGGTGTGGTGCTGGTAATTGCCTCTATCTCGCTTATCGATTTAAAGTCACTGTGGAATCTGCGAGTGCGGGATAGGTCTGCTTTTCTACTTGCCTGTATCACCTTGTTCTCTGTGTTGTTTATTGGGGTTATCCCTGGGATAACCTTGGCTGTATTACTGGGTTTATTCCAGTTCCTCGCTACTGTGATGCGGCCTACGGATCAAGTGCTTGGTTTAGATCATAAGGGCGTTATCCGCAGTGTCGATGAATCGGGTAAAGCTAAATCGGTTCCAGGAGTATTTATATATCGCTTTAATTCGCCGTTAACTTACTTTAATGCGACGTATTTTAAGCGCCGTTTACTGGAAAAGTTTATTCGGGAATCTGAGCCGGTCGATTGCATCATTATTGATGCAGTGCCTTGTTTTACCCATTTGGATTTAAGTGTGATGGCCATGTTGGCTGATTTGCATCAACTGCTTAAAAAACGTGGCGTTCGTTTAGTGCTTGCGGGACGTAAACGGCAGATGCTGAGTTGGTTTGAGCAAGCGGGTATGCAGACAGGGGAAGGCGGCATTTTGATCCGACCAGATTTGTATCTCGCCCTTAAAATGAATCAAAGCTATAAACAAGCCTTGGCTGAAGGGCAAGCGCCTGTGATCCAAAAAGTTCCTGATGACTCGGTATTGTTGCACAGTCATTTGTAGTTAACTGTAATGCCTTGTTTGATTAAACTGGGTCGTAAAAATAGCGCAGCTTAAGGTTGCGCTATTTTTTTGTCTTAATTTGATAAGTAAATCAATGGTATGACTAGTTTTTTGAAGGTATTCAGTTTTACCGTTTAGTCTTTGAGAATTCTATCTAGGGGAATAAAACCGTGAAAACCATAATAACCCATAGGGCCGAGTATCAGACTCAGTAGGCACCATAAGCACTTTTTATTGGTGCTGAGATCCACTTTACTCTTGAAGGCCCGAAGGGCAAATAGACAATGCAATAGCACCAGGCCCCCAAGCATAATAACGATATTAATATCCATATTTTCCAACTGTCTTATCCTTGTGTTCTATCATTCACGTCCTTGAGTCTTTAGGCGTGGTTACTTTTCTTGAGAAGATTGTCTAGTTACGATTAGCTAAATTAGTTACCTAGTGGCAAATACCTTACTCGAATATTTTACCGATGGCTATAACATAAAATAAAAATAATCTTTAAATCTTATTGGTTTACACGTCTCCTAACAAGCAAATTGGAGAATGGCTAGCGTCCCAGATCACATATTTTTCCATCGCACGAATAAATATTTCACTCGAAATAAGTCGATTTAGCCAAGCGGCGACTCGCGGAAAATCATCACTCAGTGCACGTTTAAGATCCACTGCGGCAAACTGGCGTACAAAAGGTACGATTGCGTAGTCGGCAAGGCGAGGTGTATCGGCGACTAAAAAGGGGTGTTGCCCTAAGCATGTTTCAAGTTGCAGGAGGAAATGACTCGCCTGCTGATAATAATAAGCTTGCGTTTGCTCAGGGTAACGGTCGGCATATTTATAGCGGTCAAGCCATGGTTTAAATTGCTGATCATTTTGCGCGATAAGTTGTGCCATTTTATCTTCAATAGCAGGATTTTGCTGACACAATAGATCTAAGGGATCTGCTTGCGTGAGTGCCCAGCGCATGATCTCAAGACTTTCGGCAATCACCTCGCCGTTTGCTAGCACTAATACCGGCACAGTACCCTTAGGTGAGGCAGCTAGCATTTGTGGTGGTTTGGCTTTAAGGGTGATTTCACGGACTTCAACATTGCATTGGGCTAATAAGAGTCCCAAACGTGCTCGCATAGCATAGGGGCAACGGCGGAAGGTGTATAAGACGGCTAGCGTCATTCGGATTTCCTCTACTGTGCGGCGCCATGCGTGGAAGTTGATGCGACTAAAGCTGACGTCAGCATGTTTATGCATGCTTATTGACGACGCGAGTATGCCAATGCAAATGTTGTGTGCCAATCATGCAATATTCAAAGGGCGCAGATGGTAACGCTTTCATACTGGGATTTCTGTTTAATTTGCCATCATAGAATGATTTTTCTCACCACTGTGCGTAAAGAATTAAAGACCCTGTATTTTATCTGTGTTTATCTTGCTGTGACTCAGGTAGAATTCCGCGCTATTTTTGGGATCTGCAGCCAGTCTACAGATGATTGATTTGTTTATGCACTGGAAATTAAGTTCCAGCCAGCAAAGAGGGTGTTATGGCTAAAGTTGTCGTATGTGCGTTATATAAATTCGTGTCGTTACCGCATTTTGAATCTATCCGAGCGCCATTGCTCGCTATGATGGAACAGGCCGAGATCAAAGGCACTCTGCTCCTCGCAAGTGAAGGGATCAATGGCACAGTTGCGGGCACTCAAGAAGCTATTGAAGCGTTATTAGTGTGGCTTAATAGCCAAAATGGCCTAGATAATATCGTTCACAAGTTATCATTTGACGATGAAATGCCGTTCTACCGCACTAAAGTCAAACTGAAAAACGAAATCGTGACTATGGGCGTTGAAGGTATTGACCCACTTAAAGTGGTTGGCACCTATGTGAAGCCTCAAGATTGGAATGCGCTGATTTCTGATCCGGACGTGATTTTAGTCGACACCCGTAACGACTATGAAGTGCAAATCGGCACTTTCAAAAATGCTATTAATCCTGTGACTGAAACCTTCAGAGAATTCCCTGAATATGTGAAGCAGAATCTTGATCCTGCTAAACATAAGAAGGTCGCCATGTTCTGTACTGGCGGTATTCGCTGTGAGAAATCAACTGCTTATTTAAAAGAGCAAGGCTTTGACGAGGTCTATCATCTCGAAGGTGGTATTCTTAAATATCTCGAAGAAGTGAAAGAGGAAGAAAGCCTGTGGGAAGGCGAGTGCTTTGTATTTGATAACCGCGTTGCAGTGAACCATGACTTGAAGAAAGGCCAATACGATCAATGTAATGCTTGTCGTATGCCAATCACCGAAGCTGAAAAACAGAGCCCTGCCTATGTGCAAGGTGTCAGTTGCCCACATTGTATCGATAAAATTTCTGACGAGCAGCGTAAACGTTTCGTTGAGCGTGAGCGCCAAGTTAATCTGGCAAAAGCCCGTAACGAAGCGCATATCGGTAGCGATGTAAATCAAGTGATTGAAGCGCGCCGTGAGAAAAAAGAAGCGCAGCGTCGACTCGCCGCCGAGAAAAATAACGCGAAAAAATCGCAAGCGCTTTAACTTTATATGCCATTAGATGAGTAGTGAGTTAGTCATGAGTTTGCACTGAGCTTGTTTGTCACTCAGGCAGTTTTCACATGGCTCTCACAGTGAATATGGCTTGCACTCTGGCCCGACTCGTTCGGGCCATTTTTTTATGCCGATTTTAGTTTTAGCGTGAATGTGCTTTTAGGCCATTATTTAACTCATTATTTATCATAGCGCTATGCCGAAAACCTTAAATTTATGATAACTTTCAGTCGCTAGTATTAAAAACGTTAGTATTAACAACGCTAGCATTTCAAAAAAGTCGAGTGCTATATACGAAGGGAGCGATTCAGTGCAAGGTAGGCAAAGCGCATGAGCATTTGGAAAGAACTATACGATATTTTCGATAAGGAACGCAGTCGCTGGCAGCAATCGAGCGCCAGTAAGCAGGCGATTGCCTTCGAGTTAAAAGCCAATTTGGGTTTTCTGGCCGATGCCTTAAGCAGCGGTTTGTCGCAAAGTGCGATCGCCAGCGGTTTAGAATGCAGTATTTTTGAGGCAAAACTGAAAGAGGGCGCAGCACTCACTGCGTTAAATCACCGTAAAGTGACACTGAAATTTATTGGTGAATTTGCCGAGTTTAATAAATATGTCGGTAAAGAGAACGACGCTTTAGTCGAGAATGCTTACGCTAGAATCAAATCGCTGCAGAAGTTAGTCGCGGCTGAGCCCAATAAAAATCATGATCTTAAGATTAAATCCCTGTTTCGCTTTTTAGTCTTTTTAGTGGCGCACCTTGAGGAGCAGCCATTGAGTCGCACATCAGCGAAAAAAGCCTAAGGCGGATGAGTGGCATTGGCTAGCTTGTTATTTGAGAGACAAAAAAGGCGCCTGTGGCGCCTTTTCTATGTTTGCGAGCATCATTGCTCAGTGTTTATAGCACAGTCTTTAAAAGGCATGTTTAAGAGCCATCTTTAGACTCACTCTTTAAAAGCCGCCATTGAGCTTAGCTCCTAGGTGGTTCAGTTTTGCTTTGATCTGCTTTATTGGGTTCGGAGTCCGCAGAACCTGGCTTGTTTGAAGCCGCATCGGCGTCATTGTCTGCTGCCGAAGCCTTCGTAGTACCTGGCTTTATCTGCTTATCTTTACCATGTTGACCGAACTGCGGCAGTTTGAACTTAGCACTGTACTTCAACGCAGCAAGATTGCTGGCGATGACACCGACGATCAAAATAATAATGATCCAGACTTCTAAGGTCGACATACTCAGCTCCTGTTTCGAATTGACTCGCGCACACCTAACGGGCGATTAATCAACCGCTAAACGTTGCTCACATTTACGAATGTCTTCTGGCGTATCAACTTCAATAGAATCAAAGGCGCTAATGGCGATTTTGATTTTATGGCCGTACTCTAATGCACGTAATTGCTCGAGTTTTTCCAGATCTTCTAGACGACCTAATGGTAGGGCGGCGAAGGCCTGTACGAATTTGCGTGTATAAGCATACACACCTAAGTGCTTATAAACGGGGTAATCTTGAGTATCGCGGCCAAAAGGAATACGCGAACGAGAGAAATACAAGGCGTAGTTGTTGTTATCGAACACCATCTTCACATGCATAGGATCGTCAAGCTCGGCTTTATTGACGATTTCAAAGCCTAAGGTGGCCATTTCAAACTCACCAGGGTGACGCTCGAAGAGGCTGATGACTTGCTCGATAGAGGTTGGGTCAATTAGAGGTTGATCGCCCTGTAGGTTGATCACTAAGTCGTCATCTTTCAGTCCCAGTTGGTTTATTGCATCATTGATACGATCTGTACCCGAGGCAGCATCTGGGCTGGTCATGACTACTTTGCCGCCAAAACCTTCAACGGCCGCTTTAATGCGATCATCATCGGTAGCGACGTAAATATTGGTGAGGCCTTTGGCTAACGACGCGCGTTCATACACGTGTTGGATCATTGGCTTGCCGTTAATCGGGGCTAAGGGTTTGCCCGGGAAGCGGCTTGAACCGTAACGAGCCGGGATTAACAGAGTCACATTCATCAAATTATCCTACTTTTATCAAAGATATACAGTGTAGATATACAATGCATATAGACAAAAGGGCTCACAATTGAGCCCTTTTAACATGTGTTAGAGCTTAGATACGACGGAACAGGGCAGTCAACATTTCATCTGTGACTTTCTCTTCCCAACCCGCGCCGTAAACGTTAGCCCATAGTGGACCCATGCTCTTAGTCACGGCAACCATTTTCGCTATGGTTTCGTCTGGCAGATCTTTACAGATGTTCTTCGGTAGCGTGATGTTATGTTTCTTCATCATCAGACGGAACTCTTCAACGCCTTCTGGATAGAATTCTTCTAACACATCAAAGGCGATACAGTTGCCGATACCGTGGTGGTAACCCAGGATGTAAGACAGACCGTAAGATACCGCATGACAGGCACCCACTTGGCTATACGCTATGCTCATTCCGCCCATGAAAGACGCCATCATTAGCTTGTCGTCTTTTTCTACATGGTCGTCTAAGTACACTTGGCGACATAAATCCATCGCTTTTTCAGCGTAGGATTTAGAGAACTCGTTTAAGAAGGTACCTTGTAAAGATTCAACACAGTGGATATAGCAATCCATACCTGTGTAGAACCATTGGTCCGTTTCCACGCCTTCGATTAACTCAGAATCCATGATGATTTGATCGAATACTGTGTAATCTGAGTTCAGGCCTAGCTTACGTACTGGACCACATAATACTGCGGTGCGTGACGCTTCTGCACCAGTACCAGAAATCGTTGGGATACCAATGTGGTGTACCGCTGGGTTCTTGATTAAGTCCCAACCTTGGTACATGGCAGAGCCACCTGGGTTTGTCAGCATCAGCGATACCGCTTTAGCCACGTCCATGGTTGAACCGCCACCTAAACCGACGACGCTCACTGGCAGTTTGCTATTGAAAGCTTGAACTTGTTCAGTCAGGGCATCGATTTGAATTGTGCTTGGCTCTTCATCAACGTTAACCCAAATTACCATGTCTTGTGCTTTAGCTGGAATGCGGCCCTCAAGGGCTTTGCCTTGATGCACGTCATCGACTAAAAACACCACGAAGTCGTCGGCGGTTTTACGTTCAGCAGCTAACACTTCATCCAATTGGACGAATGAGCCACGGCCGAAGATCATTTTTTCAACTACTTTAAAATTCTTAAAACTCATTGCAACAAACTCCCGTAGAATTATTGGGCAAATGCTTTCTTGATGTTTTCGATACGCTCGGCGATCTGAGCATCGGTCCAAGACAACTTGATGAGCATAGAAATCGTGCGGCTCATAATGGCATCGGATTTAGGCACAGAAACTTGAGTATAGTCAGGTCTGTCGGCGATTAATGTGATTGGCAACGCAGCAGATGCCTTAAGCTCCTGAATGTGTTTCCAGTTTTTCAAATAATGCCAGTTGTTTACATACCAGTAGAAGCAGCCATCAACGCCGTTTTCAGCCAGTTTTTTGCTGATTTCTTGCGTGCGCGCTTCGGTTGGCAACATAAAGGTTAAGAAGCCAGCCGAGTCGCCTTCTGGATCTGGGATCTGGCGGAAGGTGACTTCTGGGATAGCGGCCATTGCATCTTTAATGGTCTTTTTGTTTTTACGTTGAATATCGATAATGGTATCGAGTTTACGTAACTGCGCTAATCCTAAGGCGGCATTCATTTCCGAAATACGGAAGTTCAAGCCAATGATAGGGTGTGACTCTGCACCGCGGTCTTTACCAATATGGTCATGGCCGTGATCTGAGAACATGTGCGCATTGTTGTAGATTTCTGTGTTGTTAGTGATCACAGCGCCACCTTCACCACAGGTGATGGTTTTGACAGAATCGAATGAGTAACAACCTACATCCCCGATAGTACCTAGGGCTTGGCCCTTGTAGCTACCACCGATGGCTTGGCAAGCATCTTCTAAAATCAGTAAGTTATGTTTTTTACAGACGGCTTTGATCTCGTCCATCTTCGCCATAGAACCGCACATGTGCACTAAGTTGATGGCTTTAGTGCGTGGGGTAATCGCGGCTTCGATTCCTTCTGGAGATAAACACAATGTCTCATCGATTTCGGCAAAAATCGGAATAGCGCCTGCCATAAAAATCGCTTCAACTGAGGCTACAAAGGTAAAAGGTGGCACGATAACTTCATCGCCAGCACCAATGCCTGCAGCCATCATGGCCGTTTGCAGCGCAGCAGTACCGCTTGATAAAAGGTGAGCATGCTTCACGTTCATCTTCTCGCACAGTAGTTGCTCCATATCGCGCGTCTTCCAGCGATCATTACGCATATGGTCGAAGTTGTAACGGAAGGTAAAACCGTTTTCCATAACGTCAGCGACTTCCTGCTTCTCTTCAGGACCAAATAATTCAAAACCGGGCATGGAAGGTATCTCCTTAGAATTTGTGGCGCATAGGTCGCCTGCAATTAACTGGCGGATTATAACTGGCGTAATAGACCCTTGCGATGTTTTATTGCTGAAAATTGTCATGGAAAAAGAAAAACCTGCACAGGGGCAGGTTTTATCTGAGTATAGATGACACTCAGCTAAGGGTTAAAAGCCTATATTCAGGCTGTTAGCGTGGATTGGCTAAACCATGTTCACGGTCAACCGTGACATCTAAATCTGTCAGTAAACCGTTATCAATGCCGTAAATCCAGCCGTGTACCGCCACTTCTTGGCCGCGATCCCAGGCTTCTTGCACTATGGTTGAACTGGTCACATTAGCAACTTGCTCAATCACGTTTAGCTCGCACAGACGATCAAAACGTTTGGCTTCGTCCATCTGTTGTAATTCTTCCTGATAAATACGATAGATATCACGTAAATGCCCGAGCCAGTTATCGATGAGTCCTAAGCGTTGCTGACCCATGGCCGCGCGCACACCACCGCAGCCGTAGTGACCCACCACCATAATATGCTTCACCTTGAGCACATCGACGGCGTATTGCAGTACAGATAAGCAGTTAAGATCGGTATGGATCACCATGTTGGCGATATTACGGTGAACAAAGACTTCACCGGGCATAAGATCAATGATTTGGTTTGAGGGAACGCGACTATCTGAGCAGCCAATCCACAGGTATTCAGGATGTTGCTGTTTCGCTAATTGTTCAAAAAAATCAGGATTTTCTTGGCGTATACGTCCGGCCCAGCGGCGGTTATTGTCGAATAAAGGTTTGAGTAGTTTCATTTTAACCTATTGTTTTATTGACATATAAAATGTCTTCTCATGCTCTAATTCATGCAAGCAGCACATTTTGAGCAAGAGTATACCAGCAAATTTGGCTCTGCTGGTCTATCCAATTAAGGTTTGAATCAGGATATTGAAAAATCGAGATTATTTTTTCTTAATAGTACTGCAAATGGATAAGCCCTCTCTGAGGGTTCAAGCACCATTTGATTTTGATAGTGTGTTTGTTGTTTATATCGCACAAATGCTGAGTGGAAACCTTGTCCGCCACAGATTAAGGCGGACAAGGATGATGCAGTATGGGTTAGAACTTACTGATCACTTTCACGCTATCGTTGACTTCGCTGACGTCAACAAATCCGATCATATTGGGATTGGCGGCAATCAATGCGAGCATTTCAGCGCTGGAGTCGACGACTTTGGGCGGTTGACCTTG
The DNA here is from genome assembly GCF_019345615.1 of Shewanella sp. NKUCC01_JLK. Classification (NCBI taxonomy): domain Bacteria; kingdom Pseudomonadati; phylum Pseudomonadota; class Gammaproteobacteria; order Alteromonadales; family Shewanellaceae; genus Shewanella; species Shewanella sp. NKUCC01_JLK. The sequence goes on along the minus strand of NZ_JAHKRD010000001.1, from coordinate 221,215 downwards.
GCCTGAAAAGACCAGTTTTGACCAATAGGCTTTTAACTGACTCTCGGTTTTATTAAGGATCTGTTTAACAAATGCATCACGTGCGGGCGTGCCTTCAGGTTGATCGAGTGCGACGACAGTGCCACCACTGGGGAAAGACTTGAGTTTGCCTAAATAGATCCGTGAAATATCCGCAGCGCTAATTTCTGACGTATTAGAAGGGTGCACCACGACGGCAATTTCGGCTTGAACACAGGCACTGCCAAGTAGAAGCGCACTGGCGACTAAGGTTTTTATCATCAACCGAGAACTTATTAATAGTTTCATGCTTAACTCCTTAAAAAACTAAGTCTATTGCCATACTCAGCAACTGTTCATCGGAGGACGGTTTGTCGTTACTGTAGTTGGTGTACTCTAGTTTCAGTGCGGCAGAAGGATGGAAATCCCAGCGGGTGCCTATGATGTAGTAGGCGCTGTCTTCCTGCTGTGCTTCAAGCGCCGCTTGTGTTCCAAAAACAAGCGGTGCGAGTGCAGCTTGGTTTGCCGGTGGCAGACCATTGTAAACAGGTAACATAGCGTCATAGGCATCGTATTGGGGCTCACCTTTATCAATACCGTAGGTTAAGTGGAAGGTGAAATCGTGATAGCGGATCCCGCCGGAAACAAAGGCTGAATCTTGAATATTAAAGCTACTGGGATCGACATCAATTCGTGTGTATTCGGCCAAAATAAACCATTTTTCAGCATCATATTTAACATTCGCGCCAATGAGTAACGCGCTGTCATTAATCGGTAAAAGATCATCAACCACTTGCTGAGTAAAGAGTCCGGTTTGAGAAATTGCATTGCCTAAGCCAAGCAGTGCGGGTAATTCGTAGGAGAAATCGGTAACTATGCCAATATTTAAACCGTACTCAAACCCTGAGGTTACAAAGTTAAAGTTCATTATGTGGCCCTCGGCGGAGAAGGGCGCAGGAGGCGTTGATGAACCAGTAGGCGAGTAGTCAGAAACTGAAGTGGTAATGTATTTATAGGTCAAACCTACTTCGGTATCGCCCCATAAATCGGCATAAACTAAGCCTACACCTTCACCTGAATTAAATGGCAGTGAATAAACTCCGCGGGGCGGAGTGATCCAATGATAGGCATAGCCTACATCAATATAATCGGAGTATTTATAGAGATTAAAACGTTGGCGACCTGCCATAAGCATAAGTTTGTCGCTGATGTCATAGGAGATATAAGCCCATTCGAATTCAGCGCTATAATCGTTACTGCCTCTGGATAGCACTTGTGCAGTAGCTCTTAAGCCACTACCAAGATCGGCGGTAAATTGTAAGGCAACTTTGGAATCATTATTAAAATCGAGTTCTTTATCGTAACCATAATAGCTTTTATCGTCACTTAGACTCGAGCCCGCGACAATAGAGGCAAATCCATTTATTTGAACATCGGCATAAAGAGACGGCATATAAAGTGTGCTGAATACGCAGAGGGCAACTGTACTTTTTCTCATGGCAGAATACCTTGTTGAGGGAATACAGTATAAAGGTAGTTGATAATTAGTAGATTTCACCTTTGTGCAACATTTTTTAAGCCGCTTGGAACAAAAACAAGGTCTTTACTTGTTAATAGAGGTTTCACAGGTGAGTTTAATGAAATGAGGCGTGCTCAATAACAGACTTTAATAAAGTAAAGCCTAATGTATTTATCCATAAAATAGGAATTAAGTATGGGTGAGCAATATTGATATAAGCACATTTTGGTAACATGTGCTAAGTAGAAATACTCATCTTCAAGATGCGAGTTTTCGCACCTTGAAGCGTAGATTTAGCGATTAATTAATAATGTTTAGCCAGAAAATCGGCTAAATGTTGGTTAATAAATTCCGCTTGTTCGAGAGTTGATATGTGTCCTGCCGCAGGAATATGCACAAGTTGGCTGCCGTCAATGGCATCACTCATCAGGTAACTTTCCAATACGCTGCGGGCCTTATCTTCCACGCCAGCCATGATGAGGCAGGGTAGCGTCAATTGCTCGGCGTATTCCATGGTATCGCGACGACCAAAAATCATTCGTCCAAGTTTAACTATCGTGAGGATTTGCTCCGCTGTGATACTGGCAAGTGACTGTTCAAAGTCCGTAACCAGTTCGGGAGTGCTATTCGCGGCATCATTGGCGAAGAATAAAGGTGAAATTGCACTGATCAGCGGCGCAGGGATCGCCTTAGCGGCGGTAATCATATCCAGCATGCCATCATATTTCGCACGGGTGACTTCGGGTTCGAAGCCGATAAAACTGTTGAGCATAACGAGGGTTTTAACTCTTGTTGGTGCTTTCAGTACCAATTCTGCGCCCCACATAGCACCGACAGATTGTCCGACAACACTAAAGTGAGTTATCTCAAGAGCATCCATTAGCTCAAGCATTTGATCGGCAATATCGAGTAGCGTTTTGCAGTTATTGGGCAGTAAATCTGACTGACCATGGCCCCAAAGTTCAGGCACTATGCAGCGATACTGGGCGCTTAAGGCGGCAATTTGAGGCGCCCACATAGCGCTATCCCATAAATAACTGTGCCCAAACAACAATACAGGGCCTGAGCCGACATCAAGGTAACTTAATTTTCGATCGGCAATAACAAGCTGCTGGCGGTGTGAAGAAAAATCCATAAAACCTACTTTATCAAATATATCATTGTGTTAAACCGCATTTTGGCGCCAATTTTGACGATATAGCGCTATGCTTAACCTGTGTTGACTGATCTTGGCGAGTATTTCGTGATTAGGGCTGAGCGATACGCAGCACGTATTCATCTATTAGATTGTCTAATCGGGCGAGTACTGCATCTTTTAGCAACATATCACTGTTTTCTAACAGGATTGCCAGTTCGGCACGATCGAATTGTGGCAACAATAACTGTGCTACAGGGAAATAGCTGATGTGCCAAGGCTCAGGACTTACCGCACTTTGTCCCTGCTGAAACGGGAAGTAAAAGCCAAAATCATGGGCATTTTCTACCAGCCAAGCATGCAATTTAGCGCAGGGACCACCCTGAACATATTCAGCTTCAACAAGGCGCAGGGCTTTAACATCAATTTGAGCCGCATCGAACACATCGAGATCGGTACCCCAATGGTGGCGTGAAGCGCCAGGCAACGCCGACCAGAGCAAAATCAAGTCAACTATGGCATCGTCACTTAAGCCCTGAATATTGACCGGTAACTCATTGGCATCCAATACCGCGCGTTTACCGCTAGCCTTGGCATTCCAAATTGCCAGTTGCCGTTCAAAGGGACGATGTGCCGAGCAAATCGCGAGTTTTATGCCCGCATCTTCAGCTTTTGCCGCCATAGACTTAAAGGCGATAGCTGTGTTCTCCTCTAACCCAAAGCTATGATAACCAAGGTGATACGGGCTTAAATAATCCACTAATTCAGGGGAGCTTAAGCCGTAAAGTTTTGCGGTTTCGGGACGGATCTTCAGATGTGCTAACACAGTAATTGTTCCAAAATGACTTCATAACACAGGGCTAACTGCTCAAGGTCGTCCACTTTAACGCATTCATTCACTTTATGAATGGTGGCGTTGACAGGGCCAAGCTCTAACACTTTGGCGCCCGTTGGTGCGATAAAGCGACCGTCTGATGTGCCGCCCGTGGTTTGCGGATCGGTTTCATAACCTGTGACTTGGCGGATCGCGATACGGGTTGCATCTAATAACGGGCCATCACCGGTTAAAAATGGTAGTCCATTGAAAATCCAGCTGATATCGTAGTCTAGCTCATAGGCTTTCAATAGAGTTTCAACTCGCTCAATCAAGATTTCGGCGGTCACTTCGGTGGAGTAACGGAAGTTAAACATCACTTCCAGTGCACCAGGGATCACATTTGATGCACCTGTGCCGCCATTAATATTGGCGATTTGGAAGCTGGTGGGCGGAAAGAACTCATTGCCATTATCCCAGTGCATTTGACTTAGCTCGGCTAAGAAAGGCGCGGCTTTGTGGATTGGATTATCGGCAAGGTGTGGATAGGCCACGTGGCCTTGAATGCCTTTCACGGTTAAGTTGCCGGTTAAACTGCCGCGGCGACCATTTTTGACCACATCGCCCAGCTTTAGGGTTGATGAGGGTTCGCCGACTAATGCCCAAGTGATCTTCTCGTTGCGCGCTTCTAAGGTATCAATGACTCGCGTCGTGCCGTTGATGAATGGACCTTCTTCATCGCTGGTGATCAAAAAGGCGATAGAGCCATTGTGATTTGGGTGTTTCGCTATGAAGCGTTCGGTGGCAATCACCATAGCCGCGAGTGAGCCTTTCATGTCCGCTGCGCCGCGGCCATACAAGTAGCCATCGATAATGGTGGGCACAAAAGGCGGCGTGTGCCAGCGGCTCACATCGCCTGTTGGCACAACGTCTGTGTGACCCGCAAAACAAAAAACGGGGCCTTCATTACCACGGCGAGCCCACATATTGGTGGTGTCTTCAAATACCATAGGTTCGATATTAAAACCGATGGCGCTGAGTCTTTCAGCCATTAAGGTTTGGCAGCCTTCATCAAGCGGTGTCACCGAAGGGCGGGCGATCAGCGCTTTTGTCAGTTCTGTAACGGGATAATTGTCGGCTGGCATCATACTGAGAATACTCTTTTATAGGCGGCTTCATCAAAGCCAATCAGCACTTGTTCACCGACGACTAAGACGGGGCGTTTGATCAGTGTCGGTTGCGCCAGCATAAGTTGAATGGCTTTGGCTTGATCGATATCGGTTTTATCTGCGTCACTGAGCGCACGAAAGCTCGTGCTGCGCTTATTGAATACGGTTTCCCAGCCTGAGGTTTTACACCATAATTCGAGGTCTTCTTGACGTAGGCCGTCATCTCTAAAATCATGGAAATGAACTGGAAGTTGATGATTTTCAATCCATTTACGTGCTTTACGCACTGTATCGCAATTCTTAATACCGTAGAGGGTCAAAATGATGCTCCAGTGTGGATGGACGCTTGGCTTGCAAGCATTGATTTTACTGGCATTGTGGCATTGTGCGTCGCATGTCACAAGTGGGATGTGTTGCCGATATCTGGTGATTAATAAAACGTTAATTTTCTAGAGATAATAATCGCTGGTGACTTGCTTTGGTTTAACTTTTTAACACTTGTCTAACTTAAGTGCCTTGTATATATTGTTTTTTCATTAAAATCAGTTTGATTTAAGCATTGAAGTCAATGCGCTTTTAAAGGATTAAGATGCACAGCGATGTTTCATTGCAGCGATTTAAGCAATTTCCGCGCTTGATGTGGATATTTTTGTTTGGGTCTTTTATCACCCGTGGCAGTTATTACATGGTGTGGCCATTCTTAGCCGTTATTTTATATGAGAAATTTGCGCTAAGTGCCACTGAGGTCGGCATGGTCTTGTCCAGCGCCGCGATTATTTCGGTATTTACGAGCTTTGTTGGTAGCTCATTGTCCGACAGAATCGGTCGTCATAAGCTGATGTACCTGACGGGCATTCTCTATATCATCTCGTTTTCGTTATTGGCTGAAGCCAATTCTGTCGAGGGGTATGTGGTCGTGATGCCCCTGTGCTCTATGGCCACTTCACTGTGGCGACCGCTGACATCCGCCGCTATTGGCGACATTATTGCCGATCCTAAGACACGCGAATTGGCGATGCAGTCGCTGTATTTTATCGTCAACGTTGGCTGCGCCGTTGGCCCTATGCTGGGGGTATGGCTTGGTCTTACGGGCAAGCAATCCAGTTTCTACCTTACTGCAGTGGCCTTTGCCGTGTTGTTGGCCTTGTTATATTGGGGATTTAACCATCAAACCCGTCAGGAACTTGCTATGGCGGCTGGCGCCTCATCGAGTGACAATTTAAGTGGCGATACGAGTAGCAGTGAAAGTGACTTTGTAAATGACATGACAAGTGATGGTGTTAATCGTGGTGTGAATGGCTTATCGACTGATGCAGAGGCGAGCACGAAAAAAGCGGCAGTCGTGAGCCGTAAGCAAATTATCGCCATTCTATTGCAAGATAAACTGCTGCAATGTTTAATTTTTGCCAATATTTTGTGTATGTTCATTTATGCCCAAATGGACAGTTCGTTGATCCAATATCTTACTCGCGCAGGTGCGCCTGATTTGCTGACGTTAATTTCTGGCATGATTTTCACCAATGCTATGGTGATTATCTCCACCCAATTTTTGCTATTGAAACTCATGGCCCGTTTTCCGCTCGTCAAACGGATTCAAATCGGATTGCTATTACTGATCGGCTCACAAATCTGGCTGGCATTTAATCCGCTGGATCTATTTTGGGGCTGGATTGGTGCGATTGTGGTGATGAGCGTCGCCGAGACTATTTTGTTCCCCACTATGAATGTGCATATCGACCGCTTAGCCCCTGATCATCTTCGCGGCGCCTACTTTGGGGCTGCTTCATTCTATGACTTAGGATTTGCGCTCGCGCCCCTTGGAGGTGGCATCATATTGGATCATTTTGGCGGTCAGTGGCTGTTTTTGACAGGCGCTTTACTCTCGGTATTGGTGATTTATCTGTACAGTATTTTAGATAAATTGCCGCGCCCCGATTTTGCCATGTTCAAAGTAGATTAGTTTACTAGAGTCATGTAGCCGTTATTCGCAGGGAACGTGATGCTTAGCGTGAGAATGGTCGAAATAGATTCTCTCAAGCCTGTGTATCGGTGCAGCTTGGCGAATTCAAATACTGTGTATAGGCTTGGTTTTTAAAAATTTAAAAGGCTGGCTCATGATGGTGAGTCAGCCTTTTATTATTCAGAAAACAGCCGATAAACGATTTATTCGAAATGGTTAAATTAGAGCTGTACCGTAAAGATCACGTCTTTGCCCGCGGTGACACTGCCTTGGGCTTTGTCGAGGTATTTGACATCTTCCATGTTCGCCAGCACGACAGGAGTGAGTAGGCTGTCGACTTGATCTTTTAGATAATCAATATCGAATGACAGAATCGGATCGCCAACTTTCACTTCTTGACCTTCCTGGGCCAAACGTTTAAACCCTTTGCCTCTCAGCTCGACTGTACCTACACCAAAGTGAACAAATAGCTCTAAACCTTGGGGAGACTCAATGCTGAACGCATGATTTGTCTCAAAAATTTTACCTATGGTGCCGTCGATAGGCGCCAGAATTAATTCGCCTTTGGGGGCGATAGCGATGCCATCACCGACAATCTTTTCAGCAAAAACCACGTCGGGGACTTTTTCAATGGCGACGATATCGCCGGAAACGGGGGCATATACCATGATACCGCCAGCTAATTGAGTCTGGCCCGATACCAAGCGCCTTATTCGGCTTAAAAATCCCATAATCTAGAGCCTCTTTTGCTTGTTTTTGTCATTGTTTTTGTTCTGTAATGCAGCATAACGAATAAATGTCTCTATTTATAGCTTGTTATACACTGCTGTAAGCTTGCAATTCTATCTTGTTGTAATGCCGTGTGAGCTAATGCCGAAAATTGTGTGATGCTGCCTTGGCAAATGGCCGCTTTCACTTCTAAGAGTGAGCTTAAGTTAACACTGAGTTCGTCCAAGCCCATGCCGATTAACAGCGGCGCAATTTGCGGTGAACTGGCGAGTTCACCGCACAGAGAAACTTTAACATTAGCGGCCTTAGCTTGGGTTATTGTCATGTTAATTAAGGCTAAAATGGCAGGCGAAAGGGACGGATAGTCACGGGTAAGCTGCGGGTTTGTCCTATCGGCTGCCATTGCATATTGGGTTAAATCGTTGGTGCCAATGCTGACAAAATCAAGTCTTGGCAGCATAGCGTTGAGGTTGAATACCGCAGCAGGGGTTTCGACAACGATACCGTAGCTAAGTTCGCCATAGCCTTTCTCTTCTTCTTCCAAGGCATCTTGGCACTGGGCAATAAGTTCAAACACTTCGTCCAATTCTTCGACTTGATTGACCATAGGGAACATCAAACGGATCGGGCCATGGTTAGCGGCACGCAAAATTGCCCTCAATTGGGTTTTAAATAATTCTGGGTGCGCCAAGGTGTAGCGAATGCCGCGAAGACCTAAGGCAGGATTATCTTCAATTTCTTGGCATAAACAGGGGAGTTCTTTGTCTGCACCGATATCTAAGGTGCGGATGGTAAAGGTTTTACCGCCTAGGGCGTGCAATGCATCGCAATATAAGCTGTATTGGGCTTTTTCATCGGGCAGGGTGGCGACGTTCATCAACATAAATTCGGTGCGAAACAAGCCTATTCCATCGGCGCCGACATCGCTGACATGGGTGATGTCGTTGAGATTACCCACGTTTGCCATGAGTCCCACAGTATGACCGTCTTGGGTTTGCGCTGGGACATCCTTGTAAGTTTGAAGTGCTGCGCGCCTTGCTTGTTCATGGTGAAAGGTAACTGTGAGTCTTGCCTGTTGGTCTGGATTGGGATTGACACAAAGTTCACCCGCGAGTGCATCGAGCACTAAGGGCGTACCGTTGGGAATAGAGTCTGCGTCGAACTGACAACTTAAGATGGCAGGAATGCTGGCTGCTCTGGCTAAAATGGCCGTATGGCTCGTTAAACCGCCCGTTTTCAGTACAATACCGCAGAGGTTTTCCCGTGGTAGTAAGGCAAATTCGGCGGGTGTCAAATCCTGCGCTAATAAGATAGTGGGTCTATCGAGTTTTTCGAGCCCTTGAGCTAAATGGCCGTTTATCGCCGCGACGACTCTTTGGCCCAAACAGCGTACATCTTGGGCTCTATTGGCTAAATAGGGATCATCTAAGGATTGTAACTCATTGGCCTGATGGGCAAAAATACGTTCAACCGCCACACTTGCCGACAATTGTAAGGTGCGAATGGCATCGTTCACTTGCTCGATTAATTCATCGTCTTCTAATAACAACAAATCGGCTTCGATTAACTGATAATTTTCGGAGTCGCTGTCGAGTGCAGCTTGGCTGTGGGTCAGTTGTGCCTGTAGTTCTTGCAAGGCTTTGGCAAATTTACCCTGTTGTTGAGGGATTTTAGACAGGGGAATAGGGCGATAATCGAGGTGGTGTTCGGTGTGGAGTAGGTGAAGTGCCTGTCCAAAGGCAATTCCCGATGACACTATAATCCCCGTTATTGACATATCCCTTCCTAAATTAACCACTGAACTGAGTGTCCGTTAGCGATAGCGAGTCTAGTTGAGTGACGCTAAGCTTGTAAAGCGTTTGTATGTAAAGCATTAGCATGTCAAGACGGTCGAGACGAGTTTTTTGCGTGTCGGTTAAACCTGCAGATAAACGCATTTTAGCGTAAGAAAAGGCCTAGCTTAGGGTAATGAGCAGCTCAGAGACTTTCTCAACCGCGGCCTGTGCCTGTTCACCTTCGGCAAACACTCTTACCGTGACGCCAGAATATAAGCCTAAGGTTTGTAGTTTAAACAGACTCTTAGCACTGGCTTGCTTACCATTACATTCGACCATGACATCACAGTCAAAGGTTTTGGCTTCTTTAACCAGTAAGGCTGCTGGACGGGTGTGAATGCCATGTTTGGCGGTAATGGTGACTGTTTTTTCGTACATAGTAGATGAGCTCATATTTAAAGGGGTATTACACTTCGTCTTTCGATTCTATGATGTGATAGCCCTGTTTTTTCAAGGCGGCGACGGCACTTTTGAGGCGATTATTTTTTACTAAAATGTAATCGGTATCAAAGGTCGAAATCGCAAAAATACTGATTTGTTCGTCCGCTAAGGTGCCAGACACTTTAGATAAAATGCCTGTCATCGAAAATCCCAGTGGCCCGAGTACTTCAAAGCAACACCAGCCCGGTTCTTGCTCTAGGCTGTCGAGTTCCATTTCACTGGAAACGACTAAAGATAAACCTTCTTGGGTCTTACCAATGAAATACATGTCCTGTGCAAAAACCTCACTGGGCAATACGGCATTCGGGCTAAAGCTATGAATTGTGTACTGTTCAGGGTGAACGGCTAAGGTCATTCGCATGGCAGTGTCTCGGTTGGATTTTTAAGGCTAAAGCATACCGCATATCAAACGTTAGCGTGACAGAGAATTTGTGGTTAATGGGATTTTGTCGTTGAAATTCATTATTGGTGAGATAGCGGTTAACAAGCGTTACCAGAAGGTTTACCCAAAGAAAAGGGCGCCCTATGGCGCCCCAATCGACAAGTCATGCCGTTCTCATACACTTTAGTTAGATTTTAAACTGGCCTAAGGTGCGGGACATGTCTTGGCTAATGTCTTGCAGTGACTGAGCTGCATGGCTATTACTTTCGTTAGCTTTTACTGAGACTTCGGTTAATTCCGAAATATTACAAATATTTCGATTAATTTCTTCGGTCACCAGTGATTGCTCTTCGGTGGCGCTGGCTAATTGTGTGTTCATGTCACTGATATGGGCAATCAATTGCAGAATCGCCGCCATGGCTTTACCCGCTTCGTGGGCTTGGGCCTGTAGCTCATCGGATTGCAGTTGAGTTTGATTGTTGCTCTTCATCACTGAGCCAACACCGGATTGGATCTCGCTAATGATTTTTTGGATCTCATTGGTCGAGTCTTGGGTGCGAGTAGCAAGGGCGCGGACTTCATCGGCAACTACGGCAAAACCACGGCCGTGGGTCCCAGCTCGAGCAGCTTCAATGGCGGCATTAAGGGCGAGTAAGTTGGTCTGCTCGGCAATGCTGCGGATCACATCGAGAATGCTACCGATTTGCTGTGAGGCGACGCCCAGCTTTTGGGTGATGACTTCAGAGGCTTTTAATTCTGCCACCAGTTTTTCTGTGTTGCTGACTGTGTTGTCGATCACGACTTGGCTTTGCTGCGCTTGTTCTTTTACGCTGTTCGCCGCATCGGCCGCTTGCTGGGTGTTGCTCGCCATTTCATGGGTGGTCGACAGCATTTGATTGACGGCTGTGGCGACGCTGCCAGTTTCTCTGTGGATATGTTCAGCACTCTGATTGGACTCTTCAACTGCAATCAAAAGCTGTTTTGCATCTTTATCTAATGCTTGGCCTAAAGGTTGTAAATGGCCGACCATGTCGCCAATTTTTTGGGCGAACATGTTGAAGGCGCGGGCGAGATGGGCAATCTCATCTTTACCTTGAGCATTAATGCGCTGACTTAAGTCGCCTTCGCCTTGGGCAATATCTTCAAGGGCATCAATAGCATCATTTAATGGTGAGGTGATGGAATGGTTAAGCACAAGGAAGAAGGCAAAAATCGGCACTGAAATCAAAAACATGATAATTAGATAGTCGATAATGACTGACTTTAAGCTCGCTTTGACATCGCTAAGATAAGCGCCTGTTATGACTGTCCAACCCCATTGTGGGTAGTAACGGGCTTCTGCGAGCTTATCTTCGATGGCACGTGTCATAGGATCGGCGATAGGGTATTCGAGGGTCGTTTTCGATTTAGCACGCGCTAATGGCAGCATAGTGGCTAAGGGATTTGTGCCATTAGGTAACTTGAAGGTTAATGCTGAGGTGCCAATAAGATTTGCGCTATCCCCGTGGGCGAGGATTTGATTATTATCATCAATAACAATGAAGTAGCCTGAACCTGAATAGCGAGTTTGATTGATTAAATCCGCGGCGATTTGTTTAGCTTCTGCTTCGCTAAACTTACCTTTGAGCGCATCCTGACGATGCACATCTATCACACTTAACATGCTGGCGAGCTGACCGTCTATCTGCAACCATTTCTGTTCAATTAAATTGCTGTACTGCTCTTTAATTGAAAAACTGGCAAAACACACAGTCCCTATCGCGGCCATAAGGAGCATCATCATTAAGCGTTGTAAAATGGTAAACCGGCGCAAAAACGTGATCATTTGGATTCCTTAAGGACTTATTATTGTGCATCAATATACCTGCGAATCAATCTCAATTGAATCGTCTGTGACATAAATTAAGCAAAAGCCGTTATAAAATATGAGTTTCTTTGATCTAAAGCAGGGAATAGTGATAGGGAACTTTAATCTGTTGCATTATGGGGCATGTTCTTATTAAGTTAGGCCGTTTTATAAGTCGCTTTATGTTGAAGGTTTTATCTGATCTATTAAATATCAATAAGTTAGCGTTATGTTAATTTTACCATCTTGCTATATTAGGCTAATCAATTGTTTTAATTTTGATTTTTTACGCTTTTACGCGCAAGATTAATTCATTATTCAGTTTGAGAATCGATTATGACCACAAATACTATCGTAACGTCGGATGATATTTTACTGAAGTTATGCCACTCAGTTGCCCACGTCCTCTCTAGCACCAGTGCCAGCAATGTTACCCATGCGGGTATGGTACAAAGTATTGCGCGTACTCGTCTTAAACCTGATCTCGGTTGTTTCTCGATTTTTGATGGTGGTTTTTCAGGCCTAGTGGTGATTAACTTTTCAGCTTCGGCGGCGATTGAAATCTACCGTCGCTACATGCTGAACATGGGTATGCCTGAGTCTGAGCTCGCGTTTTCGCATACGTCAGATGAAGTGAGTAACGTGATGGGTGAGTTGATGAACCAAATCTTAGGGGATTTTATTAATAAAATTTCAAAAGAATTGCAAACGTCAATCAGCCAAAGCCAGCCAAAAATGTTGACGATTAATAAAGAGTTAACCATATCAATCGACGCTAACTTAGACGATGCGGTTGCCCGCAGAGTGTCGTTTAGGACTGAAAATAACCATATTTTTTACCTCGAGTTTGCCATGGACAAAACCGAATTCATTCGCTTAGATGAATTTGTCTACGATGAAGAATTCGATCCCGATAGTCTGTTAGAGCAGCACAGTTCGATTGGGGGAAATAACGACTCAAATTCGAATGTTTCGCCTTGGGTTAAGATGGCCGATAAACCCGCCATTGCGACTCGTGCCATTGATAATGAAGCCGATGATTTGCTCGATCAGCTCGGCATTTAAGCAGAGTCTCTAATGTAAGACGGATGTTAACGCATTCGTCTATACAAGTGGGTGGAACTGTTTTAGTATCGACGCAAAATAATAACTAAGGTTAAATCCTCTTTATGGCATCGAAAGCGACCTCGATTGATATTGCTTATCGTGCTGGCGTATCCCAGTCAACGGTTTCCCGTGCCCTTAGAAACAGCCCGCTAGTCAATTTAGAAACTCGCCAACGTATTCAAACCATTGCCAAAGAGCTGAATTATAAGGTCGATAAAAATGCCAGCAATCTTCGCACCCAAAATAGCCATACCTTAGCGCTGTTATTGTGTGAAGACCCCACCAACGATGACTCGTTAATCAATCCTTTTTTCCTGTCTATGCTTGGCTCCATTACCCGAGCAACGGCGCAGCAAGGTTATGATTTATTGGTTTCTTTTCAGCAATTGTCCAGCGATTGGCACGCCGATTATGAAGACAGTAATAAAGCTGACGGCATTATTCTGCTCGGTTATGGCGACTACATGGACTACGAGCAAAAGTTGGAGCGATTGCTCGCGCAGAATACTCACTTTGTGATCTGGGGTGCTGAGCATAACAATAAGTCAGTGCTATCGATTGGTTGTGATAATCATCAAGGCGGCTTGATTGCAACAGAGCACTTGATTTCCCTTGGTCGTAAAACTTTTGCCTTTTTAGGCGATGCCTCGAGCCACAGCCCCGAGTTTAGGGACAGATATTTAGGCCATGTGAAAGCGCTGCAAATGGCGAATATTGCAGTTGATCACACTAAGCAAGTGTCGGCCATTAGCACTGAAAGTGCTGGTTATGATGCGGCTATGGCATTGATGGCCAAAGGCGCACAGTTTGATGCTATTTTTGCTGCTAGCGATCTGATTGCCATTGGCGCGATTCGGGCGCTGAAAGAGAAGGGCATTTCAGTCCCAGAACAAGTTGCAGTGGTGGGATATGATGATATTCCAGTGGCGAGTTTTGCCAATCCGCCATTAACGACCATTAAGCAGAACACCCAATTAGCTGGTGAAATTTTAGTCGACAGTGTACTCAAACTTATCCGCGGACAAGAGGTGAGTGCGCAGCTTATTCCGACGACCTTAGTGGTTCGCAGTTCCTGCGGCATTGATAGCGCGCCGCTTAAGCCGTTATAGATAGGCCGTTATTGCTAGGAGCTTGCTGTTTTTTGCTGGCAAGTCGTTGAGCACTTAATTTGCTTATTGAAAAATCGCCGATAATCCTTGGATTTATCGGCTTTTTGCTTTTTGGGATCACTTAACCGCATATTGACGTAAAAACTTCGGCACATCTGCTTTGGTTTTCTTGGCGATTTTTTGCAGTAACTCGAAGGTGGGAGCATTGAGACCGAACTCTTGCTGAAGGTCTGCCAACATTGCCAGCCACAAATGGCCAGTCATCTCAGCATCGGCTAAGGCGCGGTGAAAGGTGCCATCGCTTGGTAACTGTTTATAGCGCACTAAAGTACCTAACTGATGATTCGGCGCCGCTTGATACAAACGTCTCGCCACCAGCAAGGAACAGCCAAATTGTCCAAGATAACGATGGCGAATTTGAGCAAATTCCGCGTCTAAAAAGCGCTGATCAAATGCCGCATTGTGGGCGACTAAGTTATGATCGGCGATAAAGTCGGCAAAACGCGCCATCACTTCATTGCAGGGCGCTGCATCCCTGAGCATTTGATTGCTGATCCCTGTGTAGTCCTCAATAAAACGACTTATTCTAAATCCTGGGTTCATCAACTCTGAAAATCTTTGGGTGATCACGCCGTTTTCAATCAGCACAGCTCCGATTTCAATCGCGCGGTCCCCTTGATTGGGCGATAGCCCCGTGGTTTCAAAGTCGAGCACGACCAAAGTGTTAGCTGCAGATGTAGGCATAGATCTTACATGGACTCTATAAATGATGTGTCAGCATTGCCGTCTTTGACAGTGCAACGCTTTTAGATAAGCCGATTGTAATTCAATACGTTAGTAAATTCACTATCACATTGACGCTGATAAAAGACTTAATGCTTTGTTGATCCGGTCGAGCTTTCTTGGTTTCGCTTCCTGTTAGCATTTACCTCTATGAATAACAGTTTGGTTTGTGAGCGACCCATGCAACTCGATATTAATGGCTTAACACCCGCGCAATTTTTAGCAGAATATTGGCAGAAAAAACCTTTGGTTATCCGCCAAGGATTCAAACATTTTCAAGATTTAATCTCGCCCGAAGAGTTAGCCGGCTTAGCCATGGATGAGCTGGTGGAATCTCGGCGAGTGTACCAACAGGCAGGGCAATGGCAGGCTGAATTTGGCCCTTTTGATTCCTACGATCATCTCGGTGAACGGGATTGGACTTTGATCGTGCAAGCATTGAACAACTGGGTGCCCGATGCAGAAGCCCTGATCCAATGTTTTGATTTTATTCCGCGCTGGCGTTTAGATGATGTGATGGTGAGTTTTGCCACTCCTGGCGGTGGCGTGGGGCCGCATATCGATCTGTATGATGTGTTTATTTGCCAAGGTTCGGGACGTCGCCGCTGGCGCGTGGGCGATCTGGGGCCGCACAAAGAGTTTGCCGCCCATCCCGCTTTGCTGCACACAGAAGCCTTTGAACCGATTATCGATACTGAGTTGTTGCCCGGCGACATCCTTTATATTCCCCCTGGATTCCCCCATGACGGCATAACCTTAGAACAGTCTTTAAGTTTTTCAGTTGGTTATCGTACAGCTTCCGCCAAAGATATGGTAAGTGCTTTGGCCGATCATCTGTCTGAGCAAGATTTAGGCACACAGCAGATTGAAGATCCAGACCGCGAGCAGACAACGCGCAGTGGTTGTGTTGATAATCGTGATTTAGCGCGGTTACGCACGCAACTGACTAATATGTTAACCGATGAACTGGTGAGCGAGTTTTCGGGCCGCTATTTAACTCAATCTAAATGCGCCCTCGATTTACCCGATGAGCCATTGGACATCACGCAAGACGAAGTGCTCGCTTGGCTCGATGAGCAGCCGCTTATTCGCCTCGGCGGACTGCGTTGTTTGTATTTTGATATCAATGTGGGACAAGGCGTTGTCTATATTAATGGTGATAAGTATCAGCTCTCTGCCGAATTGGCCGCGGTGATCCCACTCCTGTGTGATAGCAATCAGTTAGATAAAACCGCCTTAGCCCCCTGGTTAGCCGATGCCGATTTGCTTACGCAGCTGACTGAGTGGGTGAACCTCGGTTATTGGTACTTTGAAGACCTGAGTGATGAAGAGTGTTAAGGCTGAATTAGATCTAAAGCCTTACAGGTTTAAAAACTGAACAGTTTTTAAAGTGGCATGTCAGCGACTTACTGACATGGTATTCTTTTATCAATGGATTGATAGTAATGTCATTTGCATAGTACTGTTCAGTCATACTGAGCAATGAAAGCATTGGTCAAAGTCGAGGTCGTAACTCAACCAAATTCACTTAGTTGTGGCACGCCCTGCCATCGGAATAAAAAAGGAGGCTAATTAGCCTCCTTTTTGTGGTTTAAATCTTACTGAGTGGATTACGCAGCACGTTCCTGTGAAGTGGTTGAAACCACTTCTGGACGCAGTTCTGCTGGGTCAAAGTCATCAACGTTGATTGATTTCATTCGACCAATTTCCGCTCTTTCCAGTAATTGCACTTCGGCATCGCTTAACACACCTAAGGCTTTACCTTCGGCGGCAACTTTATCTAACCACATAAATGGTAGACGTTTACCACTGGCTTTACAGACTTTGTCATGCAGCGGTTCAGACGCGATGATGTCGAGTAGTGTTTGTTCTTGGATCCCCACAGCATTGTGCTCAGAGTTAGTCCAGAACTGACCTTTACCTAAACGGTTACGGCTTTCACACGGTGTTTGCATGATCTTAGCGACTTTATGATCTAACACATCGCTTGGGCGTTTCAGTGGACGACCGAATGGGAACATCACCACACGTAACGCGCCGCCAAGGCCCATAGGGAAGTTATCCAGTAAATCGTCTAAAGAAGCTTGCAGCTTGTACAGCGCATCTTCAACTGCCCATTGTACTAATGGCAAGTCGTCGGTTTGACGGCCTTCATCTTCATAGCGTTTCAGCGTGGCTGATGCCAGATACAGTTGACTCAGTAAGTCACCTAAACGGGCAGAGATACGTTCTTTACGTTTAAGGTTACCACCCAAGGTTGCCATGGCTAAGTCAGAGAGCAGGGCAAGGTTGGCACTGAAACGGTTCATCTGTTGATAATAACGCTTGGTTTTATCTGAATAAGGCGCGTTAGAGAAACGGCTTGATGTTAGACCTAACCAGAAGCTACGGATGAAGTTACTGGTCGCGAAACCAATGTGACCAAAAATAGCTGCATCGAAGTTAGCTAAACCTTGACCCGATTCAGTATCAAACGCAGACTCCATTTCTGCGAGTACATACGGATGGCAACGAATTGCGCCTTGGCCGTAGATGATCATAGAACGGGTAAGGATGTTTGCACCTTCAACAGTAATTGCGATAGGCGCAGCTTGGTAGCCACGGCCTAAATAGTTATTGGGGCCAAGACACACACCTTTACCACCGTGAATATCCATGGCATCGATAACGCATTTCTGCATTCTGTCTGTCAGGTGATATTTCACAATCGCAGAGATAACCGACGGTTTTTCACCTAGGTCGATACCTGTAGTGGTCAACGTGGTTACCGCATCCATCAGATAAGCGTTACCGCCGATGCGTGCCATTGGCTCTTCGATACCTTCAAGCTTGCCGATAGGCAATTTGAACTGACGACGAATGCGAGCATAGGCCCCTGTTGCCAGCGCTGCGGTTTTCACGCCGCCAGCTGAGTTTGATGGCAGTGTGATACCACGGCCCACAGATAAACATTCCACCAGCATGCGCCAGCCTTGACCAGCCATTTTCGGGCCGCCAATGATGAAGCTTAATGGTACGAATACTTCGTTGCCGCGAGTCGGACCGTTTTGGAACATGCAGTTGAGCGGGAAGTGACGACGACCCGTTTCTACTCCTTCCACATCGGTAGGGATCAAAGCACAGGTGATGCCGAGTTCTTCTTTATCGCCAAGGAGATGCTCTGGATCGCGCAGTTTAAAGGCTAAGCCTAATACTGTCGCGACAGGGGCTAAAGTGATGTAACGCTTGTTCCAAGTCAGCTTCATCCCCAGAACTTCTTCACCTTCCCATTGGCCTTTACACACTATACCAAAGTCAGGAATAGAGCCTGCATCGCTACCTGCTTCTGGGCTGGTCAGAGCGAAACAAGGGACTTCTAAGCCTTTGGCTAAACGCGGTAAATAATGGTTTTGCTGCTCTGGCGTGCCGTAATGTTGCAGAAGCTCTCCAGGGCCTAAAGAGTTAGGTACGCCAACAGTTGAAGCCAACTCACTGCTTAACCCCGCCAGTTTTTGTAACACACGAGATTGGGCATAAGCTGAATATTCTAAACCGCCGTATTTTTTCTTAATGATCATGGCGAAGAAACCGTGATCTTTCAGATATTGCCATACGTCGGCAGGCAGATCGGCAAGTTGATGTGACACTTGGTGTTGATTCACCATGCGGCACACTTCTTCAACAGGGCCATCGAGGAAGGCCTGTTCGTCTGCACTTAAACGCGCAACTGGGTAGTTATGGAGTTTTTTCCAGTTCGGGTTACCCGCAAACAGATCCGCTTCCCACCAAGTGGTGCCGGCTTCAATCGCTTCTTTCTCTGTTGAAGACATTTCCGGCATGATGCCGCGATATACCTTCATCAGTGGACGACTGATCACATTTTGTCTAAATGCACTGATATTTAACGGCAGCGCGATCACGAGGAAAACGATCCAAGAGATAGGGCCGACAACATCGAGTGTCCATCCTGCTGTCATCACAACAGCGGCTGTAATAGTGGCAGTGAGCAAAGATACCCGAAGGTAAGCTAGGGCTCCTAGCACTAAGATCATGGCGATGATCCAAAGTAGGGTAGTCACTGTAATTCTCCTTAAATATGACCGAGTGCCAACCACAGGTCATAGAGTGTTTTATTGATTGCGATCACAATTATAGTTTGTGGTCAGACCTGTGTCGCATAAAAGTTAAACCTAAGAGAATTTTAATACAAGTATTTTTCAAACAATTGTTTAAATTATTTGTCAGCTTTGATCATTCCACAAATGTCATCAACTAGTTACAATGCCAATAAGTAGTTTTTTGATTGATGATAGGCGAGAAATATGTGCGAGTTACTGGCGATGAGCGCCAATGTGCCGACCGATATTGTGTTTAGTTTTACGGGATTAGCACAACGTGGTGGTGTAACCGGTCCCCACGTGGACGGCTGGGGTATTACGTTTTACGAGGGCAAAGGCAGCCGTACTTTTAAAGATGCTTGCCCGAGTAGCGAATCGCATATTGCAAAATTGATCAAATCCTACCCGATTAAAAGTGAAGTGGTGATAAGCCATATTCGGCAGGCTAATCGCGGCTGTGTGTCTTTAGAGAATACTCATCCTTTTACCCGCGAATTATGGGGACGTTATTGGACCTATGCCCATAATGGGCAATTGACGGACTATCTGCCCAAGTTTCATGTCTCGCGCTATCAACCCGTAGGCGATACCGATAGCGAACTTGCTTTCTGCTGGATTTTGGAACAAGTCGCCCAGAAGTTTGGCGGTACTAAACCTGAAGATATGTTGGCTGTGTTCCATTTTGTCGCGACGTTGGCCGAGCAAATCCGTGCCTTAGGTGTGTTCAACATGATATTGAGCGATGGCGAGCATTTAATGAGCTATTGCAGTAATAACTTATGTTACATCACTCGCCGCGCGCCGTTTGGTAAAGCGAAACTTATTGATACCGATGTGGTGATTGATTTTGATAAGGAAACTACCGCCCATGATGTGGTGACTGTGATTGCGACTCGCCCTTTGACCGAAAATGAACAGTGGCGCGTTATGCAGCCGGGTAACTGGAAGCTGTTTAGATTGGGTGAGCTGTTAATCGATCTCTGATGCTATGCCGTTGAGCTAAATAATGAGGGCGAGCGGATTTACGGTTGATTTTGTTTTGTTCAGGTCACTTTATTAAAAAGTTCGAGTCAGTATCTAACATACCTTCTAGCAATCAGTGATGAACCATTAGCGATGAACATTAACTGAACTTAGAGGTAGGCCCTAAGTTCAGTTAGATATAGTTCAGTTAGATATAGTTCAGTTAAATATAGTTCGGTTAGATATTAGTTCGGTTGGGCTTTATTCGATATGAGTTTGGCTTTAGTTCAGTATTGTGAAGCTAAGGCTTTGTATCATTGGGTTAAGTTTATACATCTTAACTCAATGCCTTACCGATTAACCTTCAGTCGTGCCGAGCAGTTTAGGCACTAGCGGTTTCTCTGCAATGTCTGCAGGTATGGTTTCTTGGTGCGGCACTTCATCGAAGTGATATTTAAGTAACTTAATATCGAGCTGCTTACTGCCTTTTTCAAAGTGAGTTAGACGCACGGGCAAATACGCTAAGTCAGGCGCCATCCAGAAGAAGGTTTGACGTTTTTTATTGTCACGCACGACTTCAATTTTGACTGTGTCGTAACTGCCGCTGTCGATGTTCATTCGTTCTTTACCGATCACATGAAACTTGTATTCATCGACTTCGTTATCCTTGACCATCTTATAGTCGAGCACTTCTTTGCCTGCCATCATATCTAGCCTAAATTGCAACTGCACCATAAGAGGATCAAAGATTTTATCATCATAGGGAAACTTGCCTTTTTCATCTTTGTAACGGGTATGAATAAAGCCTTGAGCTTTGGCGAATGCGGTTTGCTCCGTGTAATTAGGCCCGACACCTTGGCGTTGTTGTAAGTAACGCAAAGGACTGAGCTGCGAATCATTTTGAGTAAATTCACTCAAGATGTGACGCACATCGGTTAACAATAACAGGCTGAGATCGCTATCAAAACGATACTTAAACACGCCATCTTCGGCATTGGGTAGCGTGTATTTGGCTTTTCCTAATTCAATGTCTCCATAGTTGACTTGGTATTCGGCCGTCTGCGGTGTTAGCGGCGTTGGCGCTGCCATGGCAAACATACTTTGAGTGAGGACGGTAAAACTCACTAATAATGTGGGAATGGTACGCAAAGAATGCTCCTTGGGTCGCAGGTTTTCACCTTGTATCACTACAGAATGGTCGGTAGTGGTTGATAAAAAAGTGTCGAGTAGCATGCTTACTTACACAGTTCTGGGTCAATCAGTTGAGCATAAATTAATTATCGGATCGACTGTAAGCAGGTTATAGCCGAGGACGACGTTTCTGTAAATAGAGATGTAAATAGTTTATGGATCAATATATTAAACTAAAATGGCATTGCCATGACTAAAGTCACCAGATCCGGTCGCCACTCGTATTCAGACAAACTAATTTTGCCGCAGTTCACTGTTATCCCTTCAATTCTTAATAATTCCATCTGTTCTTGAAAGAAGGTTGAATTTTTCTCGAAGGATATTTTGCCTTGACTATTGAGTACCCTATGCCAAGGGAGTGACAAATGTTCGGGAGCTGCTTTCAGCGCTTTTGACACATAACGTGCTCGTCCCGGTAATCCTGCATAATCGGCAATTTTGCCATAGCTGCTGACTTTACCCTGCGGGATCATGGCGACGATATGCCAGATTTTCGCCATAGGAGACAAGTCCACTGCTTGGGGCTGTTTTCTCGCTACACTCTGTTTATCTTGTTCAAGGTATTGATACAGCGGTGATTTGTCTTTAGGAAACGATGCCATTGAATTGTTAACCCTCAGCTTAATGGTATTGATACCAATCACATTAAATATCTAATCAGTTCAAAGCCTCACAGGTATTTAAATCTCAGGCGCATTGACGCAGAAATCGTTATTCTCTTTTAAGTCAATGCAACACCGGAGTGGGATACCTGTGAGGCTCCCAAAGGGCGGGTTTCAAAACGCTTTATACTGCGTTTAAGGCTTTCGACAGAGCACCACTATGCCTTCAAGCCTTCGCCTTGTCTAAAGCGCGTTGAATTCTCGCTGAATGAACAGATATTTAATACGATTGGTATGACTCACAAAGAATCACGCTCAAAAACTTTTGCTTGATGAGTTCACGCTAGTGTAACGGTAAAGCGTGGCTTAGCGGAAGATATGAGAGTATTTGGCATTTAAAGGATTAAGCACTTCTCGATATTTTTATCGGCTAGCTCGATTACTAACAAAATATTTAAACTGTTTTTAGCTTAAATATTGTGTAAATGGTCAAATAGTCCATAATAGCGCCAATTTTTTTGACTCGATGAGAGAAGATAACTGGCATGGCTGTACTCGATATTCTAACTATTCCCGATGAGCGCCTTAAACGTAAAGCGCAACCTGTAAAAGATATTGAAGCTGTTCAGGGATTTATCGATGATTTAATCGAAACCATGTATCACACGGACGATGGTATAGGTTTAGCGGCAACTCAAGTCGGCAGTACAGATGCCATTATCGTGATCGATTTATCTGACGGTCGCGACCAGCCTTTAGTGCTGATTAATCCTGAGATTGTTGAAAAGTCAGGTGAGTTCGTCGGTGAAGAAGGTTGTCTGTCTATCCCAGGTTATCGCGCTAAAGTGTCACGTTTTGAAAAGGTCAAAGTGACAGCCTTAGACAGAACGGGCAAGGCTATCGAAATCGAGACCGATGAGTTTTTAGCCATAGTGTTGCAGCACGAAATCGACCATTTGCATGGCAAAGTATTTATCGAACATTTATCCATGCTAAAACAACAAATTGCCCTTAAAAAAGTGCGTAAATACGCTTAACTTTTGACTTAAGTTGTATTTTAGAAGGTGGTTGTACCTATTGACTAGCCGCATTTATAGTGCGGCTTTTTTGTATTTAAAATCTAATCAAAGAAGATTAATGCTGTGATATGTGAACATAACAGCTTGTTTTTACTCTGATGAATGGATAAGGTAACCCAAAATCTACATTAGTTGTAGGTTCAGTTTTCATCATTAACAGCAAGTGTATGGATACGGTAGGGAAACAAATGAAACTTAAGGTAATAGCCTGTGGTATAGCCTCATTCGCCATGCTTTCACTGAGCGGTTGTAGTGCCTTTTTTAACGGTAATACCACGGAGAAAAATGCGGTATCAAGTAGCTTAGTTGAATATTTATACCCCGATGAGAAGAGTCGCCAAGCCCAGCAGCCATCCTTACCTGTGCTGCGTTTACCTATTACCGTCGGCATCGCTTTCTTGCCTTCGTCCCATTGGCAAGCCGATGCAATTGATAGCCGAACTCAGATGGCATTACTTGATAAGGTGAAAAAATCCTTTGTTAAATATGACTATATCGATCGTATCGAAGTGATCCCAAGTACCTATCTTAAAAATGGTAAAGGTTTTGAAACCTTGCAGCAGGTTGCTCGCCTGCATGATGTTGATGTGATGGCATTGGTTTCTTACGATCAATTGATGCAAAGCCACGAGAACAAATCCGCCATTCTTTATTGGACGATTGTGGGCATGTATTTAATCCCTGGCAATGAAAATGCGATTCAAACCTTTGTTGATACCGCCGTTTTCGATATGCGTAGCCAGAAGATGTTATTTAGGGCGCCAGGTATTAATCAGTTAACTGAAAGTTCAACCGCTGTTGGCGTGACGACAACCTTAAGAGAAAAATCCTACGAGGGCTTTGATCTCGCGGTGAACGATATGATAGTCAATTTAGATGACGAGCTTGCCCGTTTTAAAACTCGGGTTAAGGAAGAGCACGTCGCCACCATAGAACATAAACAAGGTTACAGCGGCGGTGGCAGCTTATCGCTATTGATACTTTCACTACTGGGGATTTTTGCGGTGCGCCGTTTAACCATCTGCCGTGAATAAAGAAATTAAGCGCAAATTAAGATCGTTAAGGATGAGCAAATTGAAGTTTGCTTTGAATCAAGACGTGAGCAAAAAGTATATAAAGTTGAGCACAGGTTCTGGTTACCAATTTACTTGTAGTTAACGTTTTGATTTTTTTTAAAGTGGTTTACAGAGGCTGCGGTATTGCGTCGGACACCACTTAAGCGGCGCGATAGATTACGCGTTTAACAAGGAGAAAAATTAAATGGATTTAAATTCACTATTACTGTTTGCAGTTGCTTGCCTTGCTATCAATCTTATCCCTGGACCCGATGTCATCTACATTGTATCTAACACAATGAAAGGGAAAATGATCAGTGGGCTTAAAGCTGCGATGGGTTTAGGTGTGGGTTATTTTGTTCACACGCTTGCTGCTAGCTTGGGATTATCTGCCATCATTCTCAGTTCAGCGTTGGCTTTTAGTATTGTGAAGTGGTTAGGGGCCGCGTATCTAGTGTATTTAGGCATTCAAGCGTTAATATCAATGTGGCGTGGCAATAATAAAATTGTGGTTGATAAGAATAGCAAACCAAACGGCAACGTAGTTTTCCAAGGCATTGTCGTTAGTGTACTTAATCCTAAAGTCGCTTTATTTTTCCTCTCTTTTTTGCCGCAGTTTATTGACCCGTTAGCGGGTTCAACGTCAATTCAGCTGTTAACCCTTGGTCTTATTTTCAGTTTGTTAGCGACCTTGTGTAACGTCCTTTATGCGTCGGCAGGAAGCTGGGTATTTAGTCGCCCCAATTCCCTGCGTTATTCGAGAGCCTTAGAGGGGATATCAGGTGTGTTGCTTATTGGCTTGGCCAGTAAAGTCATGACCAGTGATAGATAGTGGAATAAGGTCATTTTGTCGAGTAAGACATAAGTCCTCTTTGCTCTGATAGATATGAGCTTTTCAATCTAGCTATGACAAAGATCGCTTGTTACAACTTCACAAAATACGGTAGCGCGATGAGTGCTATGCCGATGCAGACGAGTAAGATTAGGTTGCTGACAAAATAAGGGTAGAGCATCAGGGTTATCCCAACGACGAGGGGGATGGGTGCACCTTGGCGTTTGCCATAGGTGAAAAAGCCAAGACCAAAGAGACTAAAGACTAAACTCCATAGTAATAATGCTGGATTATCAAACATCTTGAGTTCCTAAATGGTTAGCCTAGGTAGGCTTTGACCTTATCACAGCGTCAAACTGGTCAATCGATTACTTAAACTATTAGTTAAACGGCTGCGTCGTTTTATTGAGTCTAATGCTGACTATCCCGTAGCGTAATTAAGCTTTATTCATCTTATTGCTGCGATGTTGCCTTATTTTACTCGTGCTATAGCTCATATAACTCTAAGGGTAAGCCGTCGGGATCGCTAAAGAAGGTGAATTTTCTGCCTGTGTATTCGTCAATGCGGACGGGTTCAACGGTAATGTGATGGCTATGAAGATGTTCGATGGCGGTTTCAATTGATGCTACGCGAAAGGCGAGATGCCTAAGTCCACAGGCTTCGGGATAGCTTGGTCGTTTGGGTGGATTGTCGAATGAAAACAACTCAATTTGACTCTTATCGGCCAGTTGTAAATCAAGTTTATAGGACTTACGTGCCTCACGGAAATGCTCTGCAAGCACGGTAAGGCCAAGAATGTTTACATAAAAGTGTTTGGACTTTTGATAGTCGCTGCAAATAATCGCTGCATGGTGAATGCCGAGTAACATTGCTTTCCTTTGTGATTTTTAATGGTTGATCAAATAAGATAGAAAGGTTTGAGAGTATAACGGTTAAAAAAAGATAGCGTCACAGTTTAGCGTGACGCTATCGGTCGATTTCACTTTTTAGCTCACCTAGGCTTTTTGCTCGTTTAATCTTCCAGCTCGAATATGGCTGAAGACAGCGGTGCAAGTTGCATCTGAACTTGTCCTTCACCTAGTTTGACAACCAACTGCGCTTTATTGTCTTCCAGCAAATCCTTAAGTGAATAGGTACCATCCGTTAATTGCCATTGGTCGATAAGTGGCTTTGGCAGCTTAAGGGATAATGGCTTTGCTTGGGTTTGATTAAAGTTATTCACAATAATCAGTTTTTGGCCCGTTTTATTGGCTGTATTTTCCTCAAAGCGCACAAAGGCAAAAGTGCTGTCATCATAACCCGTTGCACTACCATGAGTATCCATTGTGGCGGTTTGTGCGCTGCGGTTGGCGGCATCGAGTGAGTAATATTCTCCTAAAAGTGCAGGTACATTTTTACCTGTGCTTAGGTTCAGTAATTTTTGATAATAAGCCCGCAAAATGACTTCCTTTACGGTTGATTGTCCACCATCAAACTTGCCATTGTTCATCCAGCGCTGATGGGCGGGGGCGCCAACATAGTCAAAAATACTGGTGCGTGATGCATGACCAAATCCTGGGTTGTCGATGGCGGCTTCTCCCACTTCTTGGCCAAAATACACTAACGTCGGTGAAGTGCCTATCGTTGCCGACACTACCATAGCGGGTAGGGCATAGTGTGGATTCACGGCTTGGGTTGCCGTGGGCTTATTTGTGTGTAGCGATGCTAAAAATGCCGCATTACCAATACGTTGCTCGTCGTGGTTTTCTAAAAAGTGCAGCATGTGAGATTCAATATCCTGCACTTTTGCCTGATCTGCCGCGATATTAGCTGTGCTGGTTTTACCCGCCATCACGGCTTTTAGGGTGTCGTAAAGGTCAACCTTATCGTACAGATAATCCATTTTGCCAAGTTGGATATAATCTCGGTACAACTTAGGGTTATAGACCTCGGCCAAGATAAAGGCATCGGGATTTGTGTGTTTTATCTGGCTGTTGAGATAGCTCCAAAACTCCACTGGTACCATTTCTGCCATATCATAGCGAAAGCCATCGACCCCTTTCGCTAGCCAATACTGGGCAATCTGATTGAATTTAATCCAAGAGCTTGGGAGCTCGGCTAAGTGTTGTTGCCAAAAAGCGTAATGCTGCGCCTGCGTTAAAGTGGCGAAATTGGCTGGCAGGCGAGGGAAGTCATAGGTGCCATCTGGGCGTACGCCGTAATTGATTTTAACGGTCTCGTACCAATCATTGGCATCGGGCTTGGCTAAGCGTGAGCCGTTGCCAGTCCATTTGGCGGGAAATTCGTTGAATTTGCCGTCACTTAAGGGGTGAGCTTCTCCGCCCAGCGGTTTAAGTCCTGCGGGTAAGCTTGGCACTTCAAAGGCATGCGCTTTTCCCTTTGCCCCCTCCGAGCCATTATTAACATCAACTTTATCAACAACGTAATAGAAGTTGTTGTTTTTGGCGTACTCCAGACTGGTATCATCATCTTCGCCAAAATCACGCACGCCTTGGGGTTTACTAACGGATTGATAATGGCGCGCCACATGGTTTGGCACTATATCGATAATCACCTTTAAGCCGTGGTGATGGGTACGGGCAATGAGCGCTTCGAACTCGGCTAAACGGTTGGCGGGATTGACCGCCAGATCTGGGTTGACGTTGTAGTAATCTTTGACTGCGTAGGGTGAGCCCGCGCGTCCTTTGACCACATCGGGATCATCAGTACTCACGCCAATCGCGCTGTAATCACCAATCAAGGCATGGTGGGGAACGCCCGTGTACCACACATGGGTAACGCCTAGGTCCTTGATGCTATTGAGTGCAATATCATTGATATCATTAAACTTGCCGATGCCATTGTCGGCAATCGTGCCCCAAGGTTTGTTGGTTGGATTTTTATTGCCATAAAGGCGAGTAAAGATTTGATACACCACAGGTTTAAGCGTCATAACCTCACTCTCAGACTTTGGCAGTAACTCATTATCAAGCGCCTGCATCGATGTATTTGCATTGGTCGAGACGCTAAAAAGCGAGGCAGTTAATAAAGAGGCACTGAATAGAGCGTTTAAACATAAGCTGAGTGATGACTGTCGGCGCTGCTGGGTTTTTGCCGCTTTGGTTATAAGTAAAGCCACTATGGGAAATTTAGCCTCTTCAGGGCACTGAGTCACTCGGGAATAGATAGGCGATAAAAAGCTCAAGACTGAATTCCTTTTAGGGTTGAGTTTTTGATTGGGTGAGTTGTTTGAGCCTGAGTTAAATCGCTAGCTGAGTAACTCATGTAATTAGAGGTTTGACGGCTAGGTAAGCCAGTATTTAGCTGCGGTCTGGCTTTAAGCTCAAGGATAGTGACACCTGCGTGGGGCAATGCTAGCGCTTGATTGAGTGAAACTGTGTTGCCACTGATGATGTCTTTTGCTGCACGGCTACCGCTAAGCACGCTAGCAAAGCGGTTTAAGTTTAGCTCGACTGTCTTTTCATTTTTGTTGTAGATCACCATGACTTTGTCGGCCGAGGGTTGAGTACAGGCGTTGTGTTGGGTTTGAGAATCGTGTTGAGTTAGTGACTTAAGCTCTTTAGCATTTAGTTCAGCTGATAATGGGTCATTCAATAAGCAACGAAATTGCACATAGATGCCATCCTGCGGCACAAAGTGCAGTAGATCGCCCGATTGCAGCGCAAGGGATTGTTTACGGTAATTCAGTAGCGTACTGACAAATTGCTGCGCTTGTTGTTGAGGTTCACTCAGTCCTTTGCCCGTAAAGGCGTTAATGGCACTGTTGGCAAAGCCGCCGGGGAAATCACTGCGCACAACACCATCGTGACGACCTTCGGTTGGGCTGGTCATCAAGACTTCAGTGCCGTAAAACAGCTGCGGAATACGTTTGGCGGTCAGCACATAGGTGAGGGCCATCTTGTATAAGTCTATATTTTCTTTCACTAAACTGAAAATCCGATTGGTGTCGTGATTGCCTTCAAATAAAACTAGCTGACTGGGTGAGGCATACACAACATCGTTGGCTAACATCTCGTAAAGTGTGATAAAGCCTGTGTCCCACGCCTCTGGCTCATTAAGGCTGGCAATCAATTTTTCATACAGTGGGAAATCCATCAGGCTGGGTAGGTCTGAGGTATAGCCATCGGGATTAATTTTGCCCTTTTGCCAATAGGACACTGTGATGGGATTTGCGGTCCATTCTTCACCCACAATATTAAAATGGGGGTATTCAGCCATTATGGCCTTAGACCATTTAGCGAGAAATGCTTTGTCGGCGTAGGAGTAAGTATCTTCGCGGATCCCTGAAAGTCCGGCGTACTCGACCCACCAAATGCTGTTTTGGATAAGATAGGTTGCCAGTTTTGGGTTGTTTTGATTTAGATCTGGCATGGTATCGGTAAACCAACCATCGACGAAATCGAGATGATCCTGTGCCGCGCCGTAGGGATCTTGCACTGTGGTGCGCCTATGGCTGGTGAAGTTGGGGCTGGTATGGGCGGGGCCAGTATCGTTGGGACTCGTCAAATCTGGCTTGTGTGCGCTATTGCTGGTCTGGGTTTGCGCGGGATAATTTAACCAGTCATGGCTAGGCAAGTCTTTGAGCCACCAATGGTTAGAGCCGATATGATTGACCACAATATCTTTAATCACTCCAAGTCCAAGCTTGTTTGCCTTAGCGACTAAGGCTTTATACTCCTCGTTGCTGCCAAAGCGGGGATCGACGCGGTATAGATCGGTAATAGCATAACCATGGTAGGAATATTGGGCCTGGTTATTCTCGAGTAACGGGTTGATCCATAGCTGAGTGACCCCGAGTTTCGCTAGATACGCTAAGTGCTGGCTGATCCCGGCGATATCGCCGCCGTGGCGTCCATCGGGATGCTTGATATTGCCCGGCGCAATTTTTTCTAGCATCTGCACATGATTGTCATTGCTGGGGTCGCCATTGGCAAATCTGTCCGGCGTGATGAGGTAAATCACATCCTTATTGCTAAACCCTTGGCGTTCACGGCTGCCTTTAGCCCGTGGGTGTAATGTGTAGGGCAGGCGATAAAGAGGCTTATCGGCTTTTGAAGCGGGGTTTGTGTTTGAAATCACCAACTCAAAGGTTTGCGGCGTCGCTTGGCTGAGATCTAAAGTGATAAACAGATAGTGAGGGTTATCTGTGTGTTCGAGGCTTTTGAGTGTGATGCCTTGCCCTTGGATATCAACTTTAATCTGCTGCGGTAAGCTAGGAAACTCGCGGCTATACAGCATCAACTGTAACTCAGGGTTCTGCATGCCAGCCCACCAAAAAGCGGGTTCAAGCTTAACGTCCGTCGATATATCTGGCTCAACGGTGTTTGCATAGGCCGTATTAAATGAAGAGCAAACCAAACATAAATAAAGCGCTATCTTTAGGTTTTGACGGATCATAATGTAAGCCTTTTAAAGAGAAATAAGTAAAATGTGCTGGCATGATGAATGTTAGAAATGCTGAAATCTGCATAAGCAAAAGCCTGCTTCTTAATTGAAGCAGGCTTTATTCTGGATAGCTTATAAAGAGTAACTTAACCCTAGGAAGTACTGTCTACCGAAGTATTGAATTGTTCCTGTTTGATGTTCTTCACCAAAATAGGTTTTGTTCGGCTCATCAGTTAAGTTATTAATTTGGAATAAGAACTTAAGTCCATTTTCCAGTGCGTATGAAGCTTGATAATCCACAATTGTTTCGGCATCGAAGAAAGCAAGTTGTGATTCAACTGCCACTTGTTCTGAAACATAGCTGCTACGATATCTCATGCTGACACGAGTATCGAAACCATCCAGTGAATAGAACAAGGTAGTGTTGAGTACGCTTTCTGATAAACCAGGTAATGGAATGGTTAAGTTTGAACCACTTAAATCTGTGGTAAATTCCACTTCACTGTCTGAATACGAGTAGCTGCCAGTGAAGCCAAGACCGCTGAGTGGCGATGGTAGGAAATCAAAGACTTGGGTATAACCTAACTCAACACCACGAATGTAGCCGCCATTGTCGTTGTTGATCGCAGTTTGATATTGACCTTCATCTTTCACTACTGGGAATTCAACACCATTATCGATAATAGTATCGGGGACGATAAATCCATTACCTTCAAAATCAAATGGTTGGATTGTAAAGTTGTTGATAAAGGATTTAATATCTTTGTAGAACAAGGCTACGACAACCGCACCTTCAGAATCTTCAAAATAGTGCTCGTAAGATAAGTCGTATTGATCGGCATAAAACGGATCGAGTAGAGGACTGGTGTTACCCCAAGCATTGTACTTTTTGTATCCCGGTGTAGCAGAATCGTCATACCAAGATCCCATGCCTGACTTTAGCTTGTCGATTGGAGGACGTGACATCACAGAGGCTGCAGCAAAGCGCAGTTGATCATTTTCAGTGAGGTGGAAAGTTAAGTTGAGTGACGGTAAATAATCGGTATAGGTTTTACCTATCTCGTTACGGATATAATCGGTACTGACCACGCCAAGTTCATCAGTAATCGCTTCACCTAGACCATAGCCAACTTGTTGTAGACCTTTACTGCTTTGATCTGTTTGAACAACACGCACGCCCACGTTACCCGTGACTTTCATATCGCCTAAGTCAAACTCGAGATTACCTTGGACATAGCCAGCTAATACATCTTCATTGACCGAACCGCTTTGGATCATGGTCCAGTTATTAGACCAATTGGCTGTCGGGGTGAAAGGGGATTGTCCTGTTGCCGCTAACTGTGCGTTAATCAGCTCAATGGCTTTGTTAAAATCAACGGAAAGGAAGCTAGGGTAACCAGATAATTCACCGCCAAAGTTGACGACATTTGTCATGTCAGTGTTCATTTGAAGCACCGGCTGGTTAGTTGGGTTTTTACCAAATTCAAAACCATAACCGGCTTGTGAACGTTGCGCATTAAACTCACGTTCTGAGTAGCGCAGACCAAAATCAACTGAAGTTAAGAAACCAGAATCTAATGCATAGTTAAAGTCTAACTTGTAGGCGACAAGATCATTTTGTTGATCGTATGGCCACATACCCACTTCTTTTAAACCCAAGGTCGCGGTATTGGTATAGTCGTTTGAAAAACTGACATCGGCGGGGCTTAAACCATGTAGTTGATAATTAATTGATTCGGCTGAGCGTACTTCATTACCTATATCATCATATAAAACGGCACGCGTGCCGCCGTTGACGAACTCACCATCGGCTTTTGAATAGCTCACATCACCTGCGACAGTTAATGCGCCGCCATTGTTCCACTCAATATTGACTGAGCCTGATGTCAGTTCTGAATATTTTGAGTCGTTATCATTGATAACAAAAACGGCAAAGTTATCAGTACCATCAGTTGATACCGTTCCGCCTGTCATAGAACCATTTTCGACAACCGCATCACTAATAGTACCGTTTTTTAATGATTTAACGCGAAAGCCTCGGGCAAAGTTTTCGGAAGTGAATTTTGAATGGAATAAATCACTTTTTACACTGAGATTGTCTGTTGGTTGCCAATGGATAGCAGCCATATAACCATCACGTGTATCATCACCGCCTTTTTGCTGTAACTCAAAACCTTCACTGATTGATTCGGCAGCACCGTCGCCATTGACATCTTTTTTATCGTCGTTGAAACGTAAACCAATGAATTGACTGGCAACATAAGGTTGGTACAAATGGGCATAGCCTAGCGCCACACCGAGTGTATCTTCAAGGAATTTGCCTTGATAGGCAAAGCTAAGACGGTTGCCATATTGATCGGCATCGGAAATCTCATCCGCTCTGTCATTAAAACTGCCGCGAGCATTGATATTAAATGATTGGTCTTTGTCGCTTTTTAAGGGATCTGCGGTTTTTAATTCTACCGTACCGGCGACGCCACCTTCAATCAGCGAGGCTTTTGGTGTTTTATAGACGGCGGCTTGACTAATTAATTCGGATGGATATTGGTCAAACTCAATCGCGCGTTTACCGCCCGTTGTCACTTGTTCGTGTCCATTAAGCGTTGCAAAGACGAAATCACCATCAAGACCTCGAATATTGAGGCCGCTTGCTTGTCCACCAGTGCGCACAGCGGTCACGCCTGGTAAGCGAGTCAGTGCATCAGCGATTGACTGATCGGGAAGGGCGCCAAGATCATCTGCTGAAATCGATTCAGAGACGGTATCTCCAAAGCGTTTATCATTTAGTGATTTGATGACACTGGTTCTAAAGCCTTTAACTTCAATAACCTCAATCGCAGCTTCTTTTGCTTTTGCTTCCTTATCTGTGGTCACTTCATCTGCCGCATAGGAGTGCATACTGGCACCTGCGGCGATGAGCGCTAAGGTTAGCAAACTGGGTTTAAATCGCATCATATCTCTCTTCCCCTTGGAGTCGCTTTATCGCTTTGTAGAGCGTTTTATCGTTATCACCGCGTTATGTTTGCGGCCTTTTTTTGGTATATGGGCGCTTAATTGACTGCATAAGTGCTGCGTTTATGACCAAATTGTTATGCAACGGTGAAGATACTACTCCCGAGTTTCTTAGCTGAACAACAGAGTGCATACGTATTCAATGCTTAGCAGAGTTAAGAATAGACTGTGATAGAGGGTGAACTCAGGGAATAAAATGATTTTATTTTGTAATCAAGTGACTGTTACTAAAAAGTAAATTTCATTGTGATGCCATGTGACTATTGGCTGCATCTTCTGCATACGTATGCAGGTGTATTGAACCTTATTTCCCTCTTCACGTATGCTCGGTAACACAAAAGAAGCCGCGATGACTTTACTCTGCAGTAACAAAACGATAACTGTTTGCTTGAGTGTGTTAGGGAAAGTTCGCTGTAGAATAATGATAAAGGGGCAACAATGAGTGAGTTAACGTGGTGGCGTGGTGCTGTGATTTACCAAATTTATCCGCGTAGCCTTTTAGATACTAATGGTGACGGCGTCGGGGATTTACGCGGCATTATCATAAAGCTGGATTACATTGCGAGTCTTAATGTCGATGCCATCTGGATTTCACCTTTCTTTAAATCTCCTATGGCAGATTTTGGCTACGACATCAGTGATTACCGTGAAGTTGACCCTCTTTTTGGCACTATGCATGATTTCGATGAATTGATTGAAAAAGCCCACGGTTTAGGTATTAAGGTCATTATTGATCAAGTATTAAGTCATACCTCGGACCAACATGCGTGGTTTATCGAGAGCCGCGAAAACCGTACGAATCCCAAGGCGGATTGGTATGTGTGGGCCGATCCTAAGGAAGACGGTACAGCGCCTAACAACTGGCTCGCGATTTTTGGCGGTTGTGCTTGGGAGTGGGAACCGCGCAGACAGCAATACTATTTACATAACTTCCTGCGTAGTCAGCCCGATATTAATTTCCATCATCCCGAAGTGCGCCAAGCTGTGCTGGATAACGTTGAATTTTGGCTTAAAAAGGGGGTAGATGGCTTCCGCTTAGATGCCATTACCTTCTGTTATCACGATGAACTGCTCAGGGATAATCCGGCAAAGCCTAAGGATAAACGTCAGGGCCGTGGTTTCAGTGAAGATAACCCTTACGCCTATCAATACCATTACTACAATAATGACCGTCCGCAAACCATCGCTTTTATTGAAGATTTACGAAAACTCATCAATCGCTATCCAGGAGCGGTGACCTTAGGCGAAGTCTCTGCTGAAGATTCTTTGGCTGTAATGGCTGCCTACACTAAGGGCGAAGATCGCCTGCATATGGCCTACAGTTTTGAGCTGCTGACTGATGATTACAGCGCAAGTTATATTCGCCAAACCGTAGAGGCTTTGGAAGCGAGCATAGGTGATGGCTGGCCATGTTGGGCTATCGGCAATCATGATGTGCAGCGCGTAGCGAGTCGTTGGGGGCAAGGTAAGCAGAATTCAGACATGGTCAAAATGTTCAATGCCATGCTAAGTTCGCTGCGCGGCAGTATATGTAGTTATCAAGGTGAAGAACTCGGTCTAACCGAGGCGCCAATTGAATACCATGAGCTGCAAGATCCCTTTGGCAAAACATTTTGGCCTATGTTTAAGGGGCGTGATGGTTGCCGTACGCCAATGCCGTGGCAGCAAGGCGCTGACTTTAGTGGTTTTAGTGATGTTTCTCCTTGGCTGCCAATTGCACCTGCGCACCAAGCGTTAGCTGTGGATCTACAAGAATCTGATGCTGATTCTATGCTCAATGGTTATCGACGTTTTCTGGCTTGGCGTAAGTTACATCCAGTGTTAGTTGAAGGTGATATTAAATTTGTTGATACAAAGGAGCCCATTTTGGCCTTTGTTCGCACCTTAGGCGATATAAAAGTGCTCGTGGGATTCAATTTAGGTGATACCGAGGTCGAGTTTGATTTCTCTGCATTTGAAATCAGTGAGTCGCTGACGGGACACGGCCTTAAAACCGCACAAATAGAACACAATCAGCTGAAGTTTTCGGCATTTACCAGCTTTTATGCAGTGTTAAAGTGAAAATGATTCATTTTTATTCGGTTGAAGTGTTATAGATACGGGATCCCAAGCCCACAGTTTGATATAAACCCGCCCACGGGCACCATGGGGAATGTAACCTTAATTAGTTCCTGATAATAAAAACATACAGAGAGAATAACTATGGCGTCATCAATTAATACCGGTAGCTACACGAGCAGCACTGGCGAAAATGGGTCGGGCAGTTATCGTTTTGCCTTGATCTCATTGACTTCACTGTTTTTTATGTGGGGTTTCATCACTTGCTTGAACGATATTCTGATCCCGCATCTTAAAGCGGTGTTTTCACTGAATTATACTCAAGCCATGTTGATCCAGTTTTGTTTCTTCGGTGCTTATTTTCTAGTCTCAATCCCTGCGGGTAACTTAGTGAAAAAGCTGGGTTATCAAAAGGGAATTGTTTCTGGTCTCGTGATTGCAAGTATTGGTTGTGCGCTGTTTTATCCTGCGGCGGCCCTCGCTACTTACAACTTGTTCCTCGGTGCATTATTTGTTTTGGCATCAGGCATCACAATCCTGCAAGTGGCAGCCAATCCTTATGTCAATGCCTTAGGCAGTCGCGAAACTGCGTCGAGTCGTTTGAATTTAACGCAAGCGTTCAACGCCTTAGGCACAACGGTCGCGCCGTTTTTTGGTGCTATGTTAATTCTTTCTGTTGCCAGTTCAGTATCTGGCGATTTAGCCCAAGCGAGCGCTGAAGCGGAAGTGGTTAAACTGCCATACCTGTTACTTTCTGGCGCCTTGGCTATTCTAGCGCTGATTTTTGCGAAGTTAGATTTACCTGTGATCCGTGAGCATGATGAAAGTGTTCAAGGTGAAGTTCAAACCCATCTTGGTAAAACCAGTGCCTTGCAAAGCAAGCACTTAGTGCTCGGTGCTGTGGGTATTTTCGTGTATGTCGGCGCAGAAGTGTCTATCGGTAGCTTTTTAGTCAGCTTCTTAGGTGAAAGCCATATAGCGGGTATGCCAGAAGCCGAAGCCGCCCATTACATCGCCTATTATTGGGGCGGCGCTATGGTGGGACGTTTCATTGGCTCTGTGGTGATGCAAAAAGTACCAGCAGGCTCAGTGCTTGCATTTAATGCTTTTATGGCGGCGCTACTTGTGGTTGCAGCGATGACAACCAGTGGTAGCATTGCCATGTGGGCAATCCTTGGGGTGGGGTTATTTAACTCGATTATGTTCCCAACGATCTTCAGCTTAGCGCTTCGTGATTTAGGTCCACACACTTCACAGGGCAGTGGCATTCTGTGTTTGGCGATTGTGGGCGGCGCGATTTTGCCTTTATTCCAGGGCATGTTAGCGGATAATCTTGGCGTTCAGCTTGCCTTTATTCTGCCCGTGATTTGTTATGGTTTTATCCTGTTCTACGGGGCTAAAGGCTCAAAAATGTAATGGATTAAACTGACTGTGGCAAAAAAGCGATCTTAGGATCGCTTTTTTTATGGCTTTAACCTTAACTCGGCGCCAGTGCGCTTGCGTATTAGGGCCTGACCTCCTATGATCCTCCGGTTTTATCATTCATGGTGACCTTTTAAATGTTGAATTCTCCGCTTTCTGCCAGCTCGAACGAATTAGTGATCAGTATCTTAACTATGGTGCTGAGCCAAGGAAAACCCTTAGATCGGGCCTATTCTCAGCATTTTTCTGGGTTGCAATTGGTACCCGCCGAGCAGGCGCGTATCGCATTGACGACGGGTGATATCCTACGTCGTTTAAATTTATATTGTTATCTGGCGGAAATTAGTCCAGATGAGATGGAGCGTTTTGGCTCTAAATTGCTTAATGCCTGGCATTTATTTCACGGGCTTGAACTGCCTAAAATGCAATATTCGCTGCAAGTTGATGAGGTGCGTTTAGCTGAGCGTATAGAGCAAGCGAAAACTAAGCCTGTGTTGTGGGACGGTTGCCCCGAGTGGCTCGATGTTATGGGCCGTGAGCAACTAGGTGAGTCTTGGGAAAAAGAGCGCGCCGCGTTAAGTACAGCGCCGAAACGTTTTTTACGCGCGAATAGCCTTAAGGTGACTCGTGATGAACTGGCTGCTAAGCTTGCTGCCGAGTTTGTGAGCACGCTCTGTGTTGATGGGGTTGATTCCGCCCTTGAAGTGACCTCCGATTCTGCCTTGTTCCGTACACAAAGCTTTAAAGATGGCTTATTCGAGCAGCAGGATGCGGGCTCTCAGCGCGTAGCTGCGGCGCTTGATGCCAAGCCAGGCATGAAAGTGATTGATGCTTGCGCAGGCGCGGGCGGTAAAACCTTACACATAGCCGCGCAAATGCAGGGCAAAGGACGCTTGTTGGCCATGGATGTGGAGCAATGGAAACTCGACAAACTTAAGGAACGAGCGCGTCGTAATGGGGCACACAATGTCGAAACCCGTGTTATCGCCAGCAGTAAAACCATTAAACGCTTAAAGCTCAGTGCCGATAGGGTATTGCTTGATGTGCCTTGCTCTGGTTTGGGGGTATTAAAGCGTAATCCCGATGCAAAATGGCGTGATACCGTAGAGCGTTTACCCGTGTTAATGGAACTGCAAAAACACATTTTGAGCAGTTATAGCCGCATGGTCAAAGTCGGTGGCATAGTCGTCTATGCGACTTGTTCTATCTTCCCTTGCGAGAACCGCGGTCAAGTGGATGCGTTTTTAGCCGAGAACCCCAACTTTCGCCTGATTGAGGATGAAAGTATCAGCCCAGCCGATAGCGGCTTTGATGGCTTTTACCTTGCAAAACTTGAACGTATTCAAGAATAAAGCATTGCTTTTTAGACTAAAGTAAACCTTTTACCGCGCAGGTAAAGGGTTTACTTAATTAACATTAATGCCTAGAATTTCTTATAAGTTATAAATATTTAACATTGTTAATCAGTATTTATATTGCAACTTTGCTCTTAAGGAAATTATGGCGTACGGCGTTAACCTTCCAGATCTGCTCGATCATGCAGACGTTAAACTCGCCCACAATGTCAGCATAGCTTGTTATAGCAGTATTCTTTCTATGCTGCTCAATGGCGCACCGCTACATGAAATCTTGCACGCCTTAGTCTTAAAAATCGAGGCTCAAAAAGTAGGAACCAGAGGGTCTGTGTTACTGCTCAGTGCTGACGGTAAACGTCTGTTATTAGGTGCCGCCCCCAATTTACCCGACAGTTACAATCAAGCCATTAATGGTGTCGAAATTGGCCCCAATGTGGGTTCTTGTGGCACGGCTGCCTATTATGCGCAGCGTGTTATCGTTGAAGATATCGCTCAACATCCTTACTGGGTTAATTATAAAGAACTGCCATTACGTGCAGGTCTTAAATCTTGCTGGTCAGAACCTATCAAAGATACTCATGGTAAAGTGCTAGGCACATTTGCCATGTATTATGATACGATAAAGTCCCCAACAGAGCAGGATTTAGAACTCATTTCAGAGGCGGCAAGACTGGCGAGTTTAGCCATTGAACGCAGTCGTGCAATGGAATTTCAGCATTTAGCTGTGAAAATTTTTGACCGGTTACCTCTTGCTCTGGTTATTTCCAATTCTGACGATGCAGTTCTCTATGCTAATCCCGCTTTCAGACATATAGTTATTCCTCAAGATGCTGATATAGCTAACTTTCATCCTAAGATTTTTTTAGCATTATCCCAATCTAATGACTTAGTGGGGTTATTTGAGCATTTAGCTCAGGACAGAATGTGGCAGGGTGAGTTGGTGGGTCTTAGGGGAAATGGCGAGGAGTTTTATCTTGACCTTATCGTCACGACCTTCCGAGAGTCCAATGGTCAGCAACCCTGTTTTGCATGGCTATTTTCAGACATTAGTGAACGTAAGAAAGCGGCGCAGCTGATTAAGTATCAGGCCAATAATGACTCTCTTACCGGACTTGCTAACCGCAATGCGTTATTCAAGCAGATCCAAGCGTTAATTACCTCCGACAGTTTGACTCCCGGCTTTAGTTTTATGTTGATGGATTTAGATAACTTTAAGCAAGTTAACGACACCCATGGCCATGACAAAGGTGATGCACTGTTAGTGCAAGTGGTTAAACAGATCAGCGAGTGTGTCGATGACACTATGGTGTTTGCACGCTTAGGAGGGGATGAGTTTGCCTTGCTATTACCTGGGGTTGTTAACCAGAAAGAGTTGGCACAAATTGCTGATACAATTAACAAAAATGTGGCAAAACATTATGTGTTAGCCGATGGGAAAGGCGTTTATAGCTCGGTAAGTATAGGGATTGCACGTTTTCCTGAAGATGCCCTCGATCTTGAACAGTTGTTAAATTGTGCCGATCAGGCCATGTATATTTCTAAGGCAAATGGTCGCAACCGATATCATTTTTTTACTGAACAAATGCAGCTAAATGCCGAGCGTGTTGCTAGCCTTCATAATCAGCTTAAGCAGGCATTAGATCAGCATACCTTCGAGCTTTATTACCAACCCATAGTCAATGCGACCACTGGACTGATTGTCCGTGCTGAAGTGCTGCTGCGCTGGCAGCATGAGGGAACGTTTATTCCACCCGATGAATTTATTCCCATCGCTGAGAACAGTGGTTTAATTGTTGATATTGGTCGAGATGTTCGCCTTGGTGCTATGCAGACTATTTTAGAGATGCATGAGCGAAATTGGCCCATTAATTTATCGGTGAATGTCTCGACCTTTGAGTTTTGGTCCCATGAACTACAAGATGCCTTTGTGGAGTCCTTTGCTGCGATTACCGAGCAACTTGAGGTGACAGATTTCCCCTATGACAGATTAACCCTTGAGATCACTGAATCTTTGCTGATGAAGCAGCATACGTATCTTATTGATGTACTTAATGGTTTGCGAGTTAAAGGGATTAAAATTTCCTTGGATGACTTTGGGACGGGTTACTCATCTCTATCTTATTTAGCTAATTTCCCTATCGATCAAATTAAAATCGATAAGAGCTTTATCGACAGATTAGATGAAGGCAAACGTCACGAAGCGTTGGTGGAGGCCATAGTGCGTTTAAGCCATGCGTTAGATTTAACTGTGACGGCAGAAGGGGTAGAAACTGAGTCCCAGCTAAAATTTGTAATGGCAAATCATATTCAAGAAATTCAAGGCTATTTATTTTATAAGCCTATGCCCAAAGCTGCATTCTTTGCCCTGTTGGCAAAGCAAGCTGAGCTACATAAGGGTTTTGACGTTTAACCTTGATGTTTGACCTAGATGTGAGGGCGGCTTAATCAGTGACAGTCTGATTTTAATATTGGGTTTAGATGTAAGGTAAGAATTCAAGTTTTAGATATAATGCATTGAAATGTAATAAAAAGAGCGCCGAGGCGCTCTTTTTATTACTGGAAACAGGTGCTGTACTGAGTCTCTGCGTTCACATTGAGTCAGGTGGCGAGCGCTAAGATTTAGCGGTTATCTGGCTGTTAATCACTAGACTCAAGTATTCAGTAAAGTCATGACCGTGATTCTGCAGCATTTTGGGGAACATAGAAATCGGCGTGGAACCTGGGAAGGTATTGATTTCATTTAGTAAAATTTCATTGTCCGCGGTTAAGAAAAAGTCGATGCGCGACAGGTGACGCAATTTCATACCTTTAAAAGCCTTGATTGCATAGG
The DNA here is from genome assembly GCF_019345615.1 of Shewanella sp. NKUCC01_JLK. NCBI lineage: Bacteria > Pseudomonadati > Pseudomonadota > Gammaproteobacteria > Alteromonadales > Shewanellaceae > Shewanella > Shewanella sp. NKUCC01_JLK. Next base: position 180,507 of record NZ_JAHKRD010000001.1, on the reverse strand, counting down.
CGCGGATTTGTTCACTGATCTCAGCTGACACATTCTGCGCCACCACATCGGTGCGTGCTTTACTGTTTTTGGCGTATTTCTCATCGAAGGTGTAGAAGGTGTTGGTATCACAGATGATTTCACCTGGTACTGTCGCCACCACTTCACCGTTGTACTCGTATACTGCGACTTCTAACTCACGGGCTTGAATGGTTTTTTCAACGATAACATAGGGCGCATAGCCGAAAGCATCTTTAAGCACGCCAGCGACTTTATCGCTGTCATCGACTTTATAACAACCAACAGAGGAACCCTGTGAGGCCGCTTTGACGAAGATGGATCCCCATAGTGCTAATGCGGCTTGGGTTTGCTCTATTGCTGCATCATCGAATTGGTTTAGAAAAATATACGGAGTATTCGGAATACCTAAGGCCGAGAACCACATTTTAGCGGTGATCTTATTAAAGCAGTTACTACTAGCCTCGGACTCACAGCCAAAATAGGGCAGTTGGATTAGGTTAAAATAGGATTGAATGTCACCTGTTTCGCCGGGATAGCCATGAATGCAGGGAATGACGTAATCGACCGGCCATGGGGCTTTGCTCTCATCGCGGAAGCGAATTTCACGGCTATTGGTCAGTTCACAATCATCACCCGCAGCGGTGCGGTATTGACCAAATTTATCCAGTTCGACTCGCAATACACAAAACTGCTCGGATTTTGCCAGTGAGGTTTCAAAATAGTTGGCCGACATGAGTGAAATATCGTGTTCGGCACTTCCGCCGCCGCACAGCAAAAGCAGGTTGATCTTAGACATTGTGAGTGATTCCTCAAAGTGAGCAAAATCGGATGACATCGGCCTGTGGCAATACGAATATCATCCTATAGTACAGCCGCTGTCATCTTAGTTTTCTTGCCCCTATGAGTGCAAGGTTTTGCTGACTGATGGCTATTAAGTGGTGAATTTTAACGCATTACATCGCATTGCAAATATTGGGTTGTGCCTTTGTCGGGTTTATTTTGATTTTTGTGGCGTGAGATGGCAATGTCGTTGGACTATTGCTTCGTCACCGTCATCTAAACTGTGCAACCCAGTACGAGTGACATTGACTTTAGGCAGATTACAGCATGGTATCTCATGGTGAATAAAAACATTCGGTTAGCCCGCTTACAGGATACAGATAGTGTGCAGGTATTACTTGAGCAACTCGGTTATTCTTTGCCCCATGCCGCTTTAGCCCAGACGTTAAGCCAATATCAGCATGATTCTCTGCGCCGCAGTGATGAATTACTGGTGTATGAGCAACATAATGCACAGGGTGACCTGCAAGTTGTCGCTGTGATGGCCTTAATGTTCTTTGATTATTTCCCTGCTTTGAGTCGTATCTGTCGTATAACCGCAATTGTGGTGGATGCCGACATGCGGGGGCAGGGCGTTGGCTCTCAGTTGATCGCCTTTGCGAAAGAAAGGGGAAAGCAAGAGAATTGCCAGTTACTCGAACTCACTACATCGATGCAGCGCATTGCCACACAGCAATACTATGAAAGTATAGGGTTTACCAAAACATCCTTTCGCTACAGCTTAGTTTTGAGTGAACCAAACGGCTAATTCTTGGCTCGAGCGAGCATAAACAGATCCGTTGTCCTTGTGCCTTCGGGTACCGGAAAAACGTTGCGGGTGACATTGATAATTTCAAATTGATTTTAGCAACTGATAATGTCTGGCCTATAACCGATATTCAGTCATCCGAATTTGTACATTAATACCAAAGCTCAGAGTAAATAGTTCAGATCAAAACAGATGTTTAGCCCTAAGTTATAGGCATGATTTTTATGTAAATTCACCATTAACTCGACATCCATCAGTTGTGCTAAGGTCACTGGTCTCGCTTCCCAGCGCGGTGCGTGGCCAGCATCATTACAGTGTGCTAGGTATAAACGTCGCGTACTTTGATGTATGCCAAAATACGTCATATTACAACGCTGGCTAATCGTTAAATAGGGCTCAAAGTCGAGTGCGTATATCTGCATGTCTTTAAATTCTGACCACTTGATATAGCGGGTTTTTTCATAATAACGCTTAGGTAAAGCGGCATCTGGTGCTATGGCGTCAAACAAGGCAATAACGGCTTGTAGATCCTTAAGTGTAATAATGTCCTTTTTAATCAATGTTTAAATCCTTAGTTTCATGGTTAGAGTAAATCTAAAAGTCATATCTTAAAATGTAGTTCCTAAAGTGTTCCCCATTGACCACAAAGCTTCATTCACCCCCAAAGGCGGTCGGCAAGACCCGATGCGCGTTGGGTTGCTTGGCTACTGGCCCGCTCGAATACGTGCTGGGTGCCTAAGCAGGTAAAGTGGACTTTAGCGCGGGTGATGGCGGTGTAGACCAATTCTTTGGTCAGCAGTTGCCATTGGGCTAGGCTGGGGCTCGGCGGCAATACTAAGGCCACACGGCTAAATTCGCTGCCTTGGCTTTTGTGTACTGTCATGGCATAACAGGTTTCATGGCTGGGCAAACGGGCTGGCAAGACTTTTAACAGGCTGCCATCGGCCTTGATAAAGTGCGCCATTAAACGTTCGGGTTTATCTTCATCCTGCAAAATCAATCCGATATCACCGTTAAACAGGCCTAAGTTATAGTCATTGCTTTGGATGATAATGGGCCGACCCAGATAAAACTCCTGTAGCGGTTTAATCAGCTTGGCATTGGCCAGTGCTTGAGTCACAAATTGATTAATGCCTTCAACCCCATAATCGCCCGAGCGCATAGCACATAGAATACGGTACTGGTTAAAGCGTTCAATGATGTCAGCTGTGCTTGGACGCTTGCTTAAATCACTATTACTCGTATCGCTATTCAAGGCGCTGAGATAAGTGCCATATTGCTGGCAGGCTTGCTCCAGCAGTGAATTGAGTCCCATATTATTAGCAGGCTCACTCACTTTGGCTTGGGTTTGGCTTACGACCATACTGTGTTCTAACCAGCTCAATTCTGCAGGTCCCTGTTGCCATACCTGCAAAATACCTTGAAGATCAGCACGATTGACGGCACTGGCGAGAAGTCCAATCCCTGCATCGCCTTTAAATCTGTGGCTGTGCATTAGCATACATAAGCTATCGCCAAGCTTAGGGGCGTCGCTGATATAGGGCGTTAACTCAAAACCTGTTAAAGCACTCAGACGCTCGGCTTGTTCCTTGGAATAGCGCATTTGCCACAGAGCAGGGCTGCTTGACGCTATGTTATTTTGCGCAAGGTTATTGGGATCTACTGGTATTTTAAGGCCCGCACAAATATCGGCGAGCACAGCGCCAGCCTCAACCGAGGCGAGTTGGTCTTGATCGCCGAGTAAAATCAAACTGGCGTGCTCAGGCAATGCGCTCAGCAATTTATACATCATGGGCAAATCGACCATAGAGGCTTCGTCGACAATCAATAAGTCGAGCCTAAGCGGATTACTTTGATGGTGGCGAAAGTGCGGCGAATTGGGGATCACCCCAAGCAGTCTTTGTAAGGTTGAAGCTTCCTCTGGAATGCGGCCCAGAGCCGTTAAAAAGTCTTGGCTATTTCTATTGCGAACTTCATCAATAACATTAGCATGGGCGCTGAGTTCCTTCGCCAGACGCGCTTTTGAGGCTTTGATTGATTCGCTTAAGCGAGCCGCCGCTTTTCCCGTTGGCGCGACTAAACGGATTTCCTGCTGTGATTCCATTTGTAGCAATAACAAAAGTTTAGTTACAGTGGTGGTTTTACCCGTACCTGGGCCGCCAGTGATCACTGACAGTTTTTTACCCAGCGCTGTGGCCGTTGCGACCTTTTGCCAATCAATGGGTGCTGTGTCTTCACTGTTAGTGAGTACATTGGTAGTGAGTGAATGGGGATCGCTCACATTGGCAGGGAACAGTTGATCTAGCAGTGACCTCAATTTAGCGATTTGCGGTTGCTTTTGGTGGCTTGTTTCTTCAGATAATTGCCTAGATACACTTCCGGACAAGCGGATTAATGAGGCGGCCACTGAGGTTTCAAATTGATGATAACGTTGTAAATAGAGTCTGCCATTATCAAAAATAAGTGGTTTATTGCTGCCCGCTTGGCCGACGGCATCAAAGGTTTGCAAGGTCTCAGTGAGCGCTTCGAGACTTAAACTGATTTTACAATGGCTATTTTGCTCGGCCATGGGATTAAGCGGCACGATATGAGCGAGTACTAGGCAGCTGTGCTGTGAAGATAATTGCTGGCTTAATAGCGCACACAGCAAAATAAACAAGGGCTGTTGGCTGTCGCTTGGATGCAAGTGACTCATTTCGAGTGCGAAATGCCGATCGAGCGGTGTGAGCAGTCGTTCTTGCTCCCACTGTTTTAACAGCTCTGGCAGCGGCGCTGTAAGCTGAATTGCGCCATGGTCTATCCATTTCGCTGCTGTGAGTGAATGTGCATTTAGCCCTTGGGTTGAGCGCATCATGCCGTGACTCCTGTATCTATTGCACGAGCCAATCTGCTGTGAAATAAATTGTCATTAAAAAGTGAATCTAGCGCGAGAATAAGTGCCTTCGGCGGCTTGTCGTAGTAAATACCATAGCCGGGATATTGAGCCGACATTCCCCGTAAGAACAAGTAATAACAACCGCCTATGTGGCTATCGTAGTCATAACTTGGCAGGCGTAAACTCAAATACCTGTGTAGCGCCAATGAGTAGAGAATGTACTGCAAATCGTAGCTGTGATCGGTTATTGCGCTTTGCAGCGCGCTCTGATGATAGGCATTGATGTTGTCGCCTAAATGATTCGACTTATAGTCGGCGATATAATATTGACCTTGGTATTCAAAGGTTAAATCGATAAAGCCTTTGAGCATGCCCTTGAGATCATCAAACTTAAGTGTCGACTCATAGCCAAACTGCTGCAGTAGTGTATTGAGCTCAATATCTTTAAGTTCGCTTAAGGGTAAATAAAACTCCATTTCGACTAAGGTATTCTGCGGCGATAACTTGGCTAAGCACAAATCAGGATGTTCAGGTTTGACGGCGCTTACATGCCCCGTGACTTGCGACTCTAAGGCGTGCGGCATAGCGCCGAGCGGTGCATGCAGCACATCCAAATACCAAGTATATAATACTGTTTGCCATTCGGGCGCGATACCGTATTGCAGCATGGCTTTAGGCAATTGCAGCGGTAAGTCGATTTCTGCCTGCGTAAAATCAATCTCTTCTAACACTAAATGCATAAAGCTACCGGCATTGGCGCCGCGCTCAAAGTTAAAGCGATTGAGCATGTCATCCTGCAGATCATGACTTGCCTCATCAGGAATAGAGAGTGTTTGCGCAGCCGTATATTCAAGCGTACCTAATATTTCATCGTCGGCACCCGGAGCGGCTTTACCATGGCTGGTATTTTTAACGAGACCTGAATAACTGCCGACTCGCCACGGCGTGCAGTATTGGCGGGTTAAAGTTTTCGCGCTCAGTATTTGCGCTATGTCTTGGCTTGAGGGCAATGGCCGCTCGTCTATGTCATCGGGCACCTTATCAATACTTATGGCTTCCACATCTTGGGCGAGCTGCTGCGCAGCATTGCAGATACGGGCAAAGTCACATTCTGAGTCGCCTATGCCGAGCAGATAGCCGATAGCGGTTTCATGCAGCTGACTTTTAAGGCCATTTTTAAGCTGACGACTGTGGTTGGCGATATACAAGTAACACAAATACACAGGGCGAGTGAGCGCCACATACAAAAGGCGCAAGTCTTCGGCTAAGGTTTCTTGTTTTGCGCGCTCCCAACCGTCATCCGTGCCTTCGATATCCCACACGAGCTCTTGCTCACCTGCATCGTTGGTTCTGTGGTACAGCATAGGTTTAGGGCGGCGGCGATTGTCGCGGGCTAGGCTGACAAAGGGCACAAAACATACGGGATACTCAAGACCCTTACTCTTATGGATAGTGACGATCTGTACTAGATTCTGCTCGCTCTCAAGGCGTAGCTGCTGTTCATCTGTGCCTGTGTTATCAATCAGTTGCTGTTCATACCAATTGAGCAGGGCGCTAATACCATCAAGTTCGGTGGCTTTTTGTTGTAATAGCTCGGCAAGGTGGCGAAAATCCGTCAGGCGGCGCTCGCCGTTTGTGGCATCTTGCTCTTGAGTATCTACCTCTGCACTGGCGGTGTGCAGTAAACGGTCAATCAGTTTAGTGCTATTGGCAAGGCTGAGTAGCGCAGGCATGATGCCGCGTTTCTGCCACACTTGGTGCAAGTTAAAAAACTGCTCTAATAATAGCTGTCTGTGCTCTTCATCTTGGTTAAAGGCATGGATTTGCTCGGCGTTATAACCTAATAATGCCGTGGCTAGGGCGCTGCGCAGTGCCCGTTCATCTTTAGGGTTCGCCAGAGATCGCAAAATTAACGCCATTTCCCGCGCTTCAAGGGTATCGAACACACTGTCGCGACTTAAAAACACCGCGCCTATGTGGCGTTTACTTAATGCGGTTTTCATCACTGCCGCTTCGTTGCGATCCCGCACTAGGATAGCGATGTCTTTAGCGATCAACGGCCCTTTAGGGCTGTGGCATTCGCCATTGGCTGCATCTGTCAGTAAACGGGTAATTTGTGCCGCCGCGTCTTCGGCGAGCAAGTGTCTTGCCGTGGTTTTGTTGAGGCCGTTTTCTACGCTTTCGCTTAAGAGTCTTAATCTTAAGGCGGCAGGATTGGCGGTTTTTTCAGTGAGGATTTTCCCTTTAGCACTGCTGGGCGTTTTCACGCTATCAAAGGGGATCGATTGACTGATAAACGGATCGTGATGCTGGCTAAACAGATGGTTAACCCCAGCGACTATGTTTGCGCTTGAGCGGTAGTTGGTATCCAGATGATAGTGGGCCTGCGTATGATGACGGGCCTCAATATAGGTATGGATATCGGCGCCACGGAAGGCATAAATGGCTTGCTTAGGATCGCCAATCATCAACAGGCTGAGCTTATTTTCTGTATCGTTTTTGCCTTGCTGCTCAAACGAGTAGCGGTCTTGGTAGATGCCAGAGAAGATCGCAAATTGTAGCGGATCGGTATCTTGGAATTCATCAATAAGCGCGACGGGAAAACGTGTTGCCACGGCTTTGGGCAAGGTTTCATTATTGGCGTTTAACGCGCTCGCTAATGTCGTGAGTAAGTCATCTGGGGTCAGCACATTTTTTTGTTGTTTTTGCTGGGCAAATCGCTCGCTTATGCCGAGTTTCGCGCTATATAAAAATGCTGGTTTAATGGCGGCAATCAATGTGGCGAGTTGCTCCATATGATCCATCAGCGGCGCTTCGCTCACACTTGGGATCACGCCGCCCTTGTTGAGTTTTAACTCAGACAGCGATAAGGCTTCTAACTCTTTCAGTGGAGGCAACCCATGCCCGAAGGCGAGCCAGTTATCCAGCGCATCGAACATGGCGGCGAGCTTGGGGTACTTATCCGTTGCTTTGCCAAAGCGGGTGCCGTTGAGTGGCAAACTGTGTAGCAATGCCAATAAGCCATCGCGCCCCCGTGGCCAAGCTAATTTAAAGCGCTCTAAACTTTGGCGTAGTGACAGGGCTAAGGCATCAAACTTAAGCGCGGGTTTCAGAGGCTTTGCTTGACTGGCGCCAAGGAGCGGTCGCAACTGTTTGACTAAACCATCGGGCTCGCCAAATTCCTTGGCAATGATTTGCGCTAAGTAATCGGGCTGCGGATAACAGGCCTCACGCCAAAAATCCCGCACGGCATGGTGCAAAAATTCGCTGTCGTCTAAGGTAAAGTCCGATTCGAACAGTAAGGAAGACTCAAAGGCGAGATCCGATAAAATTCGCTGACAGAAACCGTGGATGGTAAAAATCGCCGCTTCATCGAGGGATTTAAGGGCGAGATCGAACCGCCGCAGGGCAATGGCGCGTTCACTCTCTGGGGTGTTGTCATACAACGCCTGCACAAAGGGATCGGCAATCGTTAGTCCTAAGAAACACTTAAAGGCAACTTGAATACGGCGACGAATACGATCCCTTAACTCTTCGGTGGCCGCATTGGTGAAGGTAACCACGAGAATTTGTTCGCAGGTGAGCGGCGCAGGAATGCCATCACCAAGCAATAAGCGTAAATAAAGACCTGAAATCGTGTAGGTTTTACCTGTGCCTGCGCTGGCCTCAATAAGACGACTACCGCCAAAGGGCAGAGTGAGAGGATCAAGCGCTTGTGGTGCTGAATGTAAGGCTTGCGTGTTCAACGGCATCTGTTCACTCATGCTTGCTCTCCCTGTGCACTATTGCGGTTCAAATGTGGTGCGAGAGCTTGTGTGTCAGTCGCGTGTTCATTAGCAGGGCCTTGGCTCATGCCATCGTTGAGCGCAAATTCCTCAAGCTGAGCCAGCGTGTCTTTGAGATATAAACTCACCATAGGGCGATAGATACGCTCGGCTAATGCGCCAAAGCTATCCTCAGAGAAATCCCGCGGGAAACTGAATAATCGCTGGTAATGGGGTTCATTTCCTTCTCCAAAAGCAGCTTCACCCAATTGACTCTGCTCATCTAACCATTCGGGTAACGCTTGCTGCAAACGCTCATCGTGCTCACCCTCGCAGCTGACGTAGGCCAGTGACGTGCGCGGCATAAAACACAGTGGGTGTTGTTGGCCTTGGTAAAACAACACCAACAAATCGGCCAGTAACGCATGGGCGCGCTCAGCAGTGATTGGAGCCAAGGCGTGGAAGTGCCCCATGTCGAGTAGATAGCTTGCATGTGTGTGGCCCATTGCCATTAAACACAGGTGGCGAAGGTACAACCTCAGCACATCGCGACCGTGTGCGCTACCAGGGCGGTAATTGACTAACCCCTTAGGGCTGATGTCATCGATACGACCTTGCAGTAACACTTGCTGGGATTTACCCGCCGTGATGGGCAAGTCAAACACGAGTTTAATATCCGCATGGCTGCTGGCTTGTTCTCCCTTGAGGAACAAGGTTCTGCCAATCAAAGGTTTAATATCATGCTGATATTGACGCAATAGCAAATCATCGAAGGGCTGCATGGGCAAAGTGCCACTGGCTTTGAGGCGTTTAATCAGTTCAATATCGGGCTCAGTTAGGCCTTGGTCTATGGCATCATCGAGTAACTGGGCCTGTAACATATAACGCTCTAGGGCATTCAAGCTAAAGGGCTCGTCATTATCATCGGCCTGAATATTAAGGCTGAGATCGACTTTTAACGTACGGTTGAAGAAGTACTGCGCTGGATTTCGAAAGAAACGGATCAGGGCTGACACATCCACTTGTTTGCTTTGCTGTTGTTCGTGCTCAGAAGCTGGCTGTGCCTCTGTATCTGGCACTGAGTCTTGTTCATCCGCTTCGAGCATGATGCGAGTTTGCACGCCGATAAAGCGGCCCGCATGTGTGCCAGCAGTGTCCGTATTGGGTGGACACCATTGCAGGCTGTAACTTTGGCCTATGCCCGAGTTATTTTGGGTTCTGCCTGAGCCATCTTTGTCATCACTTTTTACTGCGGCTTGATACAACTTGGGATCAAATGGTTGCAGCGGCTGGTGGCTGACAATTGCGTTATAGAGGGCTTTTTCGGCATCCTCTGGGTCTATGGGGCTTGAAGCGTTTTGCGATTGAGCCAATAGCGTTTCAGGTAGATAACACAGCTGACAATATTCAATCAGTTCAGAGACGAGCATAGAGGCGATACGCTCAGAGTTATCCCGTTCGCTGCGGCCAATATAGCTGATATACAGTTGTTCCCGCGCCGATAATAAGGCTTCTAAAAACAAATATCTGTCATCGAGACGGCGGGAACGATCGCCTTTACGGGCACCAAAGTGTGCCATTAAATCAAAGCCAACGGGATGTTGAACCCTAGGATAAACCCCATCGTTCATGCCGAGTAAACACACGACCTTAAAAGGAATCGAGCGCATCGGCATCAAGGTGCAAAAGTTCACGCTTCCCGCAAGATAACGCTGTCCGACCCGAGATTCGGTTAAGCGTTGATTAAACCACTGTTGCAGCACTTCAATACTGAGGCTCAGTCCGCTTATGTTTTCTTGGGCTAGCGGCGTTAACGGGTTTGTATCCAACGTTCTTGTATCAAAGGGCCTGCCCGCCGATAGTAACTCTTGCTCTAGGGTGGCAATGGCATCGCGGATTTCCTGTAATTGTTCGCGCTCGTCTTCATCTGTGTCGTAGAAGGCATCTAGTAGCTCAGTTAATTCCGCTAAACGCAGGGCGCCCACTTGCGGTAAGGCGAGTATTTGCGCCGTTTCATCGAGCACTTCAATAAAATTGAGTAGCTTACCCAGCGCCTGTGCCGATTGGCCTTCGATGCCAGTGACGACCAGATGGTCTTGATAGAGCGGCGCATCGTCACTCAAGGCGTAACCTAAAATCAGCCTTTTAATACCAAAGGCCCAAGAGTTTTGCTCAAACGCTGGCACACCTTGTTTAAGGCGGCTTTGTTCATCGCGGCCCCAGCGCACGCCCGCTTCATCTAACCAGCGGCGGATCAGTTGCAATTCATCGTCATCGAGCTGGAAACGGCGCAAAATGGCGGGCACTTCGAGTATGCTCAAAATGTCGGTCAGACCAAAACGACTCTGATTAATTCCAAGTAAATTTAAAAAGCTATTGATGAGCGGTGATTCCTGCGCTGCGCCGCGGTCGGCAATGGCGTAGGGAATGTAATGCAGGCCTTGCTTCGCCGAGAAGACTGCATCGATGTAGGGCGCGTAGGCGGCGACATCGGGCATCATCACCACTATGTCTTTAGGCGTCAGGTCGACATTATTGCTGAGTAACTCAAGCAAGTGATCGTGCAGTGTTTCGACTTCCCGCAGTGGGCTGTGACAACTCTTGACTCGAATGGATTCATCGTCGCGCTTAAGCAGGCGTCTGTTCTCGACATTTTGGTACAGCTCGGCATCAGGCCCTAGTACTCTGTCTAAGGTTTGCATCTCTAAAATATCGTATTGCACGCCGTGGAGCATGCTGGCATGACTGTGTGGCGAGTTGGGATCGTCACAGGGTTCACAATACACATCGTCGCCAAAGTCGCAGTGTTCGGCGGGGAGCTCAAGCAGCATATCGAGTAATTCACGGCCCATCTTGCCGTTATTGGCAAGCAGCGGATTGCCTACTTCGAGTTTATCTTCCCACAGCTCGGCTAATTGGCGTTTACCCGCATATTGCACCGCCATGCGAGCCCGATTACGGGGATCAACAATGTCGCCCCAATAGTGCTGACACGGGCTTAAGCCTAGTACGATCACATCGATACGACTTGCTAGATGGTAAAGCACTTCAAGGGTTTGCGGCGCCATCGAGGAAATGCCAAACACAAATAGGCGTTGTGGCAATTTGGCGAGTGACGTGTCGGGATGATTCAGCGCGGCAATTAAGTCACTGTGCAGGTTGGCCCTGTGGTAATGGCTTTGATTAAGCTCATCACGGTTAAAGGCAATGAGCGCGCGCCATAAAATGGGTTGCCAGCGTTGGTCTTCATTCAGCGGCTTGGTGAGTGAGTCGGGCTGCTCGTTTTGCTCCCACGCTAAAATCCAATCGGGGCGATACACTAAGTATTGGTCGAAGATATCGGCAATCCGGCCACAGAGTTGGTACAGCTTAATATCGTCAGCCGTCATATCACTCGTGTTGTGCTGTTCACTCGTGTCGGTGGCATTTGTGCTGGATTGCTGATGACTTAGATAGTGTCTCAACGGCCCAAAGGCGTCATTTTGTAGCATGCGCGGTAAGAGTTGCATCAGCTTCCACGTCATCGCCGCCTTAGTGAAGGCGTTATCCTTAGGCACATTGGGCAATAAGTCATGGCACAACTGCCAGGTAAAGCTCGATGGCAGCGGGAATTCCAGTGCGGCAGCAATTCCATTCTGTTTGGCGATTTCGAGGCGTAGCCAAGTCGACATGCCGGGACTCTGTACCAGAATATGCTCGTTACTCAGTAGACGTGCAAAAGCAAGGGGTTGGGTCAGGTAAGCGGCTAAATGGGCGCAGAGCACTTCCATCTGATTGGACTGGATTAACTTTAGCATGTGCAACTCGGCATGGTGACAGTAAAACAATTCTATGTGTTTGATTTATAAGATTCAACACTATTGCTGCTTCTGTGGAATTAACCCGCAATTTTAGGTGTTTATTGGTGCTTGCTCCGATGAGGCATCGTCAGTTACAGCTCAGTTGACGAATGCTAGGCTAGATTGAACTTATCTTTCACTTTGGTTCGGAGCAATAACCAGTTGAGTTGCTTCGCCGCCGCTTTAAATGCGGTTAAATGCGCTTGATAGTCTTTAACCGGTAAATCTTGGTACTTCAGCGCCACATAACTTTGTGTCAAGGTTTGGAACAGCGTGCAAAGCTTTGGTGCACTGTGTTGGTATTGCTCAATAATCTGCTGCGCAAATTGATTTGGTCCATCACTGTCTTTGCGCTTAATGCCATGGTGTGCGAGACGATTACAGATCTGTTGATAACGAGTACTAATAGGATCGCCTTGAACTCTAAAATGTAATAAGCCCGCACTGTAGGCGATATAGAGCACGATAAGGCTGATACAGAGCCCCATAAAGACCGCGATTTTAGTGTGAGTCACATCGCCTAAAATGCCACTGAGCACTTGATTTTGCTTCTCTTGGTTAAAACCCAGTACCCACACGCTCCAGTAATAATCTATGCTGGCAAAACGTTGTCTTAACTCATTGAGCCAAGGCATGGATTTAAATCGTAAGCTACTAAAAGGGCTTTCCTGCAGGTAACTCTGCTCGGGATCAAACTGGGCGTCGAATCCTTGCTCGATACGATTGGGCGCCACCATAGCGGTGGGGTCGAAACGCACCCAACCTTCATCTTCAAGCCAGACTTCTGCCCATGCGTGGGCCATATATTGATACACACTGTAGTAACCCGCTTGCGGATTAAATTCACCGCCCTGATAGCCTGTGACCATACGCGCGGGTAAGCCTGTGGCCCGCGCCATAAAAATGAAGGCTGCGGCATAGTGCACGCAAAAACCGGCTTTGTTTTCAAATAAGAAATCATCCACTTGCTGCGGCCCAAGGGGAGGCGGCGTGAGAGTGTAGAAAAAAGGCTCACTATTAAAGTGGCCCATCATGGCCCATAGTCGTGGCTTAGGCGCGGGATACTGAGTCTTAAACTGCTCAGCTAACGTTAAAGTGCGTGGATTACTTTGGCTCGGCAGTTCGAGGTTAATCTGCCTTTGCCGCGCCGATAGCTTGAAGTCCATCTTCGCCTTAGGCCAAGACTCTACTTGATAACTCATTCGCTGATCGATATTGCGCAGCGCCAACAGCCGATAGTCGGGCATATTGACCACGTTATCATCTTGGCTATAGGCCACATCGAGACCAAATAACCACGGCTGGTGGCTCGGCTCAGCAATCACTTGATAACGAATACTATGCTTATCTTGCTTACTTAATGCGGTCTCTTGATCTTCACTGCTTATCGGAGCAGGACTTTTACTCATGGGATCAGTATTATTGACCATCAATGCTGGGCTGGGCCGTGAGGGCGGAAACAGCAGCGCATCTTTTTGCAACTGTTTAATCCCTGCTTCTTGACGCCAAGTGACACCATCATAGTTCTCCATCACGAGGGCGCGCCAATATAACTCGGCATTAATGGGCGTTGCATTGGTAAAACTCGCCCTAAAGGCAAGTTCAGTCGAACGGGTGAGCTTACCTATATCACCAATCGCTAGACTATCGGACAAGCCCGTTTGGGCTTCTTTCATGTTAGGCACTAACCAGAGCGGTGCAAGACGCGGTAACACTAAAAATAACAGCAGCGCGAGGGGAAGGCTCTGGAGTAAAAATTTGCCACCGATCCAAGCCGTGTGTTTTAAGGATTGCTTATCTTGATACAAAGTCACGAGTACGCAGGTATTGATCAGCGTTACCACGAGTAAATGCGCGGTATTAAGCAGGGATTGATGGTCGATAAAGGTCAGCGCGATAATAAAATAGCCCGCGAGGACGACAACGCGCACATCCCTTTGATTACGCATTTCAATGTATTTTAAGGCATAACCTAACAGCAGCAGATTCACTAGCGCATTGAGTAAGCCGATTTCCTTTGAAACGAGTGCCAATGTGGTTGCGGCGCCGATCGCAAGACTGGTCACCAAAAAACGCGGTGGTTTTGCCACTTTGCCGACATAAATCCCCACACGCCACAGCAAACAAATTGCGCAAATGCCTAAGGTCCAAGGCGTGGTTTTATCAAATAGTGGGCTTAATACCGCAATATTGGTGATTAATAACCAAAAGAGTGTCTGGCGGCTAATATTGTCGCCGATTTGCGGTGTCGTGCTATTGGCCGCTAACTTCATACTTGCTCCCTCGAAGTAGGGATATGATGTTGCTTGCGGGGAGCTTGATTCGTTTTTTGTGGGTGATTAGCGGCTGATGACTGATATGGGGGCTTCGCCGTTGAAGGCGCTAATTGTGGATATAAGGCAATGGCTTTTTGACAGGCGATCCTATGGTGATTGCCTATCGCGGGCGCGATCAGCACATCGTCTCCCATGGGGTTTTGCAGATGTAAGCCAAAATACTGCTCAAGTTGCGTGAGTTTATTGACTTGCCAGCTTAACTGACCCAATTGGGTTTCGAGGCGTTTGGCATCGGGTCTGAGCCTTAACCAGACGGGATCACCTTGGGGCTGCTGGAATTCTTTAGTCAACATGCCGCGACCCTGTGCCCATTGTTTCCATGCCACTTGCTTGAGGGATTCGCCGAGCACATGGGGTTTAAGGCCTTTAAACTCATCAATCCCCGATACATGTTTACCCGCGAGTAACTGGGGATCTTGCTCCGACTGGGTATGATCAGCCTCAAGCTGTAGCGGCGCTTCAATCGGCTGGGCAAAAACTAAGTGACTAATGGCTAAATCCACATGGGACCACGCGCGGCAAAGCCCTAAGGGATAGAAGGATTCAATTTTGAGCCGACCCGGTGACACTTGACCCCGCTGATGATATTCGAAGGGCACGAGCGCTTGTTGTTCATCTGTACCAAGGTTCTGCACCGTATAAGTGCGATTATTCGGATAGTTAAGTTGTATGTTATGGCCACTGTGGTGCGTGCTGATGAGGACGGGAAAGGTTAAGGTTTCGCCCGCATAGACTTCGGGCGGCGTCGTGGCCCGTAAATGTAAGCCAGCCAGATTTTTGTAACTGTAGAGAATGCAGGTATTAAAGAGGCTTAGGAGTAAGATGCTGAGGCCAATGACTAAGTTATTTTGATAGTTAGTGCCGAATAGATATAAAAGTAAAACCAGACCGAGCCAAACTAACCCAAAACCGCTCGGCAGAATAAAAATGCTGCGATGGCTTAAGGTTATTTCGGGACTCGGTGGCAAGCGTCTTGCTAACCAACGTTGCCAAATCGGGACTAACATCGGAATGAAAGTCGGGAGTATCAGTCGTTTCACTTCTGAGTTATTTCCTTAGTTTAATGCGTTAACTGCATACTTTAGCGATATCTCCTCATTACAGTATCTTGCTACATAATCGGGTTAACGCTCGCCAGAATTCGCTCAGATAGGGCTTCACCCTGTAATTGGCTACTGGTTCTGAGTCTATGCTCCGCTACACAACAAAATACCGCTTGCACATCTTCTGGGACTAAATAATGTCGACCTTCTAAAAAGGCCCATGCCTTAGCCGCTTGTAATAGCGCTTTGGTGGCACGCGGTGATAACCCCACGCTGTCACTTTGGCTACGGGAAAAACTCACTAAGGCCAGAATATAATTGAGTAAGGCATCGGAAGCGCTGACTTTGTCGCACTGCTCTTGCAGTTGCATTAAGGCCATCGGTGTCAGGCATTGGGGCAATTGATCTAAGGTTAAGTGGTTATGATTGCTCTTAAGCATAGCGAGTTCAGCATCGTGGCTTGGATAACCAATAGACAGACGCATCATAAATCTGTCGAGCTGCGATTCTGGTAGCGAAAATGTACCGGATTGATCGGTGGGATTTTGAGTCGCTATTACAAAGAAAGGATTGGGCAATCTGTGGGTGATGCCATCGACGGAAATTTGTTGTTCGGCCATCGCTTCGAGTAAAGCGCTTTGTGTCTTAGGGCTGGCGCGATTAATTTCATCGGCCAAAATCATCTGCTTAAAAATTGGTCCATGATGAAAGATAAATTGTGCTTGATGTTTATCAAAAATCGATACGCCTAGAATGTCGGCAGGCAGCATGTCACTGGTGAATTGGATCCGCTGATAGCTCAAACCTAAGCTTTGGGCTATACCATGGGAAATACTGGTTTTACCCATGCCGGGTAAGTCTTCAATCAACAGGTGCCCACGGGCGAGAATACAGGCTAGAGCGAGACGAATTTGTCTAGGCTTGCCCAGCAATACTTGTTCGAGTTGTTGTAGTAATTCGCTGATCCCAGATTGTGCCACGGGCGACTCCTAATACATTTGGAAGTGTGCTTAAGGTGCATTTGCAAGCTGATGTGCGTTATCACTATGGCGGATCATAGCCCGTATATCCAGTGGCATTTCTAGTGCTAAATCAATTACTCGACAGCATTAGGTTTGGTCTTTAGTGGGCTGGTGGCGCGAATGTAAACCGTTTTAGCCTGATCTTACGTAAGGCACAGTACTTGGCTGCTGGTGGGGCGAATAAACCAGGATTTAAACAAAAAGCCTTGGACAAAGTCGACACCGATATCCCGCGCAAAGGCTAAGTGAGCTTCAGTTTCTATGCCTTCTAAAATGCACTGTTTGTGGGTCTTTTTGGCAAAGTTGACCAATGCAATTAATAATTGGGCTCCCTCGGGGTGTGTTATGTGCGTTAACCAATGGCGGTCAAACTTAAGATAATCCACGTTCATCATCAGATCGACACTGAGCATGGAGTGGGGCGCACCAATATCATCCAGCGCCACATGTATCTTAGCTTGTTTAAATTGAGTGAATAATTGACTGGCCAGCTGAGCATCGTTAATGCAGGTGTTTTCGATGATCTCGACCGTGACTCGTTCATAGTGGGACAGCAAACGAATGAGCTTGGCGGTATGTGGTCCATCGACGGCGTGGGGATCAACATTGATAAAAATTCGCTGCTGACTCGGCGCATGGATGAGTTGAAATGCCTTGGCTTGATATTCAACTGCAGCGAGTATTTCTGTGGATTCATGCAATTGCTCGAACACAATATTAGGTGCAACCGCATCACCATTAGGCAAGTAAAAGCGTGCTAAGGCTTCATAGCCGTCGATGGCTAAAGTATGAGGATTGACAAAGGGTTGGTATTCGCAGCTAAGCGTTAACGAACTAAGGTTAATCATGGGTGTAATGGGATTCTTAATGCTTTAATACTAATTATTCGCATTTAACGCCCTTCAGTGCAAACAAGTTTTCGATAAAACGGCGTGATTGCTGAATAATTATTCGCTTTGCTAATTATTTGAATTTAGAGAATAACATTTAGAATTTTTGGTGGTTAAAGCATGAGCTTTACCCTAGGGTATGCTGAAAAGTAGGAACTCGATGCTGCTGAGTATCGAGTTCCTTTTCATGTCGCGAGTTAGTAAGCAAACTTAAGCTCAGCTTCGCTGAATAATGGCTGTGCTTTTTGCTTTTGCGCCTCATAAATCAATCGATAGCTGAGGACGGCTTGAACATATTCACGGGTTTCAGTAAAGGGAATCGCCTCGATAAAGCCCATGGCATCGAGTTTGCCATCAGAGTTTGATAACCAGCGACGCACGCGAGAGGGACCCGCGTTATAGGCCGCCGTGGCGAGGATGCGGTTTTGGTTAAACTCTTTCAACAGCTGAGCATAGTAAGCGCTACCAAGATTGAGGTTAAGCTCTGCGCTGTAGAGATCCTTTGGATCGCTATATCTGGCTCCGTGTTTTTTGGCGGTAGCTTTGGCCGTGGCGGGCATAATTTGCATTAGGCCACGGGCACCTACACCAGAGGTCGCATAAAGATAGAATGCACTTTCGCGGCGGCTAATCGCACGGATCTCATCGATGTTAACCCTATGCTTTTTGCTGGCGTGCTCAAAACCGGCTTGGTGTGCCATAGGGAAGCGTAGAGGAATATCATCCCACAGCTTACCTTGAATACTGGCTTCAACACCAAAATCGTACCAGCCCTGTTCATGGGCATAGCGTCCATAGCGTGCTCGCATCGTATTGTCACTGCGTTTTAGTAGCGACATCCATTCATAGCGAGCATCGAAATAACGGTCGAGCGCCATTAACTCTTGCACTCTGACAAAGCCGAGATCATCGGTTAACTTTTGGCTATTGGCATCAACAACAGGCTCAGGGCTTTGATTGAGTGATACCGGTTTATTTAAGAACTGCGCAGCAGCAAAACCGTAAAAATTACGTTCATTACTGATTGTCGCGAGCGCTTTTATGGCGCTTTCAGGCGCTTCTTTGGCATTGGTGCGATAAAGCCAGTATTGCCAACGCTCCTTTGCCAAGGTTTCTGGTTGGAGTAGGTTCAAGTAACGGGCAATACTGCGCATGTCGTGATCGCGGATAGCCCATCTTAAACGGCGCTCAAATAAGTCGTCATTTTTCAGTTCAGTGAGCACATTGTCGACATAGTTTTTATAGTTATCATCTTGTTCAATTAAAATGCGGCGAACAAGGTATTTATCGAGTTGCTGCGCTTGTTCTGGGGTAAAACGATGGGCCTTTTGATACCGTTCATACAAATTAATAGCTTGGTCGAGATCCTTACGGGCAAGGCGTTTTAATCCTGCGGCAACAATGTCACCGACAATGGGATTTTTATCTTTAAACTTTTCGGTATGGCGCAGGCTATTGGGATCTTTATAGACGGCGACTAAACGCTTAGCTTCGTTACTATGGGTGGTGATTTTTTGGGATAAATAACTCAGTAAACTCGTTTCGCCAGCCTCGAAACTCAGCATCATTCGCGCCCATACGACATCTTGAGTACGTTTACCGGCTTTGGTCCATGTGTTGAAAAGAGGATCACATTCCTTTGGGCGCGAACCCCCAAATACCCAAAGTGATTGTGCGGCCGCATAAGCCGTTTTTAGATCGCCCTTGGCGAGTTTCGCCTCATAGTAATAACACTGCAGGCGGATGTCGGTAGGCGCTTCTGGGGTGATCGCAAGATAATCATTCCAGCGTTTTTGGCTACCAGCATTGTTTAAATATTTAGACCGTAACCTATTGTACATGGGTGTGGTTTCATATTTTTCGATCAAGGCTTTAGCTGCATAACCCTGTAAGGCATTAAGAGCACCTATGTCGATATCATGATCTAAATAAATCGCGAGCGGATAATTACCTAGTTTTGCCCGTAGGGGTTTATAGGTTGCATAATCTTGCTTCTTCAGGGCTTTTTCAGCCTCAAGAAAGGTTTTCTGCGTTGACGTTAACGCAAGTGCAGCAGGGGCATTCAATGCGCCTGCGAGCAATATTGCACTGGATATAACCACATTTATAACTGCTTTGCACATGGAGCATTTGCCTCCGGGCATCAAGGTATCAATCGACATGTCCGTATCGATTTGAGGTAATTAATGGGTGTTCAATTCTTGTTATCTATCATTGCACTCGACAGGCTCGAGTTCTGTGTCCTTAGGATCTCGGGTATGCGACAGATTAAGTTCAGCGTCGTCATCCTGAGTGTCGTTATCGTCCTGGGCTTCATTGAGCGCTTTTTCTAGCAGCATTTTATCCAGTTGTTTGCTGGTATCGACCCCGAGCTGTTGCATCAAATGGGCTTGACGCACTAGATTGCCTTTGCCCGATGACAGCTTGTTCATTGCGCTGTGATAGGTTTTTTCTGCATTATCTAAGGCGCGGCCGAGTTTTTCCATGTCTTCAATATAACCACATAACTTGTCGTAAATTCGACCCGCTTGTTTTGCAATGGTTTGTGCATGTTGATTTTGATATTCGTAGCGCCAAATATTGTTAATTGTGCGCAGGGCCACCAACAAATTCGTTGGACTAACCAACATGATATTCTGCTCAAGGGCAAAATTGACTAGGCTAGGATCATGCTCTAACGCCAGTAAAAATGCCGGTTCTATAGGAATAAACATCAATACATAATCGAGACTCTTAAGGCCATGCAGATGTTGATAATCCTTTTGACTTAAGCCTTTAATGTGACTGCGAATTGAAATGACATGCTCGTTAATCGCCTGTTGGCGCAGTGCCGGATCTTCACTGTTGAAGTAGCGCTCATAACTGACCAACGACATCTTAGCATCGATGACCACATCCTTATTTTCTGGCAGATGCACAATCACATCCGGCTTAAAGCGTTTACCGCTATCATCCTTGAGATCTTGCTGAGTATGGTATTCATGGCCTTCACGTAGGCCGCTTTCCTGCAGTACGCGATCGAGGATCACTTCACCCCAATTACCTTGTTGCTTGTTATCGCCCTTGAGCGCTTTGGTCAGGTTGATAGCATCTTGGCTCATCTTCAGATTGAGCTCCCTTAAGTGCTCAAGCTGATGTTTGAGGGCGCTGCGCTCGGATTGTTCGTGGGTGTAGGATTCACGAATTTGCTGTCTGAATCCTTCTAGCTGTTGTTTTAATGGCCCAAGCACGCCTTCGAGTTGGCTGGCATTTTGGTGCTTAAAGTTTTCGCTACGTTCTTCAAAAATACGGTTTGCGAGGTTTTCAAATTGGGTTTGTAAACGCACTTCGGCCGATTCTAAGCTGGCAATTTTATCCTGCAGCGATTCTTGCTGGGCATCGGCCTTGGCTTGAATGGTTTGCTGCATGGCATTGGATTTCGACAGGGCTAATTGGATCTCTAACTGACGGCGCTGGCTATCATTTAATTGCTGCTCTAAGGTGGGAACGCGTTCGGCTAAGGCCTCGGCTTTGCCCAGTTGTTCAATTTTGAGCTCAAGGCGTTGCTGGTATTGACGTAATTGCGCTTCTTTGTCATCGACCAAAATTTGCTGTTGTGCTAAGGATAATTCTGCATCTTCATTGACTTGACGCATTTCTTGCTCAAGTTGGTCTTTGTGTAGTTGCCAGCGTTGGCGGGTGAGTTTTTGATTGAGCAGAGCACCGATCAACAGGCCTAAGAAGGCAATGGCGAGAAGGCCGATGATTTCGGCGACAGAAAAAGATTGAGAAAATGGCATGATCAATAGCACTCCTTTAGCTTTGGCGCTTAGGTTCGCATGCCCCCCAACAGGCTTCAAGCCCTTTAATCAACTATATCTGCGCTTAATGCTTGAATGAGCAAGTCTTATACGTTTAAGGTGAATTTATTCACGGGTGGAAAGTTTTTCTGGCTTTTACCTGTCTATATAAGAGTGAGCGATACAGACGAGCGCCAGAGAAGGTTTTTATCGCGACTCGGTGGCTTTAATCATTGGATGGTAGAGGTGTCAATTGGCTAAACATTCCCGTTTTACCCCAGGTATTCTTAAAAAAGCGCAGTGGCACATGCAAGACAACCAAGTGACGCCCGAAGCGGTATTTCGCTCGCGTCGGCAAATTGTAAAAGCCATGGGACTCGGTGCTATCGGTGCCAGCGTGCCCGGTTATGTGCAGGCCGGATTATTCGATCTATTTGGCGATCAACCTAAGTCCTCATTTATCACTACACCACTGACGTTTCAATCCAATAAGCAGTACGGTGACGCCGATGTGTTAACCCCGTTTGATAAAGTGACGCAGCATAATAATTTCTACGAATTTGGTACGGACAAACAAGATCCCTTCAATAATGCCCAAGGCTTTAAAGTCGATCCTTGGCACCTGCGTATCGAAGGTGAAGTTGAACGGCCCATGACTTTAGATTTTAATGATCTGACTAAAATGTTCCCGCTTGAGGAGCGTAACTATCGCCTGCGCTGCGTTGAAGCTTGGTCTATGGTGATCCCTTGGGTGGGGTTCCCGCTGGCGGCATTATTGAAAAAAGTTGGCGTCACCAGTAAGGGCAAGTATGTCGCCTTTGAAACCGCCTTCGATCCCGAACAAATGCCGGGGCAGAAGAGTCGATTAATGGGGGGCGGTATTCATTATCCCTATGTTGAAGGCCTCACGATAGCCGAAGCTATGAACGATTTAACCTTAATGTCGGTCGGTTTGTACGGTAAAACCTTGCCACCGCAGAACGGCGCGCCCATTCGCTTAGTGGTGCCGTGGAAATACGGCTTTAAGAGTATTAAATCAATAGTGCGAATTCGCGTCATGGATAAACAACCGCCGACCAGCTGGAATCAGCTTGCCTCACACGAGTATGGATTTTATGCCAACGTTAATCCTGCGGTGGATCATCCGCGCTGGTCGCAGGCCACAGAGCGTCGTATCGGCGAGGGGGGATTGTTTTCAGCAACCCGCATCGATACCCTGCCGTTCAACGGTTACGGCGAGTTTGTGGCTTCACTGTATGACGGTATGGATCTGAGGAAATACTATTGATGATTGGTTTGTTGTTTGGATATTCGCCATTAAGCGGGGACAACCTATGTTGAGATTAACCGCTAAGCACTTGTTTTGGCTAAAGGCGTTATTTCATTTGTTGGGTTTAGTGCCCATCGTCTACCTTGTGCTCACTGTGGTGCTTGGCCGTGCGGGTGGCGATCCCGTGCAGCACATTATTCACTACACAGGCATAGGCGCATTAAATGCGCTAGCGGCGACCTTGCTGATCTCACCGATTGCCAAGTTGACCAAGCAAGGGTTGTTGATGCAGACCCGCCGTTTAGTGGGTTTATATGTGTTTGCCTATGCCACCTTGCATATCTTGGCGTTTTTTAGTTTAGATCTGTTATTTGCTTGGGAATTACTGTTTAGCGAGGTGGTAAAACGGCCGTACATTTTAGTCGGCGTAGTGGCTTATCTTATCGTCACCGCTTTGGCGATAACTTCGTTTAAAGCCTTGATGCGCAAGATGGGACGTCGTTGGCAAACCTTGCATAATGGGGTGTATTTAGTCGCGATATTAGCGCCAATCCATTTTTACTGGTCGGTAAAATCGGAAATCATCGAGCCGAGTCTGTATATCGTAGGTTTTAGTGTGTTGCTGCTGTGGCGCACGCCTTGGTTTAAACGTCATTTCAGCCGTAAAGTGGCGAACAAAACCGAGCGAAAGCTGACACAAGATAAAGCTTCGATAAAGTCGGTTTAGACGCATGGCGCGAGCAGTAAATCACTGGCTTGATTTATGTTTCTTTGTGCCTAATGTGAGATCTAAAGTATAAAAACAAAAATGCCGAATGAAGATCCGGCATTTGTCGCTGAATAAATAGTCTTGCTCAGCTATTTTTCGGGTTCAGTTGGCAGGACTTAACCTAAACCTTGAGTCGCTGATTTCATTTGAATGAACTCAATTTTATAACCGTCTGGATCTTCAACAAACGCAATCTCAGTGGTACCACCTGCGACAGGACCAGGGGCGCGAGTCACTTTGCCACCGGCTGCGGCAATAGCAGCGCAACGGGCGTAGATATCTTCATCGCCAATCGCTAAGTGGCCAAAGCCTGTGCCTAAATCGTATTTGTCAGTGCCCCAGTTATAGGTCAGTTCAACCACGGCTTGGCCTGTGGATTCTTCACCGTAACCCACGAAAGCTAAAGAATATTTGTACTCTGGATTTTCAGAGGTGCGAAGTAGCTTCATGCCGAGCACTTCAGTATAAAAAGCAATACTGCGTTCTAAGTTACCGACGCGGATCATAGTATGTAATAGTTGCGACATAGGTCCTCTCTCTAAATAGATTACGGGGTGGAGTATACCAAAAATCCGTAGATGGACCTCGATAAATGTCAGCCATTGTTTTTACTGCGCTTGACCCAGATTAACGCTTAGGATAGGGAAATGATTGTCTGTAAGAGGAATTTTCAGGATTTAGAAGAGAAAATTGCCGATAAATTGGCTATCGCTCACAAAACACAGATACAAACATGGGTTTTTATCACTGGGTTGATAATAATGTAGCCATACCAACTAGGAGAGTGAATGATGAACACCGAACTTAAAATGGCTTTAGGCACCACAGTTGTTATTGCTTTATTTTTCAGTGCTTTTTTTGTTTCAATGTTTTAACGACTAATACAAGTTTGAGTTAACCCAGTTCCAAGTTAAGCAAAAAAGCCGCTATTGCGGCTTTTTGTTTGTCTGAAATCCAGTCTAATCAATGTGAAAACAACACTGAAACGTCAATTTGCTCCACTCAGTTGATTCGAAGCTTATTCTTCAGGGTATATTTTTTCTTTAAAGCAGGTTTATATTTACTAAAAATGCGTTCTCTTTGGTGGGTGAGTGAGTGTGTACCTAGCTATAACAGGCTCTATAGGTAGTTCAGATGCTTATAATTCATTACAAATATTTTAATTTTTGTATAGGTAGTCTTTTTTTGACTCGAAATCATAGAAAATATAGCCTGATATACTTTACAAAAAACAATAACAAATGAACCCAATGCTCAATCTAACTTTTTAATTTAAAAGACTAGCAAGGCATGGTTTGGCTGTCTATAGCCACTGATTTTCTAGATACCTTTTAGTTAGATTAGGGTGTCTTGGCGGTTTACTCCAACAAGCTTCTGCCCCTTTTCTTGTTAGAGTATATACTCGCAACATTTATTTTAGACTCCCTTTGACCTAATTGAGCTAATATTTTTTTGAAATACATATGGTTAGACTGAAGTGGTTGAGGTTGATATACGTTGTATTTCTTACAGGAATTCGAATGAAGCAATTATTTAAGTATTTACCTGAACCAAGAAACTTTTTTGAAGAAGGATTCATCCGATTGTCGCAGATGGTTGCGCTGAATGACCCTTTTGAAGCTTCATTTTGTATGGCTAGCATGGAGCAATTATCATCACACTTCGATGAATCAAATGCTTACGACTTAGAGTTAGGAGCGTTAAGTTTTTCAGACTATGTTCAGAAGAATATGCATCACATTGGAGTGATTAGCTTCTCTGAAAACAAAGAAAACCTTTTGATGTGGGCGCATTATGCAAATGAGCATAAAGGAGTAATTGCAGGTGTATCTCAATTCTATGAAAGATCTATCTTTTATAAGCTATTCAGAGCTGATGCCATAATTAATACCTCAATGACAGAAGAGTTTTCCCCCTTTGATGGTGTAGCAAAGCCAGTTTCTTACCGCAAGGGACTAAGATACCGTCATGACAAGTTCGATTATAACTATTCTAACATTAGTGTAGAAGGTGCTGACCGTATTCTGTACGAAGTGTTTATGCAAAAAAGTGATGAGTGGATCTATGAACAAGAGCACAGAGTCGTATTACGCCTTGAACAAGCAGACAGAGTTATTATCGACAAGCTTCAAGATGTCGAAAATGAAACGATTCGCAAGGCATTAGCCGTAAACCCACATGTCAAAATTGACCAAGATACAGGAAGGTGCAGCATCGACTTATGGAAGTTTGATGACGACAGCTTCCGTGTTGCCGTAGCAATGAATCTCGTGAAGCTTAGTAAAAAACCATCAACTATTTTCCTAATGAGGCTGTGTGCAAGTAGCATCAATAACTGTCTTATTGGCTTAAAATCATTGCTAAAAAAACAGGACGTGCTCGGCGGGTATGCAAACTCCGTGGGTTACCTAGATGTATGGAAAGCTACCAAAAATAGCGACTACTATAGTCTGGAGTTTGAGGAAATCTGACACGGTTCTAAGCGACATTTGCCATACTTCATTTAATTCAATGTGTTAATGCCCTAAACTCATTTATGCCCAGAGACGTGTAAGCGACAATCGTGGTAAATTACTCATTTGTATGGTTTTTAAGGATTGCCCAATGTCAATTGAACTAGTGAAAGAACAAGTAAAAGTATTCTTGGAGAGCAGCGAGCCAGAGGTATTGGCAATCAAGGGACGTTGGGGGGTAGGTAAAACTTTTGGCTGGAACAAATACCTTAAGGAATTTAAAGACAATATTGCTTTAAGCTCTTACTCCTATGTTTCACTGTTTGGAGTCAATTCACTTAACGAACTCAAGCAGGCGGTATTTGAAAATACGATAGATACTAAAATTATTGGAGAAAAGCCAAGCCTTGATACATTCAAAGCTAACTATCAGAGTATTGCCAAAAAGTTCGGCCGAAAATCTACGGGAGTAATTCAAGGATTAAAAATCCCCTTCGTTAGTGATTATGTGGAAGGGATTGGGGGAGTATTTAGTTCGCTGTCTTATCTTTCTTTGAATCACACAATAATTTGCTTTGATGACCTCGAACGTCATGGTAAAGACTTGGATATCAGAGATTTTCTTGGTGTTGTTTCTTATTTTAAGGAGCAAAAAGATTGTAAAGTGGTGATATTGCTCAATGAAGACTCTGAAAGTGCTTCCTTGAAAGAGTATGCCACCTACAAAGAAAAAGTTATCGACAAGCAATTACATTTTGATCCGACCGCTGAAGAATGCTTTGATTTGGCAATCAAAGTCCAAGAGCAATATGAACATTTACGAGAGTGCTGTATTAAGCTTGATATCAAGAATATCAGGGTGTTAAAGAAAATAGAGCGCCATATACAAGATCTACTTGCTCTTACTGGAGATTACCATCCCAAGCTAAAGTACCAAGTAGTCCATTCGGTAATTGCCTTTAGTTGGTGTTATTACTGTAGTGGTGGCGATGATACAGTGCCACCCTTTAACTTTTTGAAGCAAACTGGTTTACGGAAAAAAAGTGCTAATGTTGATGAGAGTAAAATAAATGAGTGGAATAACACACTGAGTAATTACGGTTATCAACATACAGATGAGTTGGATGTTGTTATTGCGGAAAGTATTGAGCAAGGGTTTGTAGATAAAACAAAATGGTTAGCGTTATGTAATGCAAGACAATCAGATCTTGAAGCCATGGAGAGAAATGAGGCATGTACTAGAGCTTGGGATTTGTTCCACGCTTCTTTTGATAATAATGCAGAAATTGTTATTAAGGAAATGGAGAAAGGACTGAAGACGGCAGTTAGAGACATCTCAACTTACCAATATAGTCAAGGCATAAATCTGATTCGAGACTTAGGTGACCACAAAAAAGCAGATGAGCTAACAGAATTTTATATCGAGCAGATGAAGGACTGCCCAAACATATTCAATATGGGCAATCACCCGTTCGGTATTGTTGGGGAAGAGTTTAAGTCTAAATTGCAAGAGGTTTATCACGACTTGAAAAAAGACGATAATCCGATGGTTATTCTTGAGCGTTGGAGAGGTCAGAATTCATGGAATGCTGCAGACGCAGAAATACTTAGCAAACTCAGCAAGGATCAACTCAAAGAAATGTTTAAAGGCTTTAAAAATGAAGATCTGACGGATTACATTAGAGTTTGCTTGCTATTAGGAAATAGCAGTCCAGAACTACTTAAAAACACCAAGGAAGCTCTAAAAGAGATCGGAGATGAAAGCGCTATAAACAAACATCGTCTAAGTAAATTCAGCTTTTAAAATGCGGTGGTTTGACTTAAAGGGGGCTTTCTATTTTGGTTACAATGTCCCAGCTTTAAGAGGCTGCGACAACAAAGAAGAACACTTAGTGAAGTAACTTTGCCATACTTGAAGTTATTCGTGGCTTGCAAAATCAGAAAAATATCTGACACGGAAATGTCCAGGCACGTGTCAGAGGAATGCAGCTGAGACGTTCGTGCCCCAAAACGTGTTTCGCACCACCAAGCTTGCCCTACTGCATCACGCTTTATTGACCAAATTTTAGTAATGCTACTGAGTCACTAGACTAATAGTGAGGATTCTCTATGGTATATTAAAATATCTATAGTTATTTTAGTTAGGAAAAGTTAATGGCGTTTAGGGCAAGAAAAATTGGAGGTATTTCACTATTTGAAGGCGAAAGCTCAGCGAATAACGCTTTTACACTTGTAATTGGAAACAACGGATGTGGTAAAACTCAGCTTTTGTTGGATATCTGCAACTACTATCAAATGCTATACGGTGAGCTGATAAGGTCGAAATCTGCTGACTTACAAGTAATACGTAGAGATTTTTATAAGAATGACTATAGATGGGATATGGTTGAGAGAGCTTTTGGGTACCCAATACCTCAAAAACTCATTTGTGCATCAACTAGCCAATTCGA
Organism: Shewanella sp. NKUCC01_JLK; assembly: GCF_019345615.1. Lineage (NCBI taxonomy): Bacteria > Pseudomonadati > Pseudomonadota > Gammaproteobacteria > Alteromonadales > Shewanellaceae > Shewanella > Shewanella sp. NKUCC01_JLK. Next base: position 152,429 of record NZ_JAHKRD010000001.1, on the reverse strand, counting down.
GAAGTTTTCCGAAAACTGGAAACTTAAGAATGACTTTGTCCAAGGCGGGTATTATGCCTACATTGGTTCTAAGCCTTACATTCCTAATCGCCTACCTTCTACACGCATAGCCTCAACAGCTTTAAACCAACTTCTTGCTAGGGATACATATGATAGTCGTAAGATAAGGTCTCTTAGAGAGTTTTTATTAAGCTTTGGGTTTGGTGATGTGCTGAAAGTGACTCTGGAGCCTATATTATCACGAGATGAATTAAATAAAATTATTAATGGGGACAATGACACTACCCCTGAAACACAAATAGCACTACGAAATGCCTATGAACACTATGAATTAGAGGATTTGAATGAGCTAATCTTACTAATAGAATCGATCATAGATGAGCCAAGGATTTTGCTATGTTTTAGTGACTCAGGTGTTCTCCTAAACTCTGTAGATTCAAGTAAAAAAATAATATATTCATCTCGGGAACTTGCAGATTTACTTATGTCAGGTTTAATAAGTGTTGCAGACATTGAAACAGTAAAGGATCAACACTTTGATGATCTAGGCTTATCAGACTCAGCCAAAGTACGACCTCTAGCCTCAAGAAGCTCTGGTGAGCAGTGCCTTTTTTTGCTATTTCTTGGAATCATTTCCTCTATTGATGACAATTCTCTGATCCTGATTGATGAGCCAGAAATCAGCTTACATCCTTCTTGGCAGCAAAAATTTGTAGAAATATTGAATAAATCCTTAAGTGCATATTCAGGGTGCCACTTTGTAATTGCAACTCACTCCCCACTTATAGTTTCAGACATCGCTGTTAAAAATTGTGAAATCTTAGATATGACGGAACAAGAGCTTAAAAGCGCTTCTGAGCATAGTTTACGTTCCTCCGACTATCACCTCGCCACTCTTTTTCACAACCCGGGTCGCAGTAACGAGTACCTCATAAAAACAGCTATTTATATATTTTCTAAGGTAAAAGCAGAAAAAAAATTTGAGACTCAAGAATTAGAAAAACTCAGAATGCTCAATGACCAACTACCATCGCTAGATAAAAATGATCCAGTTATAGAGTTGGTGGAAATGCTCAATGAGGTTTATCGTAAATATGGCTGATATTAAAAAGGGGGTTATTTTTTCTCAAGAACAGAAGAAACTGATTAAGGAGATTATTAAACATGAGAATTTCTCTCACAATGACTGGACCAAGGAGGAAAAAAAAGAACCCTTAGAAGCTTTAAGAGTGTATATCCGTAAACACTACAGAACAGAGCAGAAAGCGAAATGCGCTTATTGCAAAAAAGACGTCAGTGTTCGATCTGCGTCAAATTGCCAAGTTGAGCACATTGCACCAAAAGATAAGTATAAGGATTACATGTTTCACCCTAAAAACTTATGCGTTGCTTGTGCAGATTGTAATGAAATTAAATGGAATCATGACATTATAAAACCACCTAAAAGTGGAAACATAAAGAGATACCCATCTTCGTCAGGAGCGTTTTTATTAGTCCATCCGCACTTCGATGATTACACCGATCATATCGATATTTTTAGTGACCGCTGGTACGTTGATAAAACTAAAAAAGGGCATTTCACTATTGGGTTGTGTAAATTGAATCAACGCTCTGTTGATTTTGGCTATTTTGCCCCTGATGAAGTGATGATTTTAGCTGAAGATCTTCGCGACGCAAAAGCGAAAGGCTCCAGTCAACTGGTGGATTTAATCAAGGAGCGCATACGAAAGCTACTTGATGAATAAAAGCGCTGGGCATTAGCAATCTTAATTTACTTGTTTACTTTTAGTAATCCTGTGGTGACTAAATTTGACAGTTTGTCACGATAATGCGCAAAATACGTCGATTAAGCGCTATAACTCGCGAAAATTGCACTTTAACTTCTATTAAATTGAATCTCTTTGTGTATTCATTACAAATTGAAAATCAGCTATATTGTTGCGATACAAACTTATCAGGGAAATACAATGTCTGAATTCTTAGAGATCTTAACTCATGCTCGTCGCTTAAAAGCTTCTGTTAAAGAGTTATCTGTTGCTGAACTAAAAGATGTATACGAAAAGTTAGGCAAGATCGTTGCTGAAAGAGAAGAAGAAGCGAATGCTGAAGCTGAAGCAAATGCTGAGCGTATCGCTAAAATTGCAGAACTTCAGAAGATGATTGAGTCAGCTGGTTTATCACTTGATGATCTTGGCGGTGTTACTGCTAAAGTAAAAAGCACAAGAGCACCACGTCCAGCTAAATATTCAATCGTAGTTGAGGGCGAAACTGTCACTTGGACAGGGCAAGGTAGAATGCCAACTATTTTCAAAAAACAAATTGAAAATGGCCGTTCAATCGAAGACTTTTTGATCTAAATTCCCCGTCTATAACAGAACAGACTGATGAAAGTCTGTTCTGCCCCAATGTAAGTTACAGGCGATAAGCTGCAGAGATATGTAATAAGTCCTCTTGGCCTACTTTTATTAATCGATAAATGACAGTTACAGAGCACTGTCGATAAGACATCAATATGAATGTTCATTTTACGTGCTCGTTTATTCTTTATCATTCTGGTAGAGTTCATGTAGATCAATAACTTTGTGTTAGCACATTAAAAGTAATTAGTTTGTTAGGTGCGCCATGCAAATGTGAAGTGCTAGGTAGAGTTTAGGTACATATGAAATTAAAAAAATTGTTAGAACATGACTTCATCCAAGAATTTCAGAGTGTTTTAGTCACAGAGTTCGAGAAAGAACTGTTTCGAGCAAGTTTAAGAAACTACTGTTCACATGGTAACCCACTACGGTTTCATAACTTTGCTTTTGCTATGCGAGAACTGGTATTGCATGTTATCGATAGGCGTGCTCCTAACGACAAAGTCGTAAAAGCTAGTTGGTATGAAGTAGAAAGTGAAAAGTTTGAAGTTACTAGAAGACAAAAGCTTAAATTTTGCGCTCAGGGATATTTAGCTGACGCTTATCTAGATGTCTATGATCTTGAAGAGGTCAACGACAGCATTAAAGAGTTTCTTAAGAAATTTAATTTTTTCAATAAATACACTCATATTACAGAAAAGCACTTTAGACCATGTCCTAATAAATTCTACGCCGACATGAAGTACATCACTCAGCTTTCTCAAGAAGTAATTGAAGAAATGGCTTTGCTAGAGAACTATGTAGTCAATCGCGTGGAGGGTTATATTCAAGATGAAATCTTCGATAAGGTTGTCAATAATTTTCCGGACGAATTGTCAATATTAGCTAGCAATGTAATTATCGAGGAAACTCATCCTGAAAAACTAGAGATCGTTGCTATAGGTGAGTATAAAGTGGTAATCAATGTGTTGGGAACTGTTTATGTCAGTCAAGAGTATGGAAAAGGCGAGGACTTTGTTGCAATGTCTAACAATTACCCCTTCACTGTGACTCTAGACGTATCCGTTTCTGATCCTAGCGATATTGGATTAGATGCAGAGGACATAAAAGTAGACACTTCAAGTTGGTTCGAATAAAGCCATTTAACAAGACATCCCAGGTGATGGCTTCGGCGCACTGAAATGCGGCGTTTGCAGTTTAAAGGAAATAATATGATCGAAGCTGTCAGTGGACTTTTAAGCTCAATTAAACAAACGAGCCCTGTAGTTTTTACTGGTTTGGCTATAGCTTCCGGTATAGTCCTTTTCAGTAATGGTGATCTCATCACTACTATAGGTTTAAGTGAATTTAGAGACGCTAATAAGCAATATATCGGTGGCAGCTTTGTTCTTTCATCCTCTATTATATTTGCCCAAGCAGTTACAGGCTTGCTCGGCTTCATCAAAGCTCTGTTTGCCAAATGGCAAAAGTCGAGAAGAACTAAAAAAGCTATGGAGTCAAGGAAAAAAGATCTGGTAAATCTAACTCCAGATGAAAAAGCTTATCTCACTCCTTATGTATTGGGACAAGAAACAACTCTGTATTTTTTAATGGAAGATGGAATTAAAGGTAGCCTTGAAGCAAAAGGCATATTGTATCGTGCCAGCAGCATGGGGGACATGGTTACAGGGTGGGCGTACAACATTCAACCCTGGGCGCGAGAGCATTTACAAAGCAACCCTGATTTGCTCGAAGGTTTTACTCCTAATATGCAGAGGCATAGCCGGTGGTAAGCACTCTGACTGGCGGCGTTACCAAATTGCAATATTTATCATTTATAGAGCTTTAACCCCAACAAGCTTTTGTCCAGAAGTGAGCTACAACGAGTATGATACTTTAATACTCGGTTGAGGCTCGATTCGGACTTAGTTGTGGCAATAAGTATGAATCTTTATTTTTGGTCATATTTAATCTAGAACTGTACGAGCAGGGGTTCTTGGTTGTTCAGTATGGAACTTTATTCCTCTCAAACAACCTGTGGGAGAGTAATAAAGTCCCATACTAAGTGACAAAGATTAATACTGAGTATTAAAGTGTCATACTGAAATGGCAGCGATCACATAGGTACGCTGCCATTTCTAAAACGTTTATGCCCCTGTCGTTGTTAGCCTTACTATTCACCACTGTGCTGATGGTTTATCTTTTCCCAAACAAAAGTAATGTCGATGCTAAATGGATAGACATATACTTTTTCGGTAAAATATGCACTCGCGGCTGCACATGAATTTCAGTCAACGTTAGAGAAAATCCAATGATTGTAGAAAATGTGCTTCCTGAAAATTATGCAGAAATGCTTGATGTTTGGGAAAACTCAGTCCGAGCAACTCATGACTTTATAACAGAAGAAGATATTGAGTTTTTTAAACCAATTATCATTGAGCAGGCTTTTCCAGCTGTCACGTTAAGATGTGTGAAAAATGAAAGTGGTTCAATTCAAGGTTTCGTGGGTATCCACGACTCAAAGATTGAAATGCTTTTCATCTTAAACGATCGTAACCAAGTTTGTTAGAAGAAACGCCCAAAGCTAATAACTTTGGGCGTTTCCGTATACGCGAGCGTTGCTGTGAATTGACTAACTTTTACCCCAAATCTTGCTACATTGACCAAATTTTAGTAATGCTACAAAGTGACCATTCAAATTGTCGCGACTCAATGGAATTTCCGTATAAGCCTGATTTTCACCTCATGGAGAATAGTATGTCCTTGTTAGATTCATATCGTCGGAATGTGACTAAAAAACGAGAGGAAATAGCTACGTTGCAGCAGGGAAAAGCAAAAGAACAAACGAAAATCGCTAATCTTGCTGGAAAAATTAATTCAGCTTCTCAAGCGCTGTCTCGTACTAATAGTGCAAGCACTGCCAAATCAAAGTTGCGTGAAATCGAAAGGTATCAAAAAGATCAGGCAACAGTAGAAAAGAAGATAGCTGACTTTGACAACAAGATTGCACGAAAGCATAAAGAACTTGCTGATGAACAAAAGAAAGTGTCAAGGGAAGAGGAAAAAGAGAGCAAGAAAAACCAAATGGAGTCAGAGCGGCAAGCTAGAGTACATCAATCCAGAATGAATCAAATAACTAGCACTCTGAATAGGCATGAGGAGTTACATCTGAGCACGATTGCTACCATGAAGGCGCTTCAAGATCTTCCTGAGAAAATTATAGTTCTATTTCTTGCTTCAAATCCTGCTGATGCCCAACAGCTGAGGCTGGATGAAGAAGCTCGTGCAATTGGAGATATGATTAGAAAGGCCAAACACAGAGATTCAGTTTCATTTGAGAGTAGATGGGCAGTTCAACCAATGGATGTTCTACAGGCAATAAATGAACTAAACCCTACAATAGTTCACTTTAGCGGTCATGGGTCGGACTCTGATGAGATAGTATTTCAAGATGCTAATGGCAATGCAAAGTTGGTTAGTAAGGAAGCTATTGTGCAAACCATGATGGCGTCATCGAGTGACATTCGTCTGGTTTTCTTTAACACGTGTTATTCCTATAACCAAGCGGAAGCAATCACTCATCATGTCGAAGCAGCCATTGGGATGAATACCAGCATTGGTGATGAAGCCGCCAGAGTGTTTTCATCACAATTCTACTCTGCAATAGGGTTTGGGCTTTCAGTCAAAAATGCATTTGAACAGGCCAAAGCTTTGATGATGATGGAAGGGCTGAACGAAGAAAACACTCCAGAGCTATTTGTTCAAGAAGGACTGGATCCAAATGATTTAATCATTGTGCGGCCAGTAGATTTGGAAAAGCCTTGATAACCGATAAAAAATACTGGAAAAGGTTATGCCACCAGGCTCAGACATTAGCACTCATAAGCTGATAATTGAAGTGTCCGATTAAAACTCTTCTTGAAAAGGTAGAATCAATGACTGTTACTCGTCCAGTGACTACCTAGATTATCTTGAGTGTGGTATTACTCCACCAGAGGACTCGCAATATTGGGTTGTTCCGTGTTTTCAAAATGCATTTTCCAAAATACTGATGACAGAAAGACCGGATATAGGTAGTGTCGTTTTTAATAGCACATCTATGCGGTTGGAAGGTTCGAATGTCTAACAATCTCAGGCCTTACCAAACCGATCGCATGTTAAGCAAAGCTTCCCAGATAAGAACATGAACTTTCTTTGCACTACTGCATCATTTACTACGGGGGCCATTAGTTCACATAGTTTCGTCGTCTTGTACCAGCTCGCAAATTTGCTAGCTGCTTCCTTCAAACCGCTCCTCGCGGATAGGCTCTTGCCATTTGCTACTAGTTAACGTTTAATAACAGCACGTTATCAAACGGTGACCTTCCTACAGAGGACTGTCACTTCATTAGTATATGCCCATGCTGCGTACACAATTCATTCAAGCCGAAGCCGCTTCGTGGCTCGGCTTAATTCAGGCATTAGGTTACGACAGAGTAATATTATGATTCGAAGCATCAATAATGATGAAAAAATATGCGTTGTAAGGTATGAGGATAGTTTTCATCTTGCCTTAGATGGGCAGTGTGAAATGTTGCTCCATCAGCATAAATTTAAACATATTGCAGATGCAGTTGATCAAGTTTCAAAAGTTCTTGATCGTGGCGTGATAGAAACCGAATACTGGAATGGATTAAAAGCTGATGTTCATAGTATTTTCCTGCTCAGCAAAGGAAAAAAGAAGCAGAAAGCGCATCTATGGAATGGCATAGATACATTTTGTCGAATGTGGAGTACAGGTGGACTAAATACTAAAAAGGGTGACTTTATATTATCTAGCACTGCGTGTGGCAAAGATGTTTGCTCCCTATGTAAAAATAAGGCTCCTGAGGGTAATCATTACCTAACAGAGGTAGGCTTTGTCGATGAACGCGAAGAAATCACACTGTTAGAACCTAACTCAACAGAGATTAACTATATTCGCAAGAGTAAAATCTATACATATGTACTAGCTCTCGAGGGCGGCTTATATTACGTTGGTCAAGCTATTGAGCCTGTAAAACGAATTAATTCGCACTTTAATGGTAAAGGAGCTTCGTGGACTAAACTGCATCCCCCCACAGAAGTACTTTCAATTGAGCCTACAGAAACAACAAACTGGAAAATAGCAGAGACAATCGAGAATAGTATCGTACTAGACAAAATGGTTACTCATGGCTGGAAGAAAGTCAGAGGCGGTTTCTGGAGTTCGGTAGATGAGGTTGCGATTGAAAAAACTTTAGTAAATCAGTCTAGGTATTTATCTTCACTTGGTTTTGATGTAAAGGAAATATTGAAACCGTAACCTAACAAATGGTTCAAACCGTTCGCGGCGCTCACTGTGACGGGCTAAAGCTTGCCCCTTAACCAAACGTTATCTTCATAGAGATTTTAATCCGAAACTCAAAAATTAAAGTTGGGAATCTAACACGCTTTTGTCCAGATTCGAGTCGGTGGGTTCATCGCTGGCTCATTCCTGCCCCATTCCTCGTTAGTACAATTGCCCAGTTATTTTTGTGACATCGGAATTTGCCACAAGAAATCTATTGATAAAGCATCAATTAGAGTACTGTTAGCCTTTAGCGATTGATTCTATGGTTTATTCGTTTAAATGAGAGCTAAATCGAAGTTCCATAACCCTATGAGGGGATCCATTTATAGCAATTGTAGATTGTAGTAAATATGCGGCACTGTTATTCTTGTTTCAATAAAATCAGACTGTTACGCATCGCAGTCTATGGTGGTAGAGTCGAGGATGGGGTGAAGTAGCTCTTGCTTTAATTATGGATCTCTTTGTTTATTTTCGCTTTTAAAACTGCATGCTAAGTAGGTATTCTTTACATTATGGACATCAAAAAAAATCAAATTCTAGTGATCACTAGCGTCATAGATAAAACTGTAGATTACATCATTAAAAAATTCCCTCAATGTCATTTTTTCCGCTTCAATGTTGATGAATTTTCATCATACTCTGTTTCTGTCACCAATGATGGCTTCAGTATTGAGCGTAATGGAAGCTTAATCACTAGCAAAACATGCCTTTCCATCTACTTTAGAAAGCCACAACTAGAAGATTTAACCTCAGTACTTGATGTTCCTTATCATGATTTTGTCCACAAAGAATCCTATTCAGTTGTGGAGGGAATCGCTGAAATATTTGAAGGTAGAGTCTTAACTAAACCGTCAATCATGCGTAGAGCTAATAACAAAGCGTTTCAGGCTATGTTAGCGAAGCGAGTAGGCTTTAACTTGCCTCAGATGTCTATAACTAATGATGTAGCCGTATTAGCTAATTTCATAGCGACAACAAAGTCCATAGTTAAGCCAGTTGCAGTCGGCGAAGTTATTCATAATAATAAAATCAAAGAATTTGTACAAACAAACATGATCGATAGTAGCGTATCTTCGGAGTCCCTAAAATACTCACCCGTCTATTTACAACATTATCAAGATAAAGATTACGAGTTAAGAGTAACGTACGTTGGTGATACTGAATTCACAGTTAGAATTGATTCTGACAATTACATAGACTGGCGTAAACCTGATACAATTAACACATATTCAACATGCTCTCTACCAGAAAATATCTCAGCACAATGTCGTAATTTTATGAATATCGTAGGCATGCAATTTGGATGTTTCGATTTTATTGTCAAGGATGAACAGTATTATTTTTTAGAAATGAATGCTAATGGCCAATGGGGATGGTTGGAGTTTGAACTCCAACTAGACATATCACTCTCGATAGTCGAATATTTGTCCGGTCATAGCCAAACAGCTATTATTTCAAGTAGGTAATGACAATGTCTCAAAGTACTTGGCGTGAGAGGAATAGTTTTGTATATGGATTGTGCTTCTTACTTAACTTATTGCCAATTTTCAATGTTTCAGTCGATAGCAATTTTGGAACTATGAACAAAAATGGGAAGCTGCGATTTTCATTGGTTTGTTTACTTTTGGGGGATCAGAATTGGTATTTTATTACGTTTTATGATGGTAAATTATGTTTTTACAAAAAATTAAGATTATCGGACGTTATTAAGCATTACGATACTAAAAATTGGGATGTCGACGGTTATAAATTTGACAAATTTCGGCTTAAATTAAATAACTCGGAGAAAAACTCGATCTACAAAGAGTTTCTTCAGAACAGAATAAGTGAAAGTGAACGTTCAATAGATACATCTAACAGTAAAGTGAACACTTATCTGACCGTGTTGTCTATCATAGCTAGTTTTTATATTTTTAGTTTGAAATCTGTAATCACCACTTTAGATATCAACACTATTACAATCCTATCTGCATTTATATGCTTGTTTAGTGGGATTTTGATGATGTACTTATTTGGGCTAGGAATGCTGATTCGACATTACCTATCAGTAAAGAGCTATATATCTCCCAGTTTCAGTGACATTATGAATAGTGCTACAAATAAAAAATTTATCCGTATTCTTTTCCAAACTTCAAAATCTAAAGCGGAGTACAGTCGGCATCAAACAACTATAGTTCTTAATATTCAGAATTATTTTTGGAAGAGTCTTATACTAACCATTATATTACTAATTGCAATCTCCTTAATACCAAAAGAAGACTTAAAGAAAAAATCAAATGCTAGTATTCATGCAGAAAATATGATTCTATTGAATAGACAAGGTATTATCGATGCAAAAGACCTTTCTAGCTTGGTTGGTGCATACGAACAGGGACAAGAATATAGGTTAATAGCTTGCAATGAGTCCGATGCTTTAGCATTAAGTAAAGTACTTGTAGAATTCAATGTAAAACATATTGAAACTCAGAAGCTGTCTAACTGCGATATTAAAAGTAGAATAGTATTAGCAATAACTAAAGAGAAATAACAATGAAACCCTATGTGATGCAATACAGTGAGCAAGTCAAAATTTTACCGTTGATCCCAACAGAATCAACATTAAAGACATTCAGCATTGAGTCAACTGACACTGATGTGATGTCTTTACGGGACGTTACAATGCAGACAAACACTCATGAGTCAGCGGATAACGATTTATTTCTGAAAGATGGTTCAGAAAATAGAGGCATATTACCTTCGGTACACGTAGTGACATCAGAATTCAATGTTAAAGGTATTTTTATGTCGACTTTAGAAAGCAAAATAATAGAACAATCAGACACCGATCAGCTAGCTTTATATACAGAGGCAACGATTATCACAAGAACACTTGAAAACTCCGATACAGATGACATGAATTTGATGGACGTTTCTACTTTTACTGAGTCTATTGAACCTGTTGATGCTGGACTGGAACTGACTGCACTGGATACGTCTCAACTGACTGAAGCAATAGAAGGTAGCGATCCTGACAATCTTTTTCTCAATTAAATATCTTTGTAAGTAATGTATGTCCAAAAATGAGCTTGTGAATCATTCTGCACCAGAGTGATTCAATGAATCAGACTTGCCTAGTCTGGTTCATGTGCCACTATTGCCTCAGATGCAGCCCTTATGACTGTTTATGGTTCTTATTTATGCCATTTTAACTCGGACAAGCTTTAGATAAACCGAAAGTGCACTATGTTGTTGATCTAAAATGGATGGCCGGATTTTTCCTTTTCTGGGTAAAGAGAAAATATGAACAGAAGAATGGTTTCACTCGTTGTTGGTAATGGAAATTACCCTGATGATGGTGCAAAGTTAAAAAATGCAGTGAATGATGCAAATGATATATCACAAGTTTTATTAGATCTGGGTTTTACAGTTATAAAAAAAACAGATTGCACTAACCTTGAGCTAGACAGAGCAATTTCATCATTTCGTGACGGATTGAATGGGAATGACGTAGGACTATTCTATTTTGCAGGTCATGGTATGCAGATTGATGGTGAGAACTACATCACTTGTATTGATACCCAATTTGATGATGAACCGGCTGCGAAATGGACCTCGTATCCGCTAAACAGACTTATAGATACTATGGACTCGTGCTCGAATAAAACTAACATCATAATATTGGATGCATGTCGAAATAATCCATATGAAAGAAGTTGGAGTCGCTCAATCTTAGCTAGTAATTTAGCACCGATGTTTGCACCTAAAGGTACTCTAATAGCATATTCTACCTCTCCAGGTGAAAAAGCATCGGATGGATTAGGTGATAATGGTGCGTACACTGACGCTTTATTAAAACATATCAGCAAGCCAGATATTACTATTGAAGATGTCTTCAAAAAAGTGAGGAACTCCCTTTCTGTACTGACTGACGGTAAGCAAACATCTTGGGAGCACACATCTTTAACTGGTGATTTTTACTTTAACTTAAGTTTAGGTAACCGGATCGACAAATATACGAACCTAGCAATACGCGATGAACTTTTTACGCTTGATATGACCAATCAATGTCACAGAATTATTAGTGAGTTGAGAGTTCATAACTGGTATAGCCAAAACCCTGCTATTTCTAAAATATCAGTGCAGTTAGTTAATTCTGCAGATGATAGCTCCCTGTTTGTTTTGGGGCGAAATATTTATCAATCTGCATGTGGAGATTCTAGTAATGCTGTGAGTTTTATTCGAGATTTTCGTAGCAATCTTTCGCGAGCATCTTTAGATAAGCAAATTTGTATAATCGAGGGCATGTTATTCGAGGTTTTCTTTAATTCTAAAGGAGATTTCAGAGATTCGTTTAAAGTGGCGATGTTCAATCAGCTATTTGAACTTCAACAATACCCTGATTATAAACCTGCTTTTGATTTTATATCTGAGTTGCTTTTACCATTTCACAATAGTTTTTATGTCATACCAGGAAAACCTATAACAGATGCCTCTGTTGAATTGGGCGCTGTTCTAGCAACAGGATCTGCGAATGTAGTCGTTAACAGTGTGCATTTTGATGGTGAGAACATACTGCGGGGAGAAACTGGATTTGAGCGCTACTTGATCAATGGTCAGATGATGCATGACTCTTTAACTTATGAAGAGTTGCTCAATAAATTATCTATCGAAATGATGATTCCAAAGCGATACATTGCAATACAATCAAACATAGCCATTGATAGCTCCACACGTATTGAGTTTCCATATAGACACACTGTAAAACGCAGTTAACAAACGGCTCAATAGGGACTGTCAACGCTTGGCTTTTCCTGTCCCATTGAACCGCGGTTGTTGTGTTTGAGTTTAGTATTATGCGTGCAGCCTTTAGGCGGGTGTTAATCCATAGAAATATTAATCCGAAACCAACGGCTTAGAGTAAAATATCTAACAAGGTTTTATGTCCCAAAATGAGCCAATGGATCATTCTAGGACAGAGTGATTCGACAAAGCCTCTAAAAGTAGCTTTAGAGCTACTTTTCCGGATATTCGGGGCGTTTTTTTCTTTTAAGATTAATCAAATCACCAAAGGACATATTCAAAACTATGTTGGAATTTTCGTCGGAAATCCCAGATTGTTCCGTCTGGCCGCTGTTGACTATAAAGGGTAATCCTTCTAGAAATTAACAGTGGCTTTTTACACTAGTCTTACTTGCACTCAGGTAGAACTTTGCTATCGTCATATTGATAATGGTGTTGTTATCTCAGCAGGCTAGGGAAGGCTAAGCGATGAAATTCAGACCTGTATTTGTCCTCGTCACGACAGTTGCGTTAACTATTTTTGGTTATGCTGTCATGTTTTTATACTACCTAATGCAGCCACAATGTATTGATGACTTATCTGAAATCTCCGAGTTTGTGTTGCTCAGTGCTGGTCAGGGCAATACTGCTCCAATGCACTTCAATATTGCCTTCGATAAAGAGAAGAACCAATGGTGCTATGTAGAGGTTGTTCAATAGCTCTTACTAGCTAGTATTCTTCGATTACAATGACTGTATATGTCAACAGTAGTCTATTGCTATGTGTTATCCCTATTTCTGCTCGTGTAGAGTGTTTATAGCTTATGTTCTAGGGGACTCGATGCAAGATATTGGCATCTTTAATGATGCTATTCTCATAGTTGTCTAGCGAAATAGTGGCGATTCAGCACTTGAAAGCACTCTTGGCATAGAAAAAGTTATCTGAAAAGTTCAGTATTGCACAATACTCATAACTCGGAAATGTCCCTATTGAAATAGACATTTCTTGTGGTATGAGTTCGGTGTCTTGTTTTGAGAATCACTTGAAGAAGCCGCCTGAATTGATATTTAATAAATAAATCATTTGGGTTTGGAGCTTACTTGATGTGCGGACGCTTAACTATTGATGGTTTGGTATGTATTGGCTGATCGGGTATCTGCACAATTTGGAATTCCATACAATCCTCAAACGAATTTAGACCTAAGGCCTACAGAACAAGTCACTGTTGTAGGGCTGGTCAATGATCAACTGACTTCAATCCATTGCACCTGGGGAATTAAACCTAATTGGTCTAAGTCTCTGCTAATCAATGCTCAAGTTGAAACCGTAAGAGAAAAGAAAACCTTCGCTAATGCGTTTGCGCACCATCGCTGTGTTGTTCCATGTTCTGGATGGTATGAGTGGCGTGACGAAGGTGGTAAGCGAAAGCAAAAATACTTGTTTAGTCATGCAGAGGAACAGCCATTGTATATGGCGGGGATCTTATTCCCGTCCAATGATGGTGCCCAACTGGTTACCCTCACCACTGCGTCAACAGCACAATGCAGCCAATATCACAACCGAATGCCGCTATTGATTGCACCATCAGATATCGACTTCTGGTACAAATTCGATAGCATTCAGCTTGAGCCATTGCTACACCATCCAGAACAATTACCTATAGCAATTCATTCTTAATGCCAGCGAATAAATTTTGATTGTTATTGACTATGTGCATGCTGTTAACTAGGTTTGCTGGGTCAAATTTATCGATAATAGATGTATTGTAAGGGCGTACCTATGGAGCATAAGGTTTTACACGTAAAAGCATTTTTCAAAAAAATGGGGCCAGAAGGGGACCATCCTGTTTATAAAGACTTAGATAAAAGTGCTCAGATAAACGACCCTTGGACAAACAAGAAAGTAGTCGTCGCGGAACTCGCCAAGATCACTCAATATTCTGACTGTGAAGTCGATAGTGAACGTTTATCTAGTGATTTGGAGCTTGCTCTAACTGAGTTAACAAATGCTGGATACATGCTTAAAGAAATAGTGCCAATCACTTCAGGAAAGTACCACTCCGAGGTTTACTCATCCTTGTTAGGTAAAAATGCATACCCATTTGCTTATGGGTACTCATATACAGACAGTTTGATTGTAGTAGGCCAAAAGGTTGACTAGGGTTCACTGCAATCTTTATCAGTTCAAATCAGATAACTGATAAGTAAATCATCTAAAGTTTGCTAACAACTTCACTAGCGCTATAATGACTGTGTTTATATACAGTAATGGTGGCGCTATGCGTGTTTACCCTTTTATACCTGTTCCTGCTCGTGCTGGAGTTCACGGCTTTGAAAACCCAGCAGCCGAATACACACAACTGGGTTTAAGTCTCGATGAGCTATTAGTGCAACATCCGAGCGCTACTTATATAGGTTTAGCGCAAGGGGAATCAATGCAAGGGGTTGGCATCTTTGATGGTGACGTACTCATTGTGGATAGGCATGTTACAGCGCAACAAGGTGACGTTATCGTTGCAACTCTGAACGGTGAGTTTGTATGTAAAATCTACGACAAAACCCGAAAATTGCTTTTATCGTCTAATGAACAACAGCAAGCCGTTGAGGTTAAAGATTACGATGACTTCCGTATAGAAGGGGTTGTAACTCGGTCTGTGAGGCTGCACACCCATTGCTCTATATTGGTGTCACAACTATGTATGCCTTAGTTGATGCTAACTCATTTTATTGCTCTGCAGAGCAGGTATTTAGGCCTGATTGGCGTGGTAAGCCAATGATTGTGTTGAGCAACAATGACGGCTGCATCGTAGCGGCAAACAAGCAAGCGAAAGAACGGGGTGTGCCTAAGTTTGCACCATACTTTCAGGTCAAAGACCTGTGTACGAAATTAGGCGTCATTGTTTGTTCAAGTAACTATGAACTCTATGCTGATTTATCCGCAAAGATGATGAATATCATTGGCCGATTTGCACCAGAGCAGCACGTCTATTCGATTGATGAAAGCTTTCTCTCCTTTAAAAATTGTTACCCCGCCATTAAGTGCTTACAAACCCAAGGCCAGTTGATTCGAAAAGCAGTTTGGAAAGAAACACGTTTACCGGTTTGTGTCGGCATAGGCTCAACACTCACACTGGCTAAAGCGGCCAATCACGCGGCAAAGAAGTTACCTGGCTATCATGGTGTGTGTGTTATTGATAATGAACAAGACAGGATTTCAATTTTACAATCAATGAATGTGAATGATGTCTGGGGTATTGGGCGCAGGATAAGCAAAAAACTTGAATTGATGAACGTCAAGACCACCTATGACTTAGCAAAAATCCCTGCAGGTTTAGCTCGGAAGCAATTTAGTATTGAAATAGAACGCACTGTACGTGAACTCAATGGGCAAGCGTGCAAAGTGTGGGACGAGGCGAGGGCAGATAAGAAGCAAATATTCTCAACTCGTAGTGTGGGCGAGCGTATTACCGAGTATGAGGATTTACTGCAAGCCTTAAGTAAACATGTGGCGATTGCCGCAGCGAAAGCGCGCAAGCAAGGTTCAAGCTGTAAAACAATGTTGTTGTTTGCCAGCAATTCTCCCTACGATGAACGCCCAACAGGCTTTAAGACCTTAGTGCACTTTGCTTGTGCCACCGATTGCAGCATTGAACTTACTCAAGGCATGACACAAGCAGCATCTCAACTTTTCCGTGCAGGCGTACGTTATTATAAAGTCGGTGTAGGTCTGATTGATTTAGTTAGCACCCAGCATGGCCAGTTAGATTTATTCAATGTTTCAAAAGCTAAACCAGCGTTAATGAAGACTCTTGATTGCATCAATCAACGTTATGGCACAGATACCTTATTCATTGCCGCCCAAGGTATCGAGCAAAAATGGGCCATGCGCCGTGATCTACTCACACCGCAATACACGACTAAGTGGAAATGTCTGCCAGAGATAAAGTGCTGATATCCGGCAGTAGATGGAGTAACACGTTTATGCCTCAAAGCGTGTCAGTATAGCTTAGACCCAATTTTTAGTCATACTACAGAGTGGCTACTGTAACTATGACTATTCGAATAGAGGAATTGATAATGAAGAATACTAAAATCAATATATTGCTCTCAAAATGTGACGCTACCGCACCACTATCTGATGACTTAGCGGCAAGGATTGATTCTCCTTCTGTCGGGGATGAGATTATTACTTATTGCGAAGAGACGCCTCTGAGTTCTGATGATGAGTATCGTGCAGCTTTAAAGAAAATTGAAGGATTGTTTGATGCAATACCTAATACCGCTGAAGGTTCCGAGCTTGAAAAATGGATTTCATTAGTTGAATCATATGAAAATGAACACTTCCCAATGTAACTCACTGTTGCCCCTAAATGAGTTTCAGCCACTCAAGTTCGGGATTAGATTTGCTAGGCTCATGTGAATAGCTCTACCTTCAAATATTTTGAGTACCTGTTTTGTCTTGCTGATGCTCTTCTAAAGCATTGAAGATGACACAGAGTGATTCATGGCATCTTTCGCAGAGGTCATTGAAGTGGTTTCTAAGTGAACCAAAGTCCTTGATAGCATCTAGTCTGATTTGCTCAGCGGTTTGTCCTGAAATATGTCCTTTGAGGAAGCTTCTCAGATTATGAGCATCATGCCAAGGAGTAAGGACGCTGCGTGCATGTTCTGCATCAAAACCACACCCCAAGAGACACAATTCAACTAGTTTCAATTCTCTATCTTTATCCAGTGGATTTTGACCTAGCGTCTTCGCTTTAGTTTTCAATTGTTTCTTGACTAGGCCTTCGACTAATACCTGATCCAACCTCAAAATCTCCTCTTTCCACTCATCGACAGACTTTGAATAAACAGAGTGGAGTGATTGCTTCACAACACGGTTTTTCATTCTCCACCAAGTTGTACCTTTGGAATCAAGCTCATCCAATTTTCGTTTGAGATCTTCAACTGGGTTACAAACTTTAAACCAATTTCCCTTAAAGTCTGTTTCTAAAGATCTCTCTGAAATAGGAGCTTTAGGCTTCTCATTATATTGCTTCCAGTGCAATTGTTCTGAGTATGGCAGTTTCTGTAGATCGCCTAGATAAGTATGGATTTGACCAGCTTCATTAATGTCGTAGCTCTTTAAATACCAACCAGCTCTAGATGTTATTGATCTTTCCTCTAAGGTGTATTTATCAGTGTCGGACTTGTATTTGAGAATAACTTCAGCATTGAAGAATGCCGGACTTAATTCAAAGGCTTTATCTGAGTCTGTAAAGTAATTATCAATAGCGGATGGCGCACACGATATCTCTTCAACACGCTTGTTCTTCCAATCTTGAGCAATGAAAGTGGCATACAGCTGTTCTTCTGGCGTGTCATCCTCCTTATCTTCATGTCTCGGCGCAAATGCTTGAACGCCTCTGAAATAGCTAGCATTAGAGATGACTTTGCGTTTACCAAAGACACCTTGTTCAGCCACGACTTCTTCTGGTGACGAGCCCCAACTAGTAAAATTTGCGTAGTCAATTCTATCAACATCAAATAACCTTACTACTGCTGTTTCGGTTAGATAGCAGTACTCTGCTAATGCGCTGAATCTAATCGAAACTACAGTGCCGTACTCTTCCCCTTCTTGCTCCAACTCATGAATTTTGATGATTTCGTCGATATCACCATTTTTATCAAGTTTGCACCAAGAATTCAGTTCATGCATGTAGTGCAAATCTATCACTTGCAAGAACTTTTCAGAGATCTCTATGTAGTTCTCGCGCCCTCTTACACCGTGAAAAGAACGCTTAAATATGAGAGGCTCACCTTTGCTCAGAACATTAGGTTTACAATCTTCTAGTGGTGGTTCGACCCACGGTTTTTCACGACCGCCACCGCTACAAACTGACCATCCCGTATTGTTGTAATCCCAAGAAGTCATCTCATGAGGATCTGTTTCAAACAGTTCATTTTTAGGCACAAGAACAGTATTCAGGAGCATGGTCTTGGCTGATGCATGAAGAATGATGTCATCGTCACTTGCATCATTAACTAAAAAGTCTACGACATCTTTCCGAGATACCCACTCTGGAAAGTCTTCCGTTCTAGAGGGCATTGTAAAAAAATTGATAAGACTACCAAGACAACAAACATCCATTGAAACAATCCTCATACAGGGCTTATGATGCCTAAAAGATACCATTCCACTATGCACATACTTAGAGGCTGTTGCAATTAGTGTCCTGATTACAGATCTAGCCGTGCACATATGAGTAATCAAAATCGGATTGATAACCAT
Source organism: Shewanella sp. NKUCC01_JLK (assembly GCF_019345615.1). NCBI lineage: Bacteria > Pseudomonadati > Pseudomonadota > Gammaproteobacteria > Alteromonadales > Shewanellaceae > Shewanella > Shewanella sp. NKUCC01_JLK. The sequence continues at coordinate 133,714 of NZ_JAHKRD010000001.1, read as the reverse complement.
GAATTTTAATTATCTTGAATCGTTCCCTCTGTCGGAATCCATTTTGCCACATAGACTAAAAGAGTTACTGAAGCCTGTAGGCCTATCTCCTGATTTACGTGTTGAGGTCGCTTGCATGCAGGAGACTGATCTTTATGGAAAACATGCAGAACATTTGCACCTTCAGATGGCTGTTGTTCCTGAGGGTAACGATGGCCCAATTGAAGTCTTGAAAGAGGCAGGTGACGGCGTTGTAGCTTTCTCTGTCCCCTTTGGTGAAAAAAAGGCAGTATCTGCTCAATTCAGTCCTTCAATCTCTGGATATGATTACATAGTTGCGGCTTGGGGAGACACTTCCTTTTACACTTTTAGCCTCGCTGAAAAGGTTTGGATGACTCTTGGTCTCACACCTCGCTGCATCGGTAATGATGAACAGCGACTCATATATGACGCCCTAAACCTACCAGAATTTGACGTCGCGGAGGGGGAAGTATCAAGCGAATATCAAGGTCACTTGAAGCGCAATGTATGCTGGAAAATGTCCAATGAATATCTCCGCCGTTATTTGTGGCTTCGTGGTGCTAAAGGAGTGCGGGTTTTCTTCTATGAAGCTCAATTAGAAGATACTCCAGAATTGCGAAAATCATTGAATGGTAATTCTCATGTTGTATTAAAACCAGATGAAGGCCCTGAATGGTATGAGTTAGATCTCCGAGAACACAAAGGCGGGATTCTCCTTCAGCTCTGGGCTTCGGTTGAAGCCGTTTTACCTGAACTGTGTTTGGAGCAAGATGCAGAAACCTTGCTCTGGGCTGATGACAAAGAGCCTATGACACATGCTAGGGCAAATGCACTTATGGCTAACTACAATATCTACTTGGATGATCGCTTCCTCGAAAAATATGAGCAAAGTAACTTCTATGACACCACACCCATAAACATCTATGGACAATGGTGGAGTTCACCTTCATATAAAGGGCAGTGGAGTTTTACAGAATGCCAACGAGTTGGGAGAAACTTAATCCGAGTACCCATTCGTGAACTATATAAAGCCAAGCCTGATAGAGAAATTGTTCACGCGAATAATTATGAGGTAAAGCCAGAAGTTGTTGAACAATTAAATCTAGACGAAGAGCATATTGCAATAAAGGTACAAAGACTTCTAGAAGGCCTTATACGTTTAGGAGAAGGGTTGTCAGCGCTAGGAGAGGCTACTGGGCAACTTTATGCACCTGAAGACCTAACAGGTTTTAGTCAACAAGAAGTTGATGCGAATGGATGGTTGCATTACCCGTCTCTTGTACGACTAGCTCAGGTCGCGCCACTAGACATGACACAACAGGTATTCTTGGCTCGTTGTAAGAGTCTTCATGAGATTCTCCAAAAAATCCCAAATGGTTTTCTCAAGTCACTTCTTCGCCATGCCGGTTGTCCAAGCGCTGACGTGAAGAATCTAGGAAGTTTAAAGTTGATTCAAAGTCTTTTAAACATACTCGAATTTTTGAACGAACAGCATGAAACTATTGATTGCTTTACATCAGAAAACGAACCCGAAGGTTGGAAAAAACGCAATGCCACACTAGAGGCGCTGTTCTTGAATAACGACCTTAGGATCGCTGATGCCCATGATGCAGTTAAGAAGTGTATCGATACTCTGCAAGATCTTGGGTTTGATACCGCCAGCTTGAGCGTCGGCTATGGAAGAGCTTTTGACTTTGTTATAGATGCTGTCAGTGAATCGATTAGCTGTATTGCCACTCACATTGAGCAACTGCTAAAGCGACATTAATTGCTTCTCGGATTAAAAGCTGAACTGAACCACTATACTTTTCCTAATCTAATCGATTGGAGATAGAGCAAAAGCTCTAGCTCATTTATGCCCAAAAGCTTTCTAGTTGTGAATCACTTTGAGTTTTATGGTGTCACCATAAAACTCAAAGTGTCGAGAAAAGTGGTTGAACTATAATTCAGATGTTATGACTTAAAACGGTGAGTTAAAAGTTGAGACAACTTTTTCTCTAAAACCACCTAAAAGTTCAAATGATAATGATGTTGGTGTACCTAAAATATGCCGCGATGAAAGCTCTATAGAATACGATGGCGTCTGTGTATTGATTGACAGCCTGCCAATATTGTGAATATTGCTGTTAGAAGGAGGCATCGCTTTCACTGTCATATCAAGGGGTTCGGGTAACTCTTGTTTGAGCTTTATCTCAATTGGCTCGCTAAATATCACTGGGGTATCCGGTATTTCTTCAGCTATACGACTGGCAAATTCTACAAGTTTTGGTTCAGCAAAGGTGTATAGCCAAGCTTGCTGATTAAGCGAATCATTAGTGCGTAAAATACGACCTAAAACCTGTCTAAAGTAAAGCTCAGTTTTTACTCGACTAAGGTGGCAACAAACCTGCAGGCGAGGGATATCAGTCCCCTCACTTATCATACCTACACTCACGATCCAGTTAGTTGTGCTGTTTCTGAATTCATTTATCTTGGCAGATGGATCATCCTCTTTGTAGGTAACTATCTGAGCTGTTTCATTAAACTCTGTTTTGAGTGTCTTCAAGATATCCGCAGCGTGAGATACAGATGATGCGACAATAAGTCCGGCGGCATTAGGGTTGGGCTGTTTTATGGCTCTTAACTTGTTTGTTGCTAACGCTAAGATATGTTGAATCGCCTCATGATTCTCGATGATCGACTGATAAGGGATTGATGAGCTTTTCAATAACTCATCCAAAGAGCCATAAGTCTTTGTTTCGTTTTCTTCGTCTGTAACTAAAATTTTGTCGTTATCAATTAGTACAATGTGAGGGCTGCGGCATACACCATCGGCAACTGCTTCCTTAAGGCCATAAACATAGTCACATTGAATTAGGTTATCTGGATCTGTGTATCGAGATAAAACAATCGGTGCTTGGTCCGAGCGCCAAGGCGTGCCCGTTAACGCTAGGGTGTACTGCGCTTGGGTCTGTATGTTGAGTAGGATTTCTTCCCCCCATACGTTTGCATCTTCAAGAGAGCTCCCTGCACAATGATGGATCTCATCAAAGATGACGAGGACTCGATTTTTTCTCAATAATTGCCAAAAATCCTCTTTAAAAGCCAACATTCCTTGGTAAGTATAAGAGCAACCAACTGAACCTATCACGCCATCAAATCGGCACTCCAGACGATTGGAAAATGTCTGTTTCATCCCTTGAGAGATATTCACTGATGGAGAGAAGCACAACACAAAATCGATTAGACCATCCTCAAATAGTCTCGCAGCAACTTCGGCGGCCATAATTGATTTGCCTGCACCAGGTGTTGCTAAGCAAAGGAAATGTTTGTGAGCACCATAAAAGTGCCTTAGAGCGCGTTTGACACACTCAGATTGCCATTGTCTAAGTTGCATGGAGTTACTTTTGCTGATGGGTAATAGCTGATTTAATCGCTTTGATTTGACCTAGCAGTTTTGAGCTCGTTTCACGAGCCAACAAATACTGTGATTCGAGATGAGCTTTCATTTCGGGAAAGGATTGGTATAAACGCATATACTCTTCCGACTCACCTATGCTTGTCAGCAAATCGATTTCTGACTGCTTGAGCCGCTCTTCTAATTGTTTAATAGTATTATGCTTTTCCCTATTTGTAGGTGTTACCTGTACGGCTTCGGATTTTTTTGCGCTTTGCAGGATGAAATTTGCTTGGAAAAAGTTCGTTGTCTTTTGATAAGTCGTTTCCTTCGACTGTTGGTCTACATTTTTATCTAAGAGCCCCTTTTTCACGAGTCTGTGGACCTGTTGATAAGTGAAATTGTAGGTTTTACTGACCGTTATACCGCTAGTCGAAGCAGCAAGATAAGCGTCGCGTAAACTCTTAATTTGAAAATTGTTGAAGCTCTCGTCCTGGAGAATGGTATGCAAAGTAGGGCATATTTTGATTGAGACTTTAGACATGACGTTCTCGCAAGAGGCTGTTTAGTGCTCCAACTAGGCATTAGAAGAGCATTGTTTTCAAAATGCGGATTATAATCCGTGGCATTATAAGCCGCAACTTTGGATAGTCTTTCTCTTTAACGAGATGAAAAATGAAAGACTTAGCAATCCAATTTGGGGCTAAATTACGAGAAGAACGTAAACGGCGAGGCATTTCCCAAGAAAAAATTGCACTACTAACTGAGATAGACCGCAGTTATATGGGGCGAATAGAGCGTGGAGAGGTAAACATCACGCTCGAAAAGGCATATCAATTGGCGGAAGCCTTGAGTTGTGACATAAGGGCACTCTTGCCATAGACACATCTAAATGATTCCTGCCAAGTGAGATCTGCCGCTTCAGCTCTGCTTGCACTCTGGTGGGCCTAGTAAACTTTCGAGCGAGCCCTGTTTGCTTATTTCAGTCGCTTTTTGTGCTTGTGTGGCTTCAGGGAGGATTACCCTGGTCTGGGTGCTTTTTCTTTTTTTCTTTAGTCACCCTTTGCCTTTAATCTGGCGTGTGCAGTGGTCTTAGATAAAAATTGACTCAATACGAACAATCTAGGATCAGTCTTTTGAACAAGTGACTTCCTGGGTAAAGCGGAAACGATTCACCTGCTTGCCTTAACACTCCAGATTCTAACCATGCACTAATGATTTCCTTATAAATTGGAGGCAATTGTTCTATTGGCGTGCTATCAGCTGTTCCCATTCCAGCATAGTAACCTAAGTGTAAGGTGCAATCTTCCTGGGAAATTAACAAGTAAGGGGAGCTAATCTCTTCGTTAGTCCAACTTCTAATTTTATCAATTTCAAATTGACTCATAGACCACTCATCCAACTAAAATTCAATAAAATGTACAAACATTTAAAAACTACGTGTGATGTTTACTTATTGCTACTTTCAACGTCTCGTAAGGTCTTTTGAAACACATCCATGACACTTGGGTTGGTTTTGCCAATGCTGGATAACTTTTGAATGAAAGCTTGAAGTTTGCCAATCTCTGAGCTTGCTACCGCAAGCTGTGCTTCGAGTTGGATTACCTTCTGCGCTAATTCCACGTCTTTCTGTAAATAAGAAATCAGTTCCTTATTATCAGGCGAAACAGGCTTACCCCTTAAAGCTAGCTTTTTTTGCTTGTATTCGTGCTTGATATTAGCGTATTTGTCGAGCGTTTGTCTCGTGGTCGCAATACCTAAACTGGATTCAATTTTTGTGACTAAAAAGTCCCAGGTTAATTTACCTTCCCAGTTTCGAATGAGGGCCTGTATGGAGATTTGCTGTTCCGTTTCGAGTGATTTAAGTGCCATATCCCCCCCTAGAGTGAACCTAGAAAGCCTAAGAAATTATTTGTGGCTTCATCTTGGTTTTTAGCATTTTTGGCCTCAAGCGCGGCTTGAAGGGCATGCTCGACATCAGGAAGCGCCAACTTGTGCTCTGCCACGTTTTTTGTCTCTAAATTGGTGATTCTTATGCTGTTTGAACGAGTAAGTAAACGCACCATACTGCCTTTTTCGATGGTGTCATCGGACAGCACTTCAATGAGGTGCTTTAACATGCATGTGTTGCGATAATGGGTTTTGTACCACATCTGCATGCATCGACTGGTGACAAAGTTGATGGCAGTCTGAATCTTTTCCAAGTTATGCGTCTGTACTTTTAGATCCTTCATAAGCAAGGCAATTGCCTCACTATCATGGGTGATATGGCACGACGATGAGCACAGCGCACATTGTGTTTCAAACTCCGACATGTAAGTACAAGGTGATAGGGCGAGGTTCTGAGTGCAAAACCCTGTTTCATGAACAAAAGTCGGCGTTTCATTGTCGATCGCCTCATTGTATTGGTTCATGGTTCTAATACGAAGGCTTACCTTCTCTTTTACGTCGCTTTCTAGCTCATTTGAGTAAGAGATATCCCCAATCACCGAGGCGTTCTCGGCGTCAGTGGTATGAATATAAGTCAGGGTCTGCTCTGCGCTCTGCCGACCTGACAGCAGGGTAATGAGATGATGAGGCAACCCTTTTTTCGCAAGATAATCATTTTGCCAATGGCGCAGTTGGTGAGGCTTTAGCGCAAAGTCGGAGGCAAAGCCATGTCGCTCAAAAATAGTCAGTCTGTTTTTATTGCGTTTAATTAACTCTTCAGCAAAGAACTTAGTGAGAGTACCTATCGGCACCAAAAGAAAAGGGTGTGTTACCCTGCCGCCCATTTGCTTTTCTGTATACATAAACAAGGCGTTTTCAACATCGACAGACTTCGTTTGATGATAATTATAGCCGCTCAGTTTAGATTGATTTATCTTGATGATGTGATTTTGAAAGGTTGCCACTGTAAGCGCTTGTTGACCTGCGGTATATTTTTGGTATTGATATTGTATTGTGAACTTACATCCTGTCAGCGTCCGAGCGTAAGGGCAGTGATGCTTAAACACCAGTGTATCGAACGGCTCAAGTTGGGCGATGGGTTTGATGAACTTTGGATTATGCGATTTAGAGGTTTTGTCGGTTGCCCCTTTTGTGTCAGGTGAAACTCGCAGGCATTTATCAGTGCCGTCAAAAAAGCCCAGCAGCAAGCCAAGATGCAACAGCTGCGTGGGTTTGTTCATGGATGGCTTAAGCAGGGCGATATTCTCATCGCTCGGCTTAAAATCACCCAGTATTTCTTTCAGTGGGCGATTTGGTTGTCGATAGAATCGAGCGAGCGCTCTGGTAGGCTCCGTCGTTAGAATGGTGTAGTGCAAGGCTCGGTTTACACTCTCAACCATTTCGGCATTGATGTGATTTTGATTGTCCTTGTACCCTTTTGAGCCTCGCCAGTTAAGATAATGCACCGTTTTTTCTTGTCCGTCGACAACCTCTGTATGGCGCTGGATGCGTTGTGTTGTCAGAAGCACTTGCTCTGCTCCGATGCGATTGGGTGACGCCATGCCTAGCGCTGCCATGGTGCAAATAAAACTGTCTCGCTGCGTTTGCGTCGAAGCGATAAGCGGTTGCCAAGCATCAATATCATTTTGGTCATCATCCTGATAGGGGGGGATGACATCATGAAAGATAGCGCCGATCGCCAACAGCGCTTTTTCCGAAGGCAGTTTGCTTTTCTCCGCCGCCAGTGCGTCATCACCACTTTTCTTTCGCATTGTATTTCGGGGGTTATTTAAGTAGGGCTGGCAGCTTTTGGGCAGCATTTTATGATGGTGTAGCCAGTTGATGAATCCCGATAGGGAGATTGGATATGTCAGCGAGTCTATGGCGTGTTGGATCTTTTCAAGGGAGGCTGAAGCAACATTCTCACCTAAGTGGCAAAGGAAGCGTCTTGCAGTTGTGATTTTTTGTTGCTTGTCATATGTACTTACGTTTTCCTTTAATATATCAAGCGTATAGGCAAACAATAAATCGTGTTTTTCAGGCACTAATCGATCATTTTCTGTGAAGCGCGTACCTTTCTTCGGTATGTTTTTATTCAGATTGCAAAAGACAATGTTGAGGGTTCTGCCGCCGCTGTCAGTGAATGTCACCGCCATGTCATACCATGAAGCAGGCTCCCCCTGAGCGTTAGTGAAGCCCATTAGTGGCTGCGTTTTCTTTTTGGCTGCATAAACACGTTGATTATCAATGTAGCGATTTATCGTGCTCATATCTGCGCACCTACTTTCAGGTTTTTTCGCTCTTCACAAAGCGTAATCGTCACTCGGATATAGGCGATAATGGTTTGCAGCCGTTTGACCGTGGCGGGATGCGCTGATTGACTGTTAATCGCCAGTTTACGCTCGGCTTTATCCAAATACGGCTGATGATTGGCGGTTTCTAACGGTCGAAAGTTATCACAGGGATAGCACCCCATCGGGGCGGCCCCTTTTGACTGACAGCTGGCGCAATTGGCGGGGTTCAGTTTGTGCCCCATTTCCTCATCAAAAGGATTTTTAACGACAAAATCAGGGTGTTGTTGTAACTCTTTCGAAGAGATGCTATCAAAGCGCTTTATAACACTGTTCCCCGCAAAGGCTTGGTCAATTTTGACCCGTTCCGGCGCTTTTAAATCAAGATAAGATTGGATGGACTGCACGGTGACACCGGTAATGGCGGCAACCTGTGCGGGGCTAAATCCCATCCAAGCAGCAAGGGTTAACTGGGTGTGACGCCAGCGATTATTTTTAAAGGCAAGTGGCTGATGGGCGATGCGGTCACTTTTAATGTCGAGCTTTTGCTTGAAGAGGTAATAAATACAACTAATAAGATTTACAGAAGATAGATGAAATGCCTCGGATGTATCGCTCACTGAGCGAAAGAGGCTCTCTTTCGACTCGAATTTTGCTGAAAATAAACTTTGGTCTAGAAGCAGTGGCAGTCGTTGCATCAGTGCTTTGACGTCACTCTCAGTTAATGCGATGTCGCACTTGCTCAAGCATACACATAGATAGGTTTCATACACTTGGTAATATTGGAGAAGCAATTCAGACAGGTTTGGATCGAGTCGATGTGAGCGTGATTCTGCATTGCATCTAAATCGTCCGTCTTTTCCTTTAAAGGTTCGCAAGTGCAATTGCTCCACATCAGAAAAGTGATGCTGTGTCAGAGGCTGCCAATCACGGTTATGCTGCTTGTGTGAGGTAAACGCCTGACCCACTCGCAAGAGGTCACACCATTTGAGTTGAACTAATTGTGTAGGTCTTCTTACGATGGCGACCATCAACTGACAAGCCAGAACATTTCTCAGGCGGATAATAGGGAATATGGTGATGAACTCATTATCGAGTGCATGGAGCGTTTCGATTCTAAGGGCTTCAAGAAGGTTATCACGCTCGATTTCACTGTACGCGCCTGTTTTTTCATCAAGGATGCCTTTATGAAAATTGCTTCTCCCTAGGTTTTCTTCCTTAACGAGATTATAGAGCGGAGTCAGGTTAAGGCTACGGTACTCATGGCTTCTCTGACAAAATGCATATAGCGCATCTCTTATATTCCTTTTATAGTCCGTCAGTGTTAGCCACCACGCTTCAAACGTTGCGGGCTCTATATACTGGCAAAGCGTTTTTAAGATGCTGACAAAACCATTTAGACTTGTATAAGCATAATGTTTTGCTGCGTGAGCGATAGCCAGTCGCAAATCGAGAAAAACGTTGCTGTCTAACGTGTGCATCCAGCCAAGGTAAAGGGTTTTCTTGTAACCGAGCACCCATTCATCTGAAAAGAGGTCGAAATCATAGCCCACCATTTTTGACTGAAAGGTACTTGTTCCTTCATAACGATTTATTAAATCATTTAATTCCAGGCTGTTCATAGGGCGTCTCTCAGGTTGGGCACGGATCGTCTCTGGTTCTTCGATGAGATTTCCGCCACCGTTACGGCTAATTGGAATTCGTTGTAGATGGAGGCCATTTTTGAATCTTCCACCCAACCCATCGCATATTTGCGAAGGTCTTCAATTTTATCTGCTGAAAATCCTTTTTCTTTTGCTTTATCTTCAAAGATTTCATTCCATTTATGACGAAGTAAATGGGGGTGCAGCGCTATCCCAATGGCATCCCCAAAGGTCTTAATGACCTTGTGAATGGCGTTGTATGATATAGGCTTTCCGATGGTTTTCCCTTTTTCCGAGATGAAGACAAAATCATGCTCATGAGCGTTTGGGGTACTATTATGCACGGTTTCAATATAGAGCTTAATGAGCTTCATCAGGTCACAAGAGATGGAAACCGAGAGTGCTTTTGTTTTGTTCGCGGCGGGAAGTTGCCTTGTGTCCGTTGGGTCATTAGGTGTTCGGGTCAGTCGGAATCTAGGGTTGCCCCAATCATCCACTAAATCACTCACCTTCAATTTCAATACAGCACCCACACGAACGCCAGTATCAATCAATATTTGGGCGATGATTTGATTTCGAAGCTTGCTCGACTTGAATGGGTTATTTGGCGAGCGCTCTTTAATAATTTCTAATAAATCAAAGAACTTATCCGCTGAAATTACGGATTCAAGGGGATCTTTAACAACCGTGTTGTCTTTTCTAGAGTGAGATATCACCGAGCTTATGTAGAGTTTAAATTTATTAAATTGAGCATCCGTACTGATTTGCTGATCAGTTTCAGCTCTATCGTAGTGATGGCACACATATAGGAATTCAATGTAGGCTTTCAGGCGATTGAGGCGTTGATTAAACGTATGCGCTGACACTTCTGGCTGACTGTTGGATGTCGCATGTATCGCATCTCTTATCCTTTTATCAGTCAGGCTGACTACCGTGCTGTCTTTGTTATCGTCTTCTGTGTCCACATAGAATTTACAAGCACGAATGTAGTCATCAATTTCCTCGATCGATAAAAACGATCCACATGCTACACGCTCAACAAGGTCAATACCATTCTCCATGAAGAAGCAATATAAAAACTTCAACTCATAGGCATATTTCTTTCGAGTGTAGAATGACGGTGACTGTTTTGAGGTGCGTGATCTCGCATTGGAAAGTGGGGAGTTATGATTGCCGTTTAGATAAGCATTCAGGTACAAGCAGCATGGGAGGAAGCCGTTCCTAACTACGACTGGAAACGAAGCGCTTTTTATATCCTTATATATCCTAACCTGAATATTATCCCTCAAATTATTCATTACATAATTCAATATCGCTTACACATAAATACACTATGGTAGGTCTTTGGCTTTTTGTAAAGATAAAAAACAGATTATCTAATGAATCTGTTATATAAAATAAATCTGATTCTTTACTTTATTTTTGGTGGAGAGTATTCACACAAGTCTTCAATGATACAGCTACCACAGCGGGGTTTGCGCGCGAGGCAAGTGTAGCGTCCGTGCAGGATAAACCAGTGGTGTACATCGACTTTAAATTCCGCCGGCACGACTTTTAGCATTTTCTCTTCCACTTCGACTACGTTCTTGCCGGGCGCGAATTTAGTGCGATTGGCGAGGCGAAAAATATGGGTGTCTACGGCGATGGTTGGCCAACCAAACGCAGTGTTTAGTACCACGTTAGCCGTCTTGCGGCCAACGCCGGGCAGAGATTCTAGGGCTTCGCGGTTTTCTGGTACTTCGCCATTGTACTTTTCAATCAAGATCTCACAGGCTTTGATCACATTGATGGCTTTGTTGTTGTATAAGCCTATGGTTTTTATGTATTGCTTTAAACCCTCTACGCCAAGGGCATAAATGCTGTGGGCTGTGTTTGCCACAGGAAAGAGCTTGTCTGTTGCCTTGTTGACACTCACATCTGTTGCTTGGGCCGATAACGTCACTGCCACTAGCAGTTCGAAGGGACTTGAAAAATTGAGTTCGGTTTCAGGTTTGGGATTGTTATCGCGAAGACGAGTGAGGATCTGGATACGTTTTTCTTGATTCATGTACGATTCCTGCGCTGTGGTGGGTGTCAACTCTCAACCGTTCATTATCACTATCTTATTAATGATGATTGATGAGTTTACAACCCACGTTCGCTGATTTTCTTATGCTTTGAGTTTTGCCGCTAATCATGTGCTAGGCACACATTAAACGCGTTAACACTAGGGCATATCTGATCGCCATAATGCCAGTCGTTACTTGAAAGCCTAACCTACCTTAGTGATCCGTGCGCGGGTAACACTCGGCTCTGCGGCGACTTGAGGTTGGCGTTCTTTGACTTTTTTATCAATTACATTTTTCAATGCAATCAATAATCCCATCACGATAAATGCGCCGGGTGGCAACATAGCAAGGAGAAATGGGGTATCGACTTGCCATAGATGCATGGTTAACGATTTAGCCCATGGGCCGAGCAGTTGATCCGCACCATCAAACAGTGTGCCTTGGCCTAAGATTTCCCGCGTTGAGCCCAGCACTGTAAGCACTAAAGTAAAACCAAGGCCCATCATTAGACCATCGAAGGCGGCACTAAACGCATTATTGCGCGAGGCAAAGGCTTCGGCGCGGCCGATGATGATGCAGTTCGTCACAATTAATGGCAGGAAGATCCCAAGGGATAAATACAGGCCGTAGGCATAGGCATTGATGAGCAGTTGCACTGTGGTGACTAGCGCGGCGATGATCATCACAAACACAGGAATACGAATTTCTTTGGGTACATAGTCGCGCACCAGTGACACCAAAATGTTAGAGCCAATCAGCACCAGCATAGTGGCTAGACCAAGGCCAAGGGCGTTAGTGATCGTTGCTGTAACCGCAAGTAGCGGACATAAACCTAACAGTTGCACTAGGCCTGGATTGTTTTTCCACAGTCCTTGCCACGCAATTTCGCGATAATTAGTCATGGTTGGCCTCACAATTTAGCGGCTGGCTGAAAATTTGTGCTTGGTTAGTGCTGAAATACCATACCGCGTTTTTGACTGCTTTAACATAAGCGCGCGGGGTAATGGTTGCACCGGTAAATTGGTCAAAATCGCCGCCATCTTTTTTAACTAACCATTGCTTATCATCTGCAGAGCCCAACACTTTACCAACAAACTGAGTGACCCAATTCGATTTACGTAGTTCAATTTTGTCACCCAGCCCAGGGGTTTCTTGGTGGGACAAGGTACGTACGCCTAAGACTTCACCTTGGATATTAATTCCAACAATTAATTTGATATTACCGCTATAGCCATCGGGTGCTATGGCTTCCATGGCGATAGCGACAGGCTTGCCTGCATGGGTAGCAATATAGGCCGGCATTGGACTATCCGTGCCTAATGCTTCTTTGTTTAATAGCAAGGTACACTGAGCGGTAAGCTCGTTATCATGTATTTCATCAGGGATTAATTGTTGCAATACTCGCATCAATTCCTGTTGTTCTTGCTGCTTAATCTTGTCAAAGGTTTGTTGATTGACCGCGGCGACGAGACCCGTGCAAATCAAGGCAAACAGCGCCAATAAAAAACCATTTTTAATCATCGGATTTTTCAACTCTTTTTCCTTAAGCTCTCGTTGCCAGCAGAATGACATTATCTTGTAGCATGACGGTAGTCCGCCAAATGGCCTTAGCTAGCTGAATGACCATAGGTGCGTGGCCGCACATAGTAGTCAATAAAGGGGGCGCAGAGGTTAGCCAATAACACGGCAAAGGCAAAGGCGTCAGGGTAACCGCCTTTAATGCGGATGATATACACCAACACACCAATTAACGCGCCGAAGATAATGCGACCACGGGGGCTGGTTGCTGCTGTGACGGGATCGGTTGCGATAAAAAATGCCGCTAACATGGTCGCGCCAGAAAACAAATGTAATAGGGGGCTGCCTTGGGTATCGGGCGACAGTAAGAAACCGATACTCGATGCAACAAAGAGCCCCAATAACACGCCAGTACTGATGTGCCAACGAATGGCTTTCAGTTTAAGTAACACTAAACCGCCAGCCAGATAAGCTAAATTCACCCAGAACCAACCTACGCCTGTGCTGCCATCAAAGATGGCTTTAGTCTGGCTTTCAGTGGTGGTTAATCCTAGGGATAAATCGGTTTTAAGGGTATCGAGTGGTGTCGCCATTGCGATGCCATCTATCCCTAAACGAAACTGTTCCAAGTTAACGTGGGCGCCAATGTTGAAGATAAGTTGCAAGCTCTCAGCTAGGCTAGGCGAATGCAGCGCAACGGTACTCGGTGCTATCCAAGTGGTCATTTGCACTGGGAATGAGATTAACAGCAATACATACGCCGCCATTGCAGGGTTAAACAGGTTATGGCCTAAACCGCCGTAAAGGTGCTTAACGATAACGATCGCAAAGGCGGTGCCCATCACTATCATCCACCAAGGTGCTAGGGGAGGAATGGCGACACCAATCAAGATTGCGGTCAGCATGGCGCTGTTATCGCTAAGGCTGGTTTTGATATCACGATTGCGAAGTTTCATCACCGCGGCCTCACAGCTTAGGGCAACAAGAATCGCAAGCAACACTTGAACAAGCGTGCCCCAGCCAAAAAAGGCGCATTGCACCACAAGGCCCGGCAGTAAACATAAAATCACCCTTTGCATCACAGTTGAGGTATGCAAATTACGTGTGACATGGGGTGATGAGGCTATTTTAAACGCCATTGTGTTCCCTTTTTATCATTCTGTTCTTAATCATTAGCAACATTTGAATCGCTCGAAGCTTCGGTTTGTTGAGCGAGTGCCGCTTTTTTGGCTTTCGCCTTGGCGATGGTCGCAGCAATCCGTGCTTTTTTAAGCTCATCGCCTGATAAGGCTGCCGTTTCAATGGGTTCTGCGGATGGTAAAACGGCTTCAGGTTTGGCTGCTGCTATCGACGGCGATGCCACGTTAGCTTTAGTTTGAATGTCGTCAACGGACTCTATTTCAGACTCAGCTGCTGATGCCGCAGCTATTTTCTTCGCTTTAGCACGAGCAACAGCGGCGGCCACTTTGGCCTTTTTAATCGCTTCAGCGTCGTTAACGTCAGTAGCGGCAGTTTCTTTATCATCATTCACATCTGTTTGAACGCTAGCTGCGGAATTAACTGCTGGAGTCGCGGTCTGAGTTAAATCATTGTCAGCATTTGTCTCAGCTTGCTGCGCGGCTTTTTTCGCTTTAGCACGGGCAACCGCGGCGGCTACTTTGGCTTTCTTAATCGCTTCTGAATCATTAACGTCACTAACGATAATTTCAGTATTGCTAACTTCAATATCACTAGCGGCGGTTTCTGCTTGCTGCGCCGCTTTCTTGGCTTTTGCCCGCGCGACTGCGGCAGCCACTTTGGCCTTTTTATCATCGGCAGCGCTGGCTTCTGGTGTGCTGTCAGCCGTTTCAAGCGGCGCGGTATCGGCTTGCTGAGCGGCCTTTTTAGCTTTGGCGCGAGCAATGGCCGCGGCGACTTTGTCCTTCTGAGATAACGGCGCTTCTTGCGCGATTGCATCTGTTGCTAAGAAGGATTCATCACTGGCATCAACATTCACCACATTGTTTGTGTCTGCACCATTTGTATCAGCACCATTGGCATTCACTTGGGCGGCTTTCTTCGCCTTAGCGCGGGCGATGGCTGCGGCAACGGCAGCTTTACCCTTGGGCGCGTCTGTCGTATCAGTGCTTGTTACGTTTGATTGATGATTCGATGATTCTTCAGTCGACAACTCTTCAGTTGCTGATTGTGCCGCTGCGGCTTTTTTCGCGGCGATCCGTGCCATGGCTTCGGCGACGGCATTTTTATCCGTGCCAGTCATAGTCGCTTGTCTGCGCTCTGCGGCTTCTTTGGCTTTAGCTTCACGGGCAAGCTTTTCTTCTTCAAGACGCGCTAAACGGGCATCGAAACGCTGTTTAGCGCGCTCCGCTTGCTGCTTTTCATCGGCGGCTTGTTTAAGTGCAGACTTGGCAATGCGGTAATACTCGACTAAGGGAATATCACTCGGGCAGACGTAACTACAACAACCGCATTCAATACAATCCTTTAGATTGTAGCTGGCAGCTTTGTCATATTCTTCGGCCTTGGCGTGCCAAAAGAGTTGCTGTGGCAATAGGAGTGCAGGGCAGGCATTGGCGCATTCGCCGCAGCGGATACAGGCTTTTTCTTCTGGCGTAGTTCCTATTTCTTGGCTGCTTGGCACCAGAATACAGTTAGTACCTTTTAAAATAGGCACTTGGATATTCGCCAATGCATGGCCCATCATAGGCCCGCCAATAATCACCTTTTGTTCAGGCTCTGGCGTGAACTCAGTCGCAGCAAGCACATGCTCAACTGGTGTGCCTATCGGTAACCAGTAGTTCCCCGGTTTACCGACATTTTTGCCTGTCACAGTCACAACACGCTCAATCAGCGGTTTACCTTGGGTAACCGCTTGATGAATCGCAAAGGCAGTGCCGACGTTATGCACGACGATACCAAGTTTGGCGGGAATCGCGCCCGAGGGCACTTCGCGACCAGTAATGATTTGAATTAACTGCTTTTCACCACCAGAAGGATATTTTGTCGGAATGACCGTTACCCGAATGCTGTCCGCTGGGAGCCCACATTGGACGACTGCAGCTTGCATGGCTTTTGCCGCTTCTGGCTTATTATCTTCAATGGCGATAACAATGCGTTTTGGCATTAATAGCCGATGAATAATGCCAATACCGGCGAGGATATCTTGGCTGTATTCGCGCATTAATCTGTCATCGGCGCTGATATAAGGTTCGCATTCGACGCCGTTGATGATGACTAAATCAATTTCACTGACCGGATTAAGCTTAATATGAGTTGGAAACGCCGCGCCGCCCATGCCTGCAATGCCAGCGGCACGGATCTTATCGATCATCTGATGATGGCTTAAGTCATCAAGCTCATTTTGCACCAGCTCACACCAAGTGTCTTTACCATCGGCCTGGATAACGCAAGTGTTAACCGGCAATGCTGAGGCGTGGTTGCTGGCCCTTGGCTCAATGGCAACGATAGTGCCTGATGTCGGCGCATGCACAGGTAAATGCCAAATGGAGGTACCTTGAGTTAACGGTGTGCCTTTTAATACGCTATCGCCGATGTTTACCGCAAGTGTGCAGTTTTCACCGACTTGAGGAATGGGCACTAAGTACGTAGCGGCTAAGGGCAGTTGGCTAATCGGCGTCGCGTTCGAGAGGAATTTGACTTCGGGTGGATGTATACCACCGGGTGAGCGCCAAAGGGTTCCTTTATCTAATTGATCTAATAAAGTTAACACCGCTTTTCCTCTTCTAACTGTGGGTCTTGGTTCTGAATCTCTTTGATGAGAGTGTCTTGGATGAGAGTCACTGGGATGGCATTTAAGCGCCAGTTCCAACTTTTAAGATTCTGGGTGACTGGGATCATATCAATACAATCGACGGGACAAGGCTCAACACAGAGATCGCAACCCGTGCAATCGGTTGTCAGCACAGTATGCATAAGCTTACCTGCACCGATAATCGCATCCACGGGGCAGGCTTGAATACACTTAGTGCAGCCAATACATTCGTCTTCACGTATGTAGGCGACCTTTTTCACTTGAGATTGTGCTTCGGCATTCAGCGGCTCTGGCTCGACGCCCATCAGGGTCGCCAGTTTTTCCATGGTGGCAGTGCCGCCGGGAGGGCATTTGTTGACTTTATCGCCGTTGGCAATCGCTTCAGCATAAGGGCGACAGCCAGGGTAACCACATTGACCACATTGGGTTTGTGGCAGAATCGCTTCGAGTTCATCAACAATCGGATTGCCTTCAACCTTAAATTTAACGGCGGCAAAACCGAGTAATAGTCCAAAGACTAATGCCAATAGGGTCAACAATATGACTGCAATTAAAATTCCGGACATCTTACTTAACCAATCCTGTGAATCCCATAAAGGCGAGGGACATAAGACCTGCGGTGATCATCGCTATGGCGCCGCCTTTGAAAGGTAAGGGGACATCTGCGGCAGCTAAACGTTCGCGCATCGCCGAGAAGAGAATTAACACTAATGAGAAGCCTAATGCAGCACCAAAGCCATAAATAGCCGATTGGATAAAATCGTGCTTCTCGTTAACGTTCAATAGGGCAACACCCAACACCGCACAGTTAGTGGTGATCAGCGGCAGGTAAATGCCTAAAGCGCGATGCAGTGCAGCACTGGTTTTTTGCACCACCATTTCAGTAAATTGCACCACAACCGCAATCACTAAAATGAAGCTCATGGTTCGCAGGTAGCTCAGATCAAAGGGCAATAGTAGATACTGGTTGACGAGGTAACTGAGAATCGAGGCTAACGTCAGCACAAAAGTGGTCGCCATAGACATGCCAATAGCGGACTCCAGTTTACTGGAGACCCCCATGAAAGGACACAAGCCTAAGAATTTCACTAAAACGAAATTGTTGACCAGTACTGTACTGATCAACAAGAGGAGATATTCAGTCATCTCAATACTTTTCTAAACGGATCTTGGCCGTATTATCGACTTTTCCGTTTGCATAAACAACATATAGAATGCAGGGTTAACTATCTTTACTGTAAATTTTGGCGACGAATTAACCCGTTAAAGTATTAAATTTGATCTGTAATCGCCATGGCTTGGGGCTGTGCTATGTAATAGCCTTGTAATCCATCAACTAAGAGTTTTTCGAGGGTGAGTTTTTCTTCTTGGCGTTCGACGCTGGTCGCAATAACCCGAATGCCTATCCGTCTTGCAACATCCACCATCATACGGACGAAGAACTTATTATTGCTGTCTTCATCGATGTTCGATGTGTAGCTGCCATCAAGCTTTATGTAGTCTGGGCGCACTTCGCTGAAGAATTTGAAGGACGTAAAGCTCATGCCAAAACGCTCTATCGACACTCGAGATCCAACGCTATGTATTTCGCGAACGAACTTATAGCTTGCCCCTAAGTTAGACTGCATACCTGACTCATTGATCTCAAATACTAAGCGCGAGGCGATGTACTTTTGCTTGCCTAAAATGTCCTTTAGCCAAGCGACAAACATATCCTGATGCGCAGAAAATGCGCTGATATTGATGCCGAAATTACCCGAAATGGTCGGGTTTTCCTTAAGCATTCTTAATGCACTGATCACCACCAGTTTATCTAATTCAGAACTCATACCGTGACGTTCTGCCATAGCGATCACTGTGGTGGTCGGTAAAAACTTACCTTCGCTATTGTAAAAGCGCGCCAACAACTCGCGGTAAACCTCTACATCAGTTCGGCAGGGCTGAATTGGCTGTTGGTAGAATTTTAATGCTTGGCGAGTGACTAAATCATTGATCGCCATTTTCCAGCGATCATCGCCAAACTGCTCGTCACCATTGAGTTTTTCTTGGATATGATAGCTATTAGGCCCAAGGGTCTGCGCTATGCTGACTGCGGTATCCGCAATCGTCAGTAAATTAACCGCATCGGTGCCTTGGTGATAGGGAACTAAACCGATATGGGCAACAGATTCCGCTTTTGTCATTTGCAAATATTCATCAAGATAAATTTTTAATTGATCTAAAAATTTTGGCGCATCCTTCAGCATGACATCAGGAATAAAGATGGCAAAATCAGCGCTCGATACCCTGAAACATTCTGCATCTGAATACTTACTACAGGCTTTGCGGATACAATTTGCCACCCTTGAAAGATAATCATCCCCCGCAGTTCGCCCTTGTTTTTGATTGATTTGCGCAAGCTCTGTGGCCTTAACCATTGCCATCAGCCCCAATTGAGGAATATCGGGATTACTTATGGTTTCTAATTTTTGGGTAAAGCGCTGGCGACTACCAAAACCCGTCACTGTGTCTTGATAGGCCGCTTTATGCAGCTTTTCATTCTCTTGATTGAGTTTATCGATTTGGGCTTTAAGTTGAAGACGACACTCTTCAAGGGATATTCCAATGGGGTTGAGCTCACCTGTGAGTTTTGATGATGCGACAGCAGAAAACCCTAACTCAGGTATTTTTGAAATATAATCAGCAGCATAACGTATCGCCGCCCTATGTTTTGACATTAACAGAATAAACACTAACAGCAAGATAAGGTAAGCCACCAGTAACATGACACCGAGCTTTTGAGTATGACTAATCGAAGTTTCAATCGCTTGGTTTGCACTGAGTTTGACTTGTAAACGACCGGTTGCCAATTTTTGTGTATGACTGAGCTCGATAGAAAATAAACGGGCTAAAGGATGAGGATGTTGGGTGTCTAAACGACCTTCTGTATGACTCCGTTGGCCATCGGTATCATCAATATATTGGAAAAATTGGAATGGGTAATTTTCAGAAAGCTTTTTGAAGAGTTCGGCGCCATCACCTTGCCATTGTTGGTAGCGGGTTAAACTGGTTTTAAAGCTATCCAGTTCTTGCTGTTGTTGGATTTGTAATTGGCTATTTTCGCTTTGATATACCCAAGCAAAAAGACCTAAGAAAATAAGCAGTAAAAAAATTGGATATGATTTTGACATGGCCATAAAAATCCGCTCTATTTTTTTGGGTGAGCTCAAACAGGATAAGTTTAAGTCAAGAATACTTAACTGCAGCTATCTGTGTGATGACACTCATAAATTTTTATTAATAAGCTGATAACAGTGTAACTGCATTTGCTTAAAAACAAAACGGAAAAGAATAGGGTAACTAGAAGCCAGAAGAGGCAAAGACACGGGAACAAAACGAAGAATAAATTGGCTCCCCTGACTGGACTTGAACCAGTGACATACGGATTAACAGTCCGCCGTTCTACCGACTGAACTACAGGGGAGTAGAGGGTGCGATATTGCTATCGACTTTACAGAAATAACACTTTTTAAATGGCTCCCCTGACTGGACTTGAACCAGTGACATACGGATTAACAGTCCGCCGTTCTACCGACTGAACTACAGGGGAATTGTTTACAACTTATCTTACTGCTTGTTCTAACTCATTTTTATCATGTGCTTAAAGTGGCTCCCCTGACTGGACTTGAACCAGTGACATACGGATTAACAGTCCGCCGTTCTACCGACTGAACTACAGGGGAATCATTTTAATGCTTCAGCTTGATAATGTAATTGGCTCCCCTGACTGGACTTGAACCAGTGACATACGGATTAACAGTCCGCCGTTCTACCGACTGAACTACAGGGGAATTGTTTACAACTTATCTTACTGCTTGTTCTAACTCATTTTTATCATGTGCTTAAAGTGGCTCCCCTGACTGGACTTGAACCAGTGACATACGGATTAACAGTCCGCCGTTCTACCGACTGAACTACAGGGGAATCGTTTCACACAATCGTAGCGACTCGTTGAGAACGGAGCGCATAGTAAAACGCTCTGTTGGATGAGTCAACTCGAGTTACTAAAAAAAGTGTAATTATGCTGTTAAGTGCTCATCTAATGTGCATCGTGGTGCAGAATTCGACATTTTTCGTAAAAAACCACTTAACAATTCGCAATATAGCCATAATTGAGTCCATCGTTTTTAAGCGGTGATTCTATGAAATTGAAATCATTTGCTAAATAATCGACACCGTTTTCGGTACTTGGTCGAGTCCTTAAGACTCAAACCGCTCAAAAAAGGATCTCAGATGGGGTAATGTGAATTTACTCAGTTCTTTATACCGATAGAAAACGTGGGTTATCTTTTCGCCGTTAAAGTCCGTTTTTCTGTTTTAACAAGTTTGCTGTTGTTGATGGAGGTGTTAATTGAGGCTTTATCGAATTAGCGTGAGCTGTTTTTCAAATGAAGTGATGCACTTCACTATCTGTTGTGGCACCAGATGCGCTACCACAGCTGTAACCAGTCAAATGGATTGACAATAAGTGAGAACAGCCGAGATTAGTTGAAACTAGGCGGGAGGCATTGGTGTACAAGAGTTGTTGGAGTGATGAGTTAAGTCGGAAGTGATTCACTAGGATTGATAAAAACAAAGCCGGAGCATAAACAATGCGCCAGCTTTGAAAAATAATCACAGTTCATCAAGATTGATAAACTCGGAACTGTTAAAGATTTAATCGAGGTTTTTACCCATCCAAACGACTTTGCCAATAATTTGCAGCATTGGCAGTTCCCCCGCAGAGACAATCTGAGATTTATACTCCTTGTTGTCACTGAGTATCTCTATGCCGCCATCAAATAGTTTCTGTAAGCGCTTAGCATAAAGATCGTCGCCCAGGCGTAATACGAAGATACAGCCGTCTTCTAGCGTAGTCTTGCTGATATCAACCAGTAAGCTATCTCCGCTGTGTATAGCGGGCTCCATCGAATTGCCTTTGGCATAGACGACTTTAAGATTCTCAGGCTTTAAACCACGGTATTTAAGCCAGTTCTTTCTAAACGAAAGTCGTCTGCGTACACCAGTCTCATCATTAAACGCACCATGCCCAGTGCTTACCACCACGTCATAGCCTTCAATCAAGAAATACTCTTCATTGAATTGGTCTTGATGGACGTAAACAATACCTTCCTGGGAAATATCATCGAGTTGGCGATTCGGATATTTAGGACCATTCCCAGTTGCAAGCCAACGTATGCTCACGCCAGCCTCTTCTGCTATACGTATTGCCGTATCTAACTTAGGTTCTCCACCTTTGATTAGATTACGTAGGGTGCCTTCAGATACGCCAATTTTAATGGCGAATTCTCTAATACTGTTTTTTCCAATAGCTTCCGAAATGCGGTCAGCAAGAGTGCCGACTTCAGTTGTGGCAGTCGGATCTAAAGTTGGATCTGAATGTAAGGCTTCCGACTTCATTGTTTTCCTCGAACCAAAATCTATTTAATGCTCAAGAGAGCAATAGTCATTACTTAAAAACTACCGAATAAGTAATGGTTTACTGAATATTCAACCGAAACCACATCAATCTTTTACGCATCAAAATAACTTCTGTGCGTAATTTTCTGCGCAAAAAAGCAAAAACCTGTTGATTTGTGTCTAACTCGGATCTATATTCGCAATACGTTACGCAGTGCGTAACGTATTGTAGTTAAACTGCGTTCGTTCGCAATGCGAACGTAATCAAAATATTAGCACGGTAATTCTTATGAAGATAGAAAGCGCTCGTCATATACATGCAGCCTTGCTCGCAAATGGACAAAGCTGCCGTGCGTGGGCGATTACGCATGGATACAACCCAAGGACGGTTCAGAAGTGCGTTCAATGGTTTGCACCTAATACAGGCCGTAAACCTAAACGCTTAAAAGCCATTCAGATCATGGCTGCTTTATCTGAATACCTTGGTGTTGATTTAGTGGGAGAGCACCATGACTAAGGAATGGTTTAGCACTGTAGAAATTGCAGAGCTATTGGATGTCGGGGATAGACGCGTCCGTGATAGGGCAAAACATGAGAACTGGCAAAAGCAAAGGCGACAAGGGCTAGGTGGGGGATTTGAATATCACCTAAATAGTCTGCCCCTTGAGGCTCGTCAGAAGCTGGCAAAGCAGGAAGCGGAGCAGATAGCAAAATCTCCATCGTCCCTAATGCGTGCGGGATCTGCTGTTGCCACACTGCAAATTCCTGCAGTGAGTCAAACAGAAAAAGCCAAGAGTATTCAGCAGTTTATAAATCTACCTGATAAAGCGCAAAAGCGGGCTGATGCAAAGATGCTTATCGTCAATGCCAAGGCAAAATTCTGCATGCCTTACCTTGAGGTGCGTAAGCTCGTTGATGGTGAAAAAGCATTCTGCGAAGCGTATGCCAAACGTTCGATTGCACTACCTGAGTGGGTATTCTCTGTTATTAGCAGCGTTTCAGTTGTCACGATCCGCCGTTGGGAAAACGTATTAACAAAAGAGGGCGTTAGTGCACTCGCTGGTAAATACAAAGTCGAGCGTCCATGTTTATTGAATGACGAGCCCGACTTAGCCGACTTCCTAAAGGGGCTGATCACCGCTAAACCGCATCTGGCGGGCAAGGCAAAGCAGCTTAAAAAGCTAGCCGAGATCTATGCGATAAAAACCGACATGCCTTGGCAGATCCCAAGCATCTCCAGCATTCGCCGATGGGTGAATAAATGGATAAGTCAGAATCAAGCGGCCTTTACTTTCACTACAAACCCTAAAAAATTCAACGATAAATACCGGACTGCGGTTGAGCAAACCTATCCATGGATGGCAGCGCCAAACGATGTATGGGAATTTGACTCAACCCCAGTCGATGCCATGTTGAAAGAAGGGCGACACACCATTATTGCGGTGATCGATTGCTTCACTCGTCGCGTCAAACTGCTTGTTTCGCCCACTTCATCAAGCGAAGGTATTTGCCTTTTAATGCGTAAAACCTTGCTGGCTTGGGGAGTCCCAAACCAAGGCGGCTTAATGCGTACCGATAACGGCAGCGATTATGTCAGCCAGCGAACCACGAGCATCTATCACTTACTCGACTTAGAACAAAGCCGTGCTAACCCATACTCAGGTTGGGAAAAGCCCTTTATCGAACGTTTCTTTAAGACGCTCAGCCATGATCTTATTGAGTTACTGCCAGGCTACATTGGCCATAACGTCAATGATCGCGAGGCTATCGAGGCTCGAAAAGAATTTGCGGTACGCCTTAAAGAGCGCAACAAGAAAGAGAACGAAAAGGCTGATTACGATCTCCGTATGACGCAACCGGAATTACAACAACTTCTTGATAATTGGGTAGATGCCTATTATCACCTCCGCGCACACGATGGCTTAAAGGGTAAAACACCCAATGAAGTCTATCGCGCAGCTCAATATCAAGTGCGGGCGGTCGAACATCCAGAAGCCTTAGATCTCCTGCTTAACCACGTTGGCGAGTACACCATCCTTAAGGGCTTTATTAAAGCGGGAGGATTGCGTTATACGGCTCCTGAAATGTTGGAGCATGAGTGGAAAGGGCAACGAGTCCGTGTATTTCTCGATCCAACAGATGTCGCTCGTGCGTTTATTTACCCGATCAATAATTGGGAAACCCGAATCGAAGCAGTTGATAGTCGTCTTTTAGGTCAAGAGATCAGCCCTGCGGCTTATCGTCAAACCAAAAAAGAAGAAGCTAAGGCGCTGCGTAGTTTCAGGGCCGAAATGAAGCAACTCGCTAAAACGTTCAACATAGGCGAGATCCATCAAACAGTCATCGAGCACTATGCCAAGCAGGCTAAGTCACTAGTCGAGTTTCCAACCCAGCCAATAGCCCACCAAAACCCCAGTTTAATGGCATTAACTGAGGCTGCAGAGCAGCTCGTTAAAACCAATAAGCCTGCTTATAGCGACCAACAAATTGAGCATTTACGCCAGAAGCGTAAAGCGATTGAAGAACGTAAAAACACCATTAATCAACAGCATGCAACCTTAGTGCGTAATGAGCACGAAAAGGCACGTTTGCTTGCCGCTGAATCTCTCAACCGTGAATTAACGCCAAAGGAGGATGCATTCCTAAAGGATTACAAAAAGCACAACAAGTTAGGGGCAAAACGCATTGATGAAATCATGGGCCATAAGCGCAGAGCGACCAACTGAGCACTTATGACCCACAACGGCCATGAAGGCCATAAAACTAAAGCAAATGGAGTATACAAAATGAAAGCAGTGATCGCACCTGTAAAAAATGTCCTGACAGCCCAAGACGCCTTCGACAACCTTTGTACCCGAGGCATAGGTGTACCAGGTCTCGGTTTGTACCATGGCCCAAGTGGCTTTGGTAAAACAACTGCAACCACTTATCTGTTTAACCAAGTGAACGGTATCTATGTTCGGGCTATGGCCACAGACAGTGCCAGTACGCTAATGAACCGCATTGTCGGCGAACTCGGATCGAGCGGCATGTGGCGCATCAATAAGATGGTCGATTTCACTATTGAGCAAATGAGCATGTACGAACGCCCACTGTTTATTGATGAAGCCGACTACCTAATGTCGGACGTTCGTATGCTTGAAACAGTGCGCGATCTCTACGACAACACCGAAGTCCCTGTGATCCTCATTGGTATGGACCAAATCGCCCGCCGTATCAGCACACGCAAACAGTTCTTTAACCGTATTTCAGAGTGGGTTGAGTTTCGACCAGCCGACTTAGATGACGTCATGGTGATGGCCGATTCCCTCTTAGACAACGACATCAAAGTCGAACCTGAACTCCTTGATGAACTGCGTAAAGCCAGCAGTGGTGAGGCTCGTCGCATTGTCATTGGCCTTAATCAAATCGAACGTCTCGCCAAAATGAACGAACTTGATTACGTCACAGCAGAACACTGGGGGGCACAGCCATTCCATGGTGTTCGACGTCCAAGTCTTGTGGGTTAAGCGTTATGGCACAAGTCAAACGTTCAACCCCGTTAAGGCACAGCGCATGGTTGTTTATGTGCTGCTGTCGCAATCGAAAAGTCAGTTTTAGTGCTGAACAAGTTGGCGATGCATCGGGAATGCCCAAGTGCCTCGCGAATCGCTTTTTGCGTGATTTGTATCGAGAAGGGCGCTTAACACTCGAATGGAAAGGGCGTACAGGGCTGACAAACCGCTACTGGTTAAACGATGACAGCCCGTTAAAGCGCCAGTCTCAGTTCGCCAAGATTAAAGCGAATCAGCGGATCTGGAACAGCTGCCGCATCATGCGCAATTTCTCGATTGAAGAAATCATGGTCACAGCTAGGGTGGCGCGCTCAACGGTAAAGCGTTACCTCAATGCTCTGCAACGGGCAGGCTTGATCCGCATCAGAGCTATCGAAGAGGAAATGGTCATTTATCACCTCAACGTTGACTGTGGCGCTTTAGCACCAGAGCTAATCGATGACGGTATTTATGCACCAACCAAATCGAAGTTTTATCCCTATAGAGAGGCGCTATGAACAAGGAAAATTGGTTCCAAGTGCTTGAGTTAAAAGTCAGTGAGAGCAGCCAAGCGCAGATTGCCAGAGAGCTAGGTGTCAGTCCGACCATGCTTAATCAGGTCCTGCTGAACAAATACAAAGGCAATATCGACACCATTAAAAATCGTGTCGAAGGGCGCTACTTACGTCACCACGTACAGTGCCCCGTTGCAGGACAAATCAGCGTTGATACCTGCAAAGACAATCAAGAACGGCCTTTTAGCTCTACCAACCCACAACGCGTCCGACTCTATCGCGCCTGTCGCGGTGGCTGCCCACATTCGCAGTTAAAGCAGTCGGCAGTAACACAGAGGATCGATGTGCAATCCGCGACAGACAGTCGTTACAACGTAGAGGAACAGCTCGCGTTCTGTCGCCGACTCGCCCAGGGCGATCAACTACAGCATATCGAACTACTCGAAAGGGAGTTGCAAAAGGTGGCTAACCGCCTAAATAGCGCCCTTTGGGATAACAAATGGAAAGGTAAATAACATGCAAACAAAAGCTATCAATGTGATTGCCGCCTTAAGGCTTCGTGGGATGAAGGTCGTTAGCCAGCATCGCGGTGTTATCCAAATTGACGTTCCAAGCCGTGATTTTAAACGCATGGCAGTTGAGATTATCGAGAACATAAAAGGCATTCGTCGCCGTTGTATGGCGGTGCAATTTCATGGCGTGACAGTGCGCTGGAATGAGGACAAATAAGATGAACACACAAGAACAAACCCACAACCAAGCTGCTATTCCGCAGGGCTACCGCAAAAACGCGGTAGGCGATTTGGTGCATGAAGATCGTATTAAGCCCGTGGACAAACTGCGCGATGAAGTCGTGCTGGCTATTGTCGGTTCAGCCAAAGAACTGCGTGCACAGATGTTCAACTTTAAGCTGAGGACGATGGCAAAAATTGATGATTTTGCCGAACTATCGGCCAGTGAATATGGCGTTAAGGTCGGTGGCAGTAAGGGCAATATTTTGCTTACTAGCTTTGATGGCAAGTACCAAGTGCGCCGTGCAGTGGGTGAACACCGCGTATTTGATGAGCGCATTCAAACCGCTAAAACCTTGATTGATGACTGCATTAAAAGCTGGAGTGGTGGCGCGGATACTCGCTTGATGGCCATGGTTGAGCATGCCTTTCGGGTAAACCAACAAGGTCGTATCGACGTTAACCAAGTGCTCAGCCTGCGCCAGCTGGATATCGACGATGCCAACTGGAAACAGGCCATGGACGCCATAGCCGACGCGATTCAAATCACAGGCACTAGCCAGTACCTGCGCCTATATGAGCGTCAGCCTAATGGCAAATACACCCAACTACCACTGGATATCAGCACCCTTTAGGGTGGGCAAGGAGCACATCATGACACTCAGTATACAATCGGGCATTCAACACCTATTTGATGACAACCAAGCCGCACTCGATCGGGTGGCGTTTCAATTACGCCAAGCGACCTTACTTGAAGCTAGCTTTGACAATCTGCGCAGCGAACTCAGTGGCCTTGCGGCGGAAAGGCCGCATTACTGCTTGATGATGTGCGCTGCTTTGCTCAATGCACTTAGGGATTTAAGCCAAGAGTTTGCAGGCGAACGCCGCGCTGTGATCGGTTTCTTTATGGAAAAGTCACTCAACAACTTAGGGCTACTAGCAACAGCGGGCTAGAGCCCAAGACCCAGCGAAACACTGGCGGCCTAGGTCGCTAGTGTCTATCCAGCGTAGTGGCTGGGTACTGATGAGCAGCTAACAAAAAGAGCAAAGATGAATGACACCCTATGCTAAACGCTTACTCAAATATGCCATCGCGAACTGCCCAGTTAGGCCCGTTCGTAAGAGGAAAACTAAGGCAGAACTGCTCGCCGATCGTGAGCTTTGGGCTGTTAACTTTTTAAATGCAGCAACACCGAATTGGCAGCAGCTTAAGAGTCAGCCTAAAGCCATCAAGATAGTATCCAGTGCGACAACCGATGAGGATGACGAATGTTAGAAACTAATCAAAAAGTCCCTGTGCATGCTAATGCGCACCCAGTCGCTCACAACAAGAAGCGCCTTATCACTTTAATCAATGTGGCTAAGGGATCATTGCAGCTCGATGAAGCCATCTACCGCGCCATGCTGAAAAATGCCACAGGTAAAGATTCCCTGCGGGCAATGAACTTGCCCGAGCTTGAAAAGGTGTTAGAAGTGTTTAAACAAAAGGGCTTTAAACCCACGTTAAACACCCATAAAAAGCGCCGTTTGAGTCCTGCTGCGGGTAAAAGCAAATTGGCAAGCATAGATAAAATACGTGCCATTTGGATCACCATGGGCCAC
Organism: Shewanella sp. NKUCC01_JLK; assembly: GCF_019345615.1. Taxonomy (NCBI): domain Bacteria; kingdom Pseudomonadati; phylum Pseudomonadota; class Gammaproteobacteria; order Alteromonadales; family Shewanellaceae; genus Shewanella; species Shewanella sp. NKUCC01_JLK. The sequence goes on along the minus strand of NZ_JAHKRD010000001.1, from coordinate 105,317 downwards.
CACTTAGTTATCCAGGATAACAGTGAATCGGCGCTTGATGCCTATGTGCGTCGCATGACGCTACGCAGCCGCATTACTAATAACCAAACCCAAGGCGTGGACGCCACCGCTTGGATGACAGAACCGCAAGCCTACAAGGTACTTGAAAGCCTTAAAAACTGGCATAAGCGCGTACTTATCGAGCGCATTATTGTCCGTGGTGAGCGGCTAAAGATGAATGAAGCAGGTACACGCCCAGCAAACTATGAAGTGATCGTCGCGCAATACGAGGGGCATGGCCATGAGTAAGCACATCTTAAACGCGGTAAGTATTCCCGAAAACCAGTTAGATTTATTGTCCACCAGCGCCGCCGAGCTGGAACAAGCCCTCGAAACCTTAGCCACGCTTAAGCCCGATGAACGTGAGGACTTCATTCGCCGCTGGCCCTCAACTCTACAAAGCTTGTGCGATGTGATGCGCCAAACCCTAAAGCAATACGATATTGATAACGCGGATAATGTGAGCGAAGCCTTAGCCACTAGTCTAAGCGCCTACCTAGGCGGGCGGGATATCTACATCCCCAATGGTGAGCGCCTCAAGGATGCGCTGCGGGATATCCGCATTTGGCGCGAGTTTAAGGGCAATAATCTTGAGCAGTTAAGCCGCGACTATGGACTCACCGAGCGCCGGATCAGCCAGATAGTGGCAGAGCAAAGAGCAGCATTTGTGGCAAGGAAGCAGAGAAGATTATTTTGAAATCAAATCTATATCACAGGGCTACTATGACGTAGCCCTTTTTATTCGTTCATTTTGACGATAAACTCAACAAAGTTGCAATATATGTTAAACAGTTAGGATGTTGAAGCATGCTTAAATGGATATTACTCACAAGCATCGTGGTGCTGCTAAGCACTCATGTACATGCTGAAATCTACAAATGCGCCAATGACGGTATTGATACCTATAGCCAAACTCCCTGTGCGGAAGATGCACAACCTATCACTATTACTCCACCCGCCAAGTTGCACTCTGGCGAAAATACCGTAAATGAAGATGAGTTAGTATCACAATGCGTTGAAGTGCTTAAGCGTTATGCTGGCTTTAAAGATCCTGACTCGATTAAGGTTGAAGGGCATTTTTTCGATTGGCTTCAAGACGATAGTGGTGCTCGCAGAGTGTTACAGCTAAAGATTAACGCAAAGAATAGTTACGGAGCATACGCAGGTGGAGAGTATCACCCTTGTTTTTTGAACTACAGTGGAACGAAATTGAGTGAACATCAAAGGTTGATATTTAAGTGACTGTTTTAATTTTTGTTTAATCTTAGTAGTGAGAGCGTAAAGAGGAATTATGAAGAAGCAGAGTAATGAATTGCCAAATGATAAAACAGAAGAGTTAAAAAAAGTAACTTTTATGTTTGATGTGATTAAAAGATATGACCATTACATTGGAACAATTAATGTTAAAGCAGGATTACTTTTTTCATTTATTGTTGTGGTAATTTGGAACGTAACAAAATATACAGTCGAAATGACGGCTTCAGGGTGCTTAACCAAGCTTTTGTTTATCTTGACTTTTATTGTTGTTTTGTCAGGTGTTTTATCCACTTACTACTTGCTATTGTCGATTTTCCCTAACTTAAGCAGTAGTTCGAATAAACGGTCTTTAATCTTTTATGGTGATGTAAGTAAAAAATATGCTGATAAGCAAGAATACATCAGAGAAGTTAATGCCGCTTCTGTTGACGATGTTTTAGAAGATTTGGCAGGTCAGGCACATGACTTATCTAATATTCTTTTAGAAAAGTTTTCAAAACAAAAACAAGCAGTTAACTGGTTGAAATTTGTTATGCTACCAAGCTTCTTTACTTATGTTTTTACTATGTTATGGATTGGTGGCGTATGAGAGATAATCAATTTAAACAACTATTTGAGAATGAATTAACTCGTTCAAAATATAAGTACGCTAGTAAAAATGCAGGACGTAATGTTGCTTATAATAGAAATCAACTATTCGAATCAATTAGTGAAGATAGTAAGATTGTAGAAAAAGGAATAATAAAAACTGCGGGACTAGAATCTTTACCTCTTGATATACAAGAGGAATTTATTGCTCAGAAATACATTCGTAATTTATTTGGTAAGGAAGGTGTGAACTGTGCCGAAATTGGTTTTCATCCAGACTTCTCTTCTCTTCAGTATGATGATTCGACTATAAATCAATATATATGTACGATTTTTTTTGATATAAAAGGTTCAACTAGATTATCTTTAGTGTATGAATTGGAAGAGGTTTTTCAGATAAAAAACGCTATTCTTAAGGTTGCTATTGAAACTATCAGAGCTTTTGATGGATACGTTCATAGGTTAATGGGTGACGCTGTAATGGCATTCTTTGGTTCTAGTTCTAAAGCTAAAGAAGATGCAATAATCGATGCTGTTAATAGTTGTGTTACATTAAAAATGTTCATGGAAAAAGGTATTAAGCCAAACTTGAAGGGAAAGGGATTTGATACTTCAGACTTTGGATTTAGAGTTGGATGTGACTTCGGTAAAGATAATGAAGTTTTATGGGGAGCCTATGGATTCGATTCGGTTGGAGAAATTTCACCAACTGGGTTACCCGTTGATATGGCATCAAAACTTCAAGGTTTAGCTGATGATAATTCAGTTATGTTAGGTCAGGGCTTGTTAGATTTTATTGTTTGGCCTGATATATATTCACTGTCAAAATTCTCAGAAGGCGAAGAAGTTAGGTACGTTATACCAAACATTACCGGAAAAGATGATAATTTCCTAAATTATAGAATGAAAATTCTTGATTATGAGAAAATATTAACCTTAAGTGCTTGGCCTATTAAAGAAAAGTCAAACGAAAATACAATTGTTGAGGGTGCTGAGCACGTAGACTTTAAGTGCTATGTAAACGAAAATAATGATAAAAAAGAATATATTTCAGCTTCACGCTGTTTGAATAAAGGCTTAGATTTGGAGTTTTCTGTTTCAGTATCAAAAGCGGCACCATTCATTTTTCCAATTAAACTATCTCTTTATAAACAAAATAACGGCCCATATGTTTCACGAAGTGAGAAAGTGGGAGCAGAAACTGTGTCATTATCAAAAACTATTTATAAATCAATGTCTAGCTTAGTTGGGAACAATGAACCTTACTCATTTTTGGTTCCTGAAAAGACTGCCTATCGAGGCTTGCATACTATGAGATGTGTTCTAGAAGATGCGAATGGCAAAATAGTTTATGAGAATTCCATTGGGGTTTTTATTAACTAATCCCGAAACCTTTCCAATCCGCTGAAAATCCCTAAACCGAGACAATGAACCCATGTTCACTGTCTCGGTTTTTTTATGGCTTTCATTTCACACAACAAGGTTCGCAGCGGCGTTAACAGCATGCCGATTGCGAATGCGCAGCCCAAACGCATTCAAAGCCGAGTCTATCGCCAGTGCGCTAAGGACGGTTTTAATGCCCGCATCAAGGCGGAGTTAGCAGGCGATGTACCCGCCGCCGTACCCTTGTACAGTCACAGCCTCACCCGCCAAAGCTACTTTGCTCAAGGCTGGCAAGCCGTCACCCATCTGGACATTTTAAAAGCGCGTAAACGAGCTAAAGCGCAAGCTATGGCGGTGCCTAATGAACAGTAAACTCAAGGCGATTTTACTGACCGCTGGCTTAAGTTCGGCGGCCATCACTGGCGCACAGCTTACCGATAAATGGGAAGGCAATAGCCTGAGCGTCTATATCGATGCGGTTGGCGTGCTGACCGCCTGTCGTGGCCATACGAGCAAAGACTTGAGGCTTGGGCAAACCTTTACCGAGCAGCAATGCATGGAGATTTTTGCCAAGGATATCGCTCGCGCTGATAAGCAGTTGCTGCAACTTACGGCCCCTGTAGCACTTACTGATAGCGAGCATGCGGCCTATCTGTCGTTTATGCATTGGGCGGGCTATGGCAATTTTGCCAGCTCAACCCTGCGTAAAAAGCTGCTTGTAGGGGATCGTGTGGGTGCCTGCAAGGAGCTAACGCAGGCCTGTTCCACCAATCCTCAAACGGGTGAGCGCGTCTGCAATGGTTGGACCTATGGCACCCGCCTAGGTGTCAAGGTGCGTCTGAATGGGCTGATTAAACGCCGCGCCGAAGAGCAAGCCATTTGCTTAAGCGAACTGGGCCTCTCGCAATCAAAGGGGGGCGCGAAATGAATCCCTCACAAATCATTAGCACTGTGCAGTGGCTATTTTTGTCACTGGCATTAGTCACCATTGGGCTGATGTACCACCAACAGCAGAGCACTAAGAGCCAGCTCACCCAAGCGTTAACTGACAATGCTGCCCTAAAACAGAGTGCAGACACCCTAGCGGTATGGCTACAAGACGCCAACGTTGAACGCATTGCCCTAAAAGACGAAGGCGAAACCCTCGCTCTGCAGGTGCAAACCGTCGAACAGCAAAAGGCCGCGTTAGCTAACCGTAATCAAGACCTTAACCACCAACTGACCCAGCTACTTGAGGACGCCCAGGATGAACAAACACAAGCATGGCGTGTGGCTAGCGTGCCTAACGATGTTGTGCGCGTGTACGACAACGCCGCCCGCTGTGCGTTACGTGCCCACTTACAAGACAGCGTATGTGTTGCCGCCCGAAGCACTGATGCGCGAGTGCAACGTCACTCAGGTACCGCCACAGGAATTGCAGTGCCTGCAAACCCAACAGGTGGTGTGCCTTCGCAACCCTCCGCTCAGTAATCAAGAGTTTGCGGGGCTAATGCTCTCGCTACTCACTGACCTTGGGCAATGCAACCTCGACTGGCAAGCCCTGCACGATTGGCGGCAACGCCATCAAACAGACCAAACAAAATAAGGAACCCCATGGACGAAACCGATTGGGCTAGCAATATGGAAACCCGCGAGCGAGCTGCCTGTGTTGATGCAGTAAGGGATGCCGCCAGGCACAAACAACACCGCCAAGGCAATGCCATCTGTATTGATTGCTTAGAGCCTAATGAGCCGCAGCGGCTTAACGAGTTGCGCTGTATCAGTTGCCAACAGGATGAAGATAAGCGCCAAAAGCAGCGCTATGGGAAGCGTTTATGATCGAATCGCTATTTGAAGATTTCGGTAAGTATTGGGGCTTCATTGGCAGCGTGATTAGCGTTTTCTGTGCACTACTGATGGCGTGGTTTAGCACGCGATTTACCCCACGGATTGAGCATGAAAAAGTGATCCAAAAGGTGGCTGAAATCGACAAGCGCCTTAGCGAAACTGAAATGCAATTGGAGTACATGCCGACCCGTGACGAACTGCATGCGCTCGATAAAACCCTCACAGGTTTAGGTGAGCGCTTTGGCGCAATGGAACAAGGCATTAGGCGCTTAGAAACCAAGACCGACATGCTTCTCGAAAACGAACTGAAAGGAGGCCACCAATAATGGCGATGCAGCAAATTATCAATGAGCACCAACGCCTTGTGGTGCTTCGATTACTGACCGAGGCGGGAGCCTTCGCACTCAATGAGTCCATCTTACAAGATGGCTTAAATGCCTACGGCCTCGACATTAGCCGCGATGCTTTACTGGTGCAGCTCGCTTGGCTTAACGAGCAAGGGCTGATTAAAACCGAACTGGTTGGCAAAGTGACTACGGCCACGCTAACAGGTCGTGGCCAAGATGTGGCGACAGGCCGCGCGATTGTGCCAGGGGTTAAACGTCCACGGGCGGGAGAATAGCCATGGCAAGTGAAACCCGAGGCCGACGCTCTAAAGTCGATTTGCTGCCCGATCCTATCCGCAAAAAGCTCGATGCGGGGCTGCGTAATGGCTCGATTCAGCAGATTGATTTGCTCGATGAAATCAATGCGCTGATTAAAGCCGCAGGCTTACCTGAGGAAAACCAGCTTTCCCGCGCGGGCATTAACCGCTATGCCACCAAGATGGAGGCCGTGGGTAAATCCCTGCGTGAAATGCGTGAGATCACCCAAGTGTGGACTGCAGAGCTAGGCGATAAACCGACTGGCGAAGTCACCAAGCTTATCCTCGAAATGGCGCGTTCGCAGCTGTTTAAAGCCCTATTAAACCAAGATGAAACGGGCGAAGGTGCCGACGTTGGCATGATTAAAGACGCCATGTTAGCAGTGCAGCGTTTGGAGTCTGCTGCCATGGCCAGCCATAAGCGCGAGAAAGAGATCCGCACCGCGTTCGCGGCCGAAGCGGCTAATGCCGCCGAGAAGGTCGCGAAAACCGCAGGCTTAACCAGTGATGCCGTGGCCTTGCTTAAACGTGAAATCTTGGGGATTGCCTGATGACCATTAAGAAAAAGGTATTAGCAGCCGCGACTGCGGTAGCGCTAGCCATCACGCCAACGGCAAGCAGCTTTGATCCCACGTATGAGGCAAGTTGCCTAAGTCGCTTTGATCCTAAAGAGGTGCTGCTCGGTTATCAGAAACGCTGGATAGCCGACGAGTCACCGCTGAAAATTGCCGAAAAGTCGCGTCGAACTGGACTCACTTGGGCTGAGGCCGCCGATGCTTCTCTTACCGCAGGTGCTGCCCGTGGCCAAGGCGGTACTAACCATTTTTATGTGGGCAGTAACAAGGAGATGGCGCGGGAATTTATCGACGCTGCGGCCATGTGGGCCAAAGTATTTGATAAGGCCGCAGGCGAAATCCAAGAAGAAGTGTTTGTTGATGAAGGCCAAGACGGTAAAGAGATCCTGACCTTTGCCATTTACTTTGCCTCAGGTTTTAAGGTGCAGGCGCTATCGAGTAATCCCTCAAACCTGCGCGGTATGCAAGGAAATGTGACCATAGACGAAGCGGCGTTCCACGAACGCTTGGCCGAAGTACTAAAAGCGGCATTGGCGCTGACCATGTGGGGCGCGAAGGTACGCTTGATCTCCACCCATAACGGCATTGATAACCAGTTCAATGAGCTGATTAATGATTCCCGTGCGGGTAAAAAAGATTACTCCATTCACCGCGTCACCTTGGATGATGCCTGTAATGAGGGGCTGTATAAGCGTATTTGCCAAGTGCGCGGCATCGAATGGAGCCAAGCGGCCGAGGATGGCTGGAAAGCGAAATTACTCAAAGCCACTGCCACTGAAGAGGACGCGTTAGAAGAATACTTTTGCGTGCCTAAATCGGGCGGTGGTGCTTATCTTAACCGCGCGTTAATCGAAGCCCGCATGGCCAGCGTGACGAATAGCGGCCCCGTTATTCGCCTTAAAAAAGACGATGCTTTTGGACAATGGCCAGAGAGTTTACGGGCGGCGGAGATCCTTAAGTGGTGTGAGGATGAACTAAAGCCGGTTCTCGATAGCTTAGACCCTGCACGCCCCCATTGCTTTGGTGAAGACTTTGCCCGTAGTGGTGACTTAACTGTGATTGATGTGGGTGAAATAGCCCAAGATCTCCACATTAAAACCAAGTTACAGGTCGAGCTAAAAAACATTCCCTTTCGCCAGCAAGAGCAGATCCTGTTTTACATTGTGGACCGCTTGCCACGGCTGAGGGGCGGCGCGATGGATGCGCGCGGTAATGGCCAAGCCTTAGCAGAATACGCCCAGGATAAATACGGCAGTGAAGTGATCGCCTGCGTGATGCTATCTGAGTCCTTTTACCGCGAACAAATGCCACGCTTTAAAAGCCATTTTGAAGATGGGCTTATCACTATTCCAAGGGACGATGACACCAGTACTGACCTGCGGGCCTTAAGTATTAACCGTCGAGGTACGCCATGCCTTGGCGATGTGCGTACAGGCCAAGAAAAAGAACGCCATGGTGATGCCGCGATTAGCCTGTTCTTGATGGTATACGCCTCCACCTTAGACGGTGCCCCCATAGAGTTCACCCCCATTCCTAGGAGTGATCACCGCAATCCGAATGCCCATGCAAGTGCCCATGAGGATGATGATCATCAAACGCAGCGAGGTTGCTGGTAATGCAAGAAAAAACAACTGAATCACGTATTTTGGACGCCAGTGGTCGGCCGTTTAAACAGCGTGAAGCCAAAGCACTGCAGACCGACGATGTGCGTTTAATTGGCTTGCAACGTACCTTTAGCCAGCACCCAAGTAGCGGCTTGACGCCCGCCAGTGCGGCTAATATTTTGCAGGCCGCCGAGCAAGGCGATCTCATTGCCCAATGTGAACTGGCTGAAGATATCGAAGAGAAAGACGGCCACCTTTATGCCGAGTTAGACAAGCGCAAACGGGCACTGATCGGCGTGGACTATTACTTAGTGCCACCCCGTAACCCGACGCCACAGGAAAAGGCCGACACTGAATATCTGCAAGAAATGCTCGAAGAAGGTAACTGGATAAAGGCGCTCATTAAGTCAATGAGCGATGCCATTCTCAAGGGTTTTAGCATGCACGAGTTAGCCTGGACGCGAGAGCTAGGCGAATGGTTTATTGAAGTGCCAGAGTATCGCGATCCGTCTTGGTTTATGACTCACCCTGAGCGCCGCAACGAACTGCGCCTGCGTGATGCCACGGTCAATGGCTCTGACCTGTGGCCCTTTGGTTGGATCAAACATATTCACCCTGCCAAGTCGGGCTATGTTAGCCGCAGTGGTTTAGTGCGTCAGTTAATCTGGCCCTTTATTTTTAAAAACTACAGTGTGCGCGACTTAGCCGAGTTCCTGGAGATCTACGGTTTGCCGCTGCGTATTGGTCAGTATCCAGCGGGGGCCAGCGATGAGGAAAAGCGCGCCCTGTTAAATGCTGTGATGAGTATTGGTCATAACGCAGGTGGCATTATGCCCAAGGGCATGGTGATGGATTTCGAGAGTGCCGCCACAGGTCAAGCAGATCCCTTTGATTTGATGATTAGCTGGGCTGAAAGACCATGAGCAAGGTGATTTTAGGCGGCACCTTGACCAGCCAAGCCGATGGTAAAAGCTCAACTAATGCGCTCGGTAACGTGCATAACGAAGTGCGCCAAGAGCTGCGTGATGCTGACCTGGCGCGAATTGCCGAAACCTTAACCCGCGACTTAGTGGCCCCTTTGTATGCGCTCAACTGCAAGAGCTATCAAAGCCATCGTCGCCATCCACGTTTAGTGTTTGATACCACAGAAGCCGAAGACTTACGTGCCTTGGCTTATCCGCTTCGGGCGTTCGTCAGTATGGGCATGCAGATCCCACAAAACTGGCTGCATGAAAAGACCCGTATCCCTAAGCCTGCCAATGGTGAAGCCGTGCTGGTGATCCAACAGGACGACCCCAATGCCAGCGCAGCAGGCGGTAATGACAATCAGCAGACTGCCTTGGCCGCGCTTTCAGCGAAAGAGGGGGCCGCTAAGCAACCGGATGCCTCGTTAAATGAACCGAGCCAAACCGCTTTAGATAAGGCGCTCGATGCACTCACCCAAGGGCAAATGAGCGAAGCCTATATGGCGATGGTAGAGCCATTACTGGCACAACTGCAGAGCGAGCCGGAGCTGCTGCGGGCGCAACTGGAAAAGGACTATCCCGCCATGGATACCGACCAGCTTACCGAAACACTCGCGCGGTTAATGTTTGTGGCCGAACTATGGGGAATGGCCAATGCCTGAAGCCGTTGATTTAAGCATTGCCATTAACCAAGCCCCTGCCGATGCAGTGGCTTATTTTCGTGCCAAGGGTTTTGCCATCAGTGACGATTGGCAAGATGTCTGGACGCGCGCCCATGCCCGAGCCTTTACTGTGGCCAAGGCGGCACAGATGGATGTGCTCACGGCGATCCGTAATGAAGTGGATGCAGCCCTAAGCCAAGGGTTAACCGCTAAGCAGTTTCAGGCAAACCTTAAACCTCAACTCGAAAAGCTCGGGTGGTGGGGAAAAAAGGAAGTCGATGGCCGCGAGGTACAGCTGGGGAGTCCCTACCGCTTAAACACTATCTATCGTCAAAACCTGCAAACCGCTTACATGGCTGGGCGCTATCGGCGCATGTTATCGCGCAGCAAAATCCATCCCTATTGGCAGTATGTGGCGATAGATGACGGCCAAACACGGCCAGCCCATGCGCGGCTTAGGGGTAAAGTGTTCCGCTTTGACGATCCAATATGGGACATCATCTATCCTCCCAATGGATGGGGCTGTCGTTGCCGCGTTCGGGCGCTCACCGAGGCGCAAGTGAAGGCGATGGGGATCACTGTGGAAAATGGTGAAGGTTATATCCAGCGCTTTGACACTGAGACAGTCGCGCGCGGAACGGGTGAAGTGTTAACCGTGCCCCATGCGCGTATCGATCTGCCCGATGGCAGCAGCATGAGCCCCGATTTAGGCTGGGCCTATAGTCCAGGCGAAGCCGCCTTTGGTACCGACGTGGCCGTCGCTAAAAAGCTTGGCACTATTCAATCCCTCGATACCCGCGCGCAGTTTATTCAAGCACTCAACAATAGCCCACTGCGCCACGCCCAGTTTGCCCAATGGACGGATGAAGTCCTTGCCAAACCAGAGCCGCAGAAACGCCTAGGCTCAAGTCAGCAGGCGTTAGGCTTTATAACGCCATCAATCCAAGCCGCAGTTACAGCACGTTTAGGCCGCGAGCCTAGCGCATTGCTCGCTATAACTGAGCGGCAACTCAGTACAGCGCAAGCCTCGGTGACGGCTAACCAGTTACAGCAATTACCGCTGATGCTGGCTAAGCCCGAGGCCGTGTTATGGGATAAGGATAATCAAACCTTGCTCTATGTGTATCCAATGGAAGGGCAAGCAGGTGATGAACCTGCGAGCAATAGCAAATTACTTATCGCAAGCCACTGGTCATTACAGCGCACACCTAATGATGGCCAAGTGGAAGTGCTTAAGTCATCGCTAGCTGAATTACAACAAGCCCAATACCAAGTGCTTGAAGGCCATTTAAAAGGGTAGGGATGTGTTATGAATAAAGTGGATATTCAGTTTACCAATGGCACAGTATTGCTGGTGCTTGATAGCTTGCTGGATAAGCTTGATGACTTAAGCGAACCCATGAACGATATTGCCGCCGTGCTAGAGTCAGCCACCGAATCAGCCTTTGAAGCCGAGGCCGATCCTGTAACAGGTCAAGCTTGGGCATTATTAAGTGATGCCTATCTTCGCGCCAGCCCCAAACGCCAGGGCGGTAAGATACTGCAGGCCAGTGCTGGCGGACTAGCTGCCAGCATTACCGCAGACAGCGGCGACTTTTGGGCGGCGATTGGTAGCAATAAAATCTACGCCGCTATTCACCAGTTTGGTGGCACCGACGATATGCCCGCAGGCCCAGCGAGTATTCCAGCACGGCCATACCTAGGCGTAAGCCGTGAGGATGAGCAGTCCATGTTAGGGATCTTGAGGGAATGTCTAATCTAGTCGTTGTCTGTTCCAATATTTTGCTCTATAGCAGAATTAAGCATAGCCATAGGTTCGTCTAGATTTTTTGACTTTGAAAATGTGGTTAAATTTGATATTAAAGTTATCGCTTTAGTAAGGTAAGGATAAGTATTAAAACTATAGTTTGATACTTCGTTATATTCTAATGTAAGAGTAGCGTATTGAAAGATATGTTGTTCTAATTCTTTGATATTTTTTGATAATGGATTAGGATATTTTGATTTAATCTGATTTTGATAAAATGTATATTCTTCATCTTTTATATCTGTGTCAAAGTTGAGAATATCTAAAATCGATACATTGAAATAGGTTGCATCACCGTTATGTGTCACTTTCTTTTTATGTACTATGGTATTTAAACATTTATCAATAAATCCAATCTGTATAGCTAAAACCTGTCTGAATTCATTTAATTGAGCTTCTTTCTGAGAATGCTCTACTTGCGCTTCCATAGCTTGACGACTCAATTTTGCTTCTTCTTTGGTTTGTTCTAGTACTTTGCGGGTATCAGCTAGTTCTTCCCTTTGCGTCTTCAGTGACTGGATCAGTAACACGACAGTTGAAAAACCTAAAATTGGGTTAAGTACACCGCCTAGGAAGTCACCAAATGTACCGAAGTCACTTTGACTTCCAAGTCTCAAACCTAGAATGTACCAAAAGTGATAAAAGTAAAGCCCGAGAAGTAGTGCTGCAATCAATCCAAGCACAACGAACAGCCATGTAAAAGAAATAGGCTTGTCGGTAGGTTTTTCATCAGCTTTGATTGAGTCGTCTATTGGTGGGGGATTGGTGGTCATAGGCCGTCCTTGGAGGTGAAAGTGAGACGGATATTCTAAGTGGAAGGCGCTTTTAACGCAAAGCGCTAAAACGCATTTTAAGCGGCTTGGGTCTCAATTTGGTACAACGACCTATGGCAAAACCACTTAAACGATTTCAGAAGGATTTAAAGGTATTTAAAATGGTTCTTTCATACAAAAGTAAACTCGTAACTAGTTTATTTTTGATTTTATGTTTATGAGACTGTTTATTTTATATTGACACAATCTCTACATACTGCTTAAATCGGGGAACTTTACGCGCTAGAAGCGTGACTTGCTTCATCCGGTGAATCGCTGGAACTATTAGATTGTTGTTTTTTCTGAGCACGGCCACCACGAAAATCGCTTCGCGATTTATCGCGGCGTCCGTGCCCTTTTAAGGTAAAGTGTATTTGTCAAAAACCCAGCAAATTGCTGGGTTTTTCAATAGTAGTGATAAAATGGATACTATCAAAGATTTACGTGAGCAATTCCTTTACTGCATTGATTACAGCAACATTAGATTAAAAAACCTTCCCAACTTTGTGTTTCTATGTGGTGGATGTACAGAACGAAAACACAATGACGATGATGTTGAAACTTATCAATCTATGAGAAAGGCAATCTATGACGCATCCGTATCAATTCCTTCCTTTTCAAAAAAAATAGTATTAGCTGAAAACACTAAAGATTGGTTAGAACACGGAGTTGTTAAAAATCTAATTGATTTTGAATTGGCAATTGCTGACATGGCAGGTGTTATAGTCTTGATATTAGAGGCCCCGGGTGCCTTTGCTGAACTTGGTAGTTTTAGCGTGTTACCTCCACTCTCTGAAAAGCTAATTTTAGTAGTTAATGAGATTATAGTAGATGCCAATTCATACATTAATCTTGGCCCAATTAAATACTTAGAAGATAATAGTAGAATAGTGTTGAGGTATCAATGGGATTTTAGATATCACTTGAGTGGTCTTAATTACAATAAAATTAAAACTCAGATAATGGGTACTAACGAAGATATTTTAAATGAGGCCCGTGAAATTATAGATGTAATAAGTGAGAAGTCTAAAGACATATGTTTAACCAGCCCATCTCTAGATACTAGTCGAACAGGCCACTTATGTTTTATTATCGGTGATTTGATTTATAACTTTAGTTCTTTAAAAGTTCACGAGATACTACAGTATCTAAAGGATTATTTTGAAGTGGATAATATAAGCCTATCTACCGTTAAAAGTTGCCTATTTACTTTGGAGAAGTTTAATTTTGTTGAACGAGTTGTCAATGGAGATACTTACTTTGTGCCAACGGTAAATAATGTTGGTTTCTTGAAGTTTGTTTATGATTCGTCTTTAAAAGATGAGACTGGTTATGACTCAGTGCCAGGGCTAAGGAGTCACCTCCAGATGTACTATTCTTTATATGATAAATCGCGCTCAAAAACAATAACGAGAGGTGGCAAATGGAAATAATAAGTGATCTTGCCGAAGAGTTAAATGTGAGCATAATTGAACTTATTAATCAGATGCAACAGGCACCAAAGAAATACAAAGTTTATAGCATAAAAAAACGTAGTGGTGGTTCACGCATCATCGCGCAGCCTACAGCTTTTGTTAAAATGGTACAAAAAGGCTTGTGCACAAGCTTTTTATCACAATTTAAATACTCAAACTCTGCTATGGCGTATGTCAAAGAACGCTCTCCTATATCAAATGCAAATGTGCATGTCGGTGCAAAATTAATTTTGAAATTAGATTTTGAAAATTTTTTCCCTTCAATAAAAGCTGCACATTTCATTGAGTTTTTAGAAAGAAATAAAGTTACTCTTGAATCTTTGGAAATTGATTTTTTGATTCGGTATCTTTTCAGGAAAGTAAAAGGAAGTTATGAATTATCTATTGGGGCACCATCATCGCCTCTAATTTCAAATGTCATGATGTATGATTTTGATTTGGAAATTGAAGAAGCCCTGAAAGATTCATTGATAAATTATACAAGATACGCAGATGATTTAACTTTTTCGGCTAATAGTTTCGAAGAGTTAAATGAAGCTAAGTTATTCGTTGAAGCTGTAATTTTATCTAAGAGATATTCCTTTTTAAAGATTAATGAAGATAAATCTAAAATAATAGGCAGAGGCCGTTCTCAACGTGTTACCGGAATAACTTTAACCCATGATTCAAAAATATCAATAGGAAAAAGTTTGAGAAAGAGAATTCGAGGGATGTTACATCTTTATAATCAGAAGAAACTTAAAAAAAATGACATCCCATATTTACATGGCATTATTTCTCATATGAGAAGTGTTGAACCAGATTACTTTAAAAAGTTAATCGATGTGTACGGAGCAGAATTATTCTCACGCCTTGCTAGGCAATCATTTATGATTAGCAAAGAAACAAAAATGAAATTGATGGAATAGATATCCCGAAACCTTTCCAATCCGCTAGCGAGTCAAGCGAGATCATCATAGGCACTCCAATGTTATTGAGAGTGCCTTTTTTATGCCTGCAACCACCACAGCTTTAGGCTTTGCCGCCTTAAGCAGCCAGTTAAATGTCAATACAGAAGCCAGCTATGTGGTGGGTGAAGATGGTTACATTCAGGCGCTGCCTGATGGTCACTTTGCTGCCGTAGATGGTCGCCCTGATGATGTGGCTGGTGGCAAGTGGTTGATGGATAGCGTTGCGTTCGCGGCCCTGCAAGCAAATACCCCCCATAAAGCCGGTGATCTGGTTATTGACTACGAACACCAAACCCTCAACAAAGAGAAGAATGGCCAGCCTGCACCCGCTGCGGGTTGGTTCAACATCGATGACGTGCAATATCGACAAGGGCAGGGCTTGTTTATTAAGCCGCGCTTTACCGATAACGCCATCGCTTATCTTACCGCTAAAGAATACAAGTACTTCAGCCTAGTGTTCGGTTACGACACCAGCACTGGCCGCCCGCAATTTATCCACTCAGCCGCGTTAACTAATCGCCCTGGTGTCGATGGCATGTTGCCACTCGCATCGCTGGCCACACTGGCTGCTCTTAATACAAGCCTCAATCCACACGAACCTATCCAATCCACCGACACGGAGGAACTCCATGTGAACCCATTACTGAGAAAAATCTTAGCCGCATTGGGCGTTGACATTCCTGATGACGTGACCGCTTTAACCGCTGAGCAAGAGGTCGCGGCGCTATCTGCACTTAATACGCTAACCACGGCAGCAAATAGCGCTGATGGCTTAAAGCAACAGCTTACCGCGCTGAGTGCTACATCGCCCTCGGTTGATCTAAGCCAGTACGTTCCAGCGGCCACGGTCGCTGCACTGCGCGCGCAGCTGGTGGCACTCACCGCTGAAAATGGCGTGCTTACTGTTGAGCAAACTGTGAAGGCGGCAATAGACGAAGGCAAAGCCTTTGAGTGTGAACGTGATTACCTAACCAAGTTAGGCCAGCAATCCATGGCGGCTTTGACTGCAAACTTGGGTGAGCGTGTGGCTATTGCCGCATTAACGGCCAAGCAAACCACCACAGTTCCCGATCCTATCAAGGACAAGGAAACCAAACTCGCGGCACTGACTGCCGACCAAATCAAAATGGCCGATTCTTGGGGCATGTCGCACGCTGACTTTGCTAAAGCTATCGCCGCTGATCAGGAGCAAAAATAATGGCTGCTATTAACGCCCCAGTATTACAAGCCCTGCGCACTATGGTGCGTAGCGAGTTTCAAAATGCTTTAGCTAAGACTGAGCCACTGTATTTAAAAATTGCCTCAGTTGTGCCAAGCAATACTAAGTCAAATACCTACGGCTGGTTAGGCTCAATGCCGACCATGCGTGAATGGATTGGTGCGCGGGTGATCAACTCCATCAAAGAGCATGGTTACTCAATCACCAACAAGACGTTTGAAACCACCATTGGCATTAGTCGTGATGATGTCGAAGACGACACCATTGGCACTTACAAACCTATGGTGCAGGCATTGGCGCAGGAAGGCGAAGAGTTCCCCGATGATCTGGTGTTTGCTCTGTTAGCTGATGGTTTTACCACTACCTGTTATGACAGCCAAAACTTCTTCGACACCGACCACCCTGTGAATGCCAAGCACGATGGCACGGGTGCCGATGTTTCTGTGGCCAACATGGTGGCAGATGGTGCCTATACGGGTGAGCCATGGTTCTTGCTCGATACCACGCGCCCATTAAAACCACTCATCTTCCAAGAGCGCCGCAAGCTGGATTTAAACACCCTGTTTAATCCAACCGACCCAGCGGTATGGACCAATAACGAGTTCCAGTTCGGTACCGATATGCGCTGTGAAGCGGGCTTTGGTTTCTGGCAGATGGCCTTTGCTAACAAGCGTGCCCTTAACGCAACCAACCTGTGGGACAGCTACGAGAAGATGACGGCTTTCACCCGTGATGGCGGTAAGAAACTCAAAATTCGCCCGAACTTGTTGGTGGTGCCCGCATCACTCGAACAAGCTGCCCGCAAGCTACTTGAGCGTGAGCTGATTGATGAAGGCGGTACCACAGTGAACAACGAGCTTAAGGGCAAGTTTGAAATCTTAGTGGTGCCACAGCTCTAGGTGTTCACCCCTTAAGTTTGAGCAGCGAATCGCAGGCACAAGGATGCGCCTGCACCCCAACATCGAGTGAGGTAACAATGAAATGGCGAATCCTTCTAAGAACATTCAAGTCCTGTTGGTTATCTGTCTTGCGCACACTGGCTACCGCCGTGCGGGCATGGCGCTTACCAAAGGCGAAAACCTTATACCGCTGGCCGAGTTGTCGGATGAGCAAGTTGCAGCGTTTGAAGCTGACCAGCGCCTTAAAGTATCCGTGCGTGATATGGCACCAGCGTCGGGGAGTGTGGACATTCCAGACGGTGATCAGACATTAGGCTCCAATACCACAGGCACGCTCACTGGTGTGAAAGAGCCCAATGGTGAAGAGAAAGCCTTGGGTGAACTGTCAGTAAAAGAGCTGAAAGAACTGGCAAAAGACTTGGCGATCACGGGTGTTAACTCGATGAATAAAACTGACTTAGTTAGTGCGATTCAGGCAGTAAAAGTCACAGTGCCAGGTGCGAGTGAAACGGCTAATCCAAGCGCTGAAATGCCTAACACTGAAACTGAAAGCACTGAACCATCTGGCACCACCAACGAAGCAGGTGAATAGCCATGGCCGACTTAGCCATCACAAGAGCCATGTACGCCACCCCTGACAACATGCTGAGTCGCTTTGGTACGCAGGACTTAATGCTGCTTACCGAACGTGTAGACAGTGTGCCAGGGGAAATCAATTTCGCCTTGCTTGAGCAAGCATTGCGCGATGCGTCTGCCGAGATTGATGGCTATATCGTGGGCCGTTACACCTTGCCGTTAACCACGGTTCCCGCCGTATTGGAGCGTAACTGCTGCGATATTGCCCGTTACTTCCTGTATGGCGATAAAGCCCCTGAACAAGTCGAGAAACGCTATACCGCTGTGGTGAAGTTTTTAACTGCAGTGAGCAAAGGCGATATCAGTTTGGGGCTAGCTGATACGGGAGAAGTCGCTAGCCAAAGTGAGTTAGTGGTCAGCATCGACAGTGCAGGCAGCGTGTTTGGCCGCCGTGCATCTAAGGGGTTTATCTGATGTTTGAGATTAAAGATAACTACCTTGCTGCAGGTGATGCGCTGACTCAAATACTTGAGCCATTAGTGATGAGCCAGAAGCTGAAAAAGGTCTATCAAGCTAATGAGCTAAGCGAAGTGGATGAGCGCAGCCAAATCACGCCCGCCGCCCATGTGCTGTATATGGGCGATACGCTGGCGGATACCGCACAAGGCGGCAACACCAGCCAAATTAAGCAGACTTGGCTTGTGGTATTGGCTTGCCGTTTATCTATTCACGAAGGCCAAGCAGGTGAGCTATTAGTCAGCCTGTTAAACGCGATTGTGGGTAAGTCCATTGCGGTGGATGGTCAGATGCTTGGCCCCTTTGTGCGCGTTAACAGTCCCGTTAAACCCCGTTTCACTAAAAGCCACGGTTATTACCCCGTGGCGTTAAGTGTGATTTTGAGATTCAAACCTTAACAACCTAAGAGGAACTCACCATGAGTGGATTATTAGTCGCAGGCAACTTTTTTGTTGACCGTCTAAATGCCCAAGGGCAATCAACGGGGATCATTGGTCCCATCAACACCACTAAGCTCGCCATTAAAACCGACGCCGACGAAAAGGTACGTCCAAGTAAAAAGAAAGACAGCTACGGCCAAGCCTTAAGCGTGGTGAAAATTGCAAAACCTGTTGAGGTGGAATGGTCCTTCGATGATCAACCTGCCGAACTGATTGCTATGGCACTGCTGGGTGATACCCAAGTGCTGAACACTGGCAGCGGCAACTTAACCGATGAAGCCGTGACCTTACCAACCAATCAACGTTGGATACAGCTACCTGAAAGTAACTTTGCCGCCCTCGGTTTTGTGGTGAAGAAAGACGCTACCACCTTAGTGCTGGGCACTGACTATGAGGTGAACTATGCCCTAGGGCTAGTGCGTGCCGTAAAAGGCGGTGCAATTGAAGCGGGCGGCGCAGTGACTGTGACAGGCCAACATAACGCCATTAGCGGCACCCTCATTCGCGGTGGCATTAACGCCCAAACTCGTGCGCGGATCTTCGGAGAAGGTACCAACTTAGAAACAGGCAAGCCGATTAAGCTCGATGTTTTCGACGCCAGCTTATCGCCTACGGCTGCGATCGATTTTGCCGCCAGTGAGTTTGTGAGCGCCACCCTTGCGGGTAAAGCCCAGTTAGTCGCGGGTAAAGATCATCCGTTCGAGTACCTAGAGCTGGATGCGTAAGCGGTTTTGCTTAACCCAAGGGCATGGCCGTACTCAATTGCCATGCCCTTTAATCCCCATTTAACCGCCGTTTAAACACCGATTATTTAGATACTAACGAGAGCATTAACGAGATAGCCATGGCTGATAAAACCTTAGAACTCGCCCTGCGGATCGTGGCAGAAGCCACGGGCAAGCAACACATTGCGGCTTTAGTCGATGAGCTTAAACGCATCGGCACTGAGTCGGATGCGGCGAATCCTAAGACGCAGGCGCTCGCTGATGAACTCGATGGCGTGAGTGATGCCAGCCAAGCGGGTGCGAACCAAGTTGATGAACTCAAAAACAGCCTTGATCCGTTAAGCGACCAGTTAGACCAAGTGGCCCAAAGCGGCCGTAATACCAGCAACCAAACAGAGCAGCTCACTAATGACCTCAAGCCTTTAGCAACTGGGCTTGATGACGTAGGCGATAGCAGCCAATCGACCAGCCAAAAAGCCAATACCTTAGCCAATAAGCTCGATGAACTGGCTAACCAGCAAGACCTGATCAACACCTTTAAGCGGTCACGCAATGAGCTTGAACAACAAGAGCTTGCTGTCACTGCTGCTGCCCTAGCACTGCAGGACTTAAAGCAACGTGCGAGCCAAACGGATGCGCCTTTTGTGCAGCTGGCACGCTCTATTGATGTGGCCGAAAAAGAGCTGGAGCAAATGCAGCGCGAGTTAGCGCAGCAATCATCCAGCCACACTAAGCTGCAAAATGCCCTGTCGAAATCGGGCATTGACTACAACAACCTGACCACAGCGCAGCGCAAGTTAAGCGCCGAATTTGACGGCACTGGCCGCAATGTCGATAAGTTTGCCAATCAGTTAGATAAGGGCAATGCCAGCGCCCGTGATCATGCCAGTTCCCTGCGTGGCGTGATCGGCCAAGTGACCGCCTTAGCGGGTGCTTATTTGGGCTTTGACCGCGTGGCACAAGCGTTGAAAGATGTCTTTGCCACGGGCGATCAATTCGAACGTCTTGGCGTGCAAATGAATGCCGTGATGGGCGGTTTTGAATCAGGCAAACAAGCCACCGCTTGGGTAAAGCAATTCGCCATCGATGTGCCGCTACAACTGAACGAAGTCAATCAAGCGTTTGTGAAGGCCAAAGCCTTTGGCCTTGATCCTATGAACGGCACCATGAAGGCGATTGTGGATCAAGCCTTTAAACTCGGTGGCGGTTTTCAAGAGGTCGAGGGGATCACCTTGGCACTCGGCCAAGCCTGGGCAAAACAAAAGCTACAGGGTGAGGAGATCCTGCAGTTGATTGAGCGCGGCGTGCCCGTATGGGACATGCTGGCTAAGGTCACGGGAAAGAACACCACCGAACTGCAAAAACTCAGTGAGCAAGGCAAGCTTGGCCGCGATGTGATCCAAGGCTTGATTGATGAAATGGGCCGAGCCGCTAATGGCAGCGCAGCGGCGCAGATGGCTTTGCTCAGTGGCCAAGTATCAAACCTTAAAGATAACCTTTCATCCTTCTATGATCTCGTGGCTCAGTCCGGTGCACTTGATTGGCTCAAGGGCCAGATCAGTGAGTTGAATCTTGAGTTTGCCGCCATGGCCGCTGATGGCCGTTTAAAGGAATGGGCGCAGCAAGTCAGCGACACGATCGTGAGCATAGGCTCAGCGGTGCAAGATGGCGCGGCTATGCTGTACCACTTCCGTGATGAAATTGGTTTTGTGGCTAAGGCATTTATAGCGTTAAAAGTCGGTAGCTATTTTAGTGATGTGATCACCGGAGCAAATGCCGCCATCGGCGTGATGCGTCTTTACACTGGCGCGATCATGGGCACCACTGCGGCGAGTGAAGGTGCGGCCTTAGCCGCAGGCAAACTTAAAACCGCCTTGGCAGCAGCGGCTAAAGCGGGTTTGTACTTAGCGCTGATTAGCGAGTTGATCGAGGTCGCTCGGGTATACCAAGAGTTATTGATCGCTGAAGAAGCACTGGAAAAATCTAAACGCGCTGCCGCGTCTAGCGCGAAACAGTTGGAGTACTCACTTAAGGATCTCAGTGAGCAAACGGGCGTAGCCTTTACCACTATGGCCGAGTTCAACAAGGCGGTAGACGAAGGCAAACTGATTTATGACGACGCCACGGGTAAGTGGAAGAACGCCGCTAAAGCTATGGAAGAAGTCAAACAGGCCGCCGTTGACGTCGTTGAACCGATTAAATTAACAGTTGAAGAAGCGCTGCGCCTGACCTTTACCTTAAGCGAACAGACTAAAACGCTTGATGGCGTTAAAGGTGGTATGGGCGGTTTCATTCGCCAAATTGACGCCGCCTTAGTGCCGTTAAAGGCGGCGGGTGATCAATACGAAGGCCACGTTAAGTTACTTACAATACTGCGCGCCAAGTTTGAAGAGCAGCAAACCTATCTTGATGCCACGGCTAAGGGCACCGAGGCCTTGGAACAAGCCTATAAGGACTTAGGGCTAACCAGTAGCCATGCCTTAGAGCAGGTGAATTCGAAAGCTGAAGCGGCCTTTAATCTGATTAAGAATAACCGTGAACCGATTGAGCAACAAAAGGATGCGTTTTTAGTCTGGGCGAAAGCGGCATTAACGGCCGCCGAAGCGACGGGCGCAGCGGTACCAGAAACCTTGAAAGCGCAAGCCGCCACCCTTGGGCTAACCAAGGAACTGAGCGAGCTGACAGCAAAGCAATACGGCTATACAGACAGCGTGAAGGAACTTTCACCCGAGCAAGCCAAGCTAAGCCGCGCAGTGGCAGAAACTGAAGCCCGTTTGAAGCAATGCCGCGATGTGATGAACAGCTCGACGGTATCGAGTAAAGCCAAAGCAAAAGCCCAACAAGATCTGATTAGTTTACAGGGCAAGTTAAGTGACCAAACTAAGCAACTGAGTGAGGTTCAGGCACTCGAAGCGGCTAATTATGAACAGATAAAAAGTAAGTATGCCGCTGTATCTGACGAGATGTTAAGGCTCGAACAAGCCTATAAAGACGGCGGCATCACGGCGGAAGAATACTTGCGACAAAAAGAACGCTTAGTTGAAGTGCTCAGAATATTGCAACGCTTAATGGGCGGTTTGGAAGATGGTGAGCAAGAGACTGACGAACAGGTAAAAAAGACCACTAAAACCTTAATTGAGCAACGCGAAGAACTTGAACAATTAGAGGAAACCACTGGCCGCGCCACTGAGTATGTAAACCTATTTGCGGGTGCCTATGCCCACTTAAACAAACAGTTCAATTTTAACGAAGATAGCACCGAAAAACTTAACGCCCGCGTCGATGAGCTGACTAAAAGCATCATGAACAATATGCGGGTGAATACTGGCTTTTGGGGTGTGCTGGCGCAGCTCAGTAACCAAGCTTTTATCCGCGAAAAGCAGATCATTAATGAAACCTTACTGACCCGTAAATGGACTGAAGAACTCGAAAGCTCAAGCATTAGCCTCGATCGTGTCAATCAAATTAGCCGCGAGGCAAAGTGGAATATACGCGAGCTAGGTGACGAAGAACTTAAGCCACTGCAAGCGGCCATTGATGCTACCCGCGATCGTATTCTCGGCCTGCGTGACGATATCAACGCGACCTTGGACAGTCTCAAAGATGAGATGGATCAGCTTAACAATAACCAAGCCGCTATCGAGAAGCGCCGCTATGAACAGCAACAAGCTGAGCTTAAGGCGCAGCTCGATGCTGCCCGCACAGCCCAGGATAAAGAGTCTATCGCCAGTGCCCAAGAAGCACTGCAACTGAGTCAGCAAATCTACAGTACTAAGCTAAAACAAATCGAAGCTGAATCGGCAGAACGTAATGCACAGGCGATCGAGCGTGCATCAAGCAGTGCAAGCACCGCGACGAATTCCACTCGCAGTACTACAAGCCAAACCACTTCGCCATCGGTGAGTAATCAGAACACTGGCGGCAGTGTACAAATTTATCGGTTAGAGCTGGCAATGCCATCGGGCAATGTGGTGAAAGCCGATTTGCTTGATGAGTTTAAGCAGCTGTTTTTGCGCGAACTAGAACAGATTAAGGCCACCTCATGATCACCTTGGACACGCTTCAATTACCACATTTTATTTGGCTTAACCGCTTTGGTTATACGCCCTTTGTGAGTAGCACTGAGTTTGCGCTCGATGGCTCGCAGCATGTTGAAGTGGCCGCCAAACAAGCGGGCCGCCCTGTGGTGTTATTCAGCGATGCAGAAGCCTTATCTGTGTTTAACGCCCTTGAGGCCCACGCCAATTCAAAGGGCGCGAACAGCTTTAACCTGGTTATCAATGGCACTGCATTAACTGTGATGTGGGACTACAGAGAACAGCCCATTAGCGGCACGCCAGCGATCAATTACAGCGATACCGACCCCGACGAAATCGAGGCTATAACCTTGAAGTTAATCACTGTTTAAAGGCCGTTTAATATGACTATTTCCCGTTTAGATTTAAAAGTATTTAAGCCCGAGTTACTGGGTTCAAGTAATGAGGCAGGCGGCCAACGGACTAAACAAGTGGTGCAGTCTGGCAAGCTTAATGAGCTATTTTCAGCGATATCCGATATCGACCATGCCCAATCCAGTATCGACATTGTAAAAGCGTTTCCGGCGCTCGATACGCCAGACACCAGCACTTTGATTGATGCACATGTGTTTATCAGTGAGCCACCGATAGACCCATTAGTTAACGTATTCATGATCGAGTCTGCCGCGCTGGATGATGAGTCTCGCATGACAGATATGAAAGAGATAATTGAGTCGTCAGTCACAGCAGGGGAATTGATCCGTGAAGGTGGTCCAGGCTTCCTTGTGAACCAAAACTCGTTTTCCTCAGATTACCTGCAGTCGTCCTATCGCTTTAATGACCGCGACTATTGGAAAACCACTTATCTACAGGTTAGCCAAGTGATCTGCATCACCGTGGAATATCCTGGCATTGAAAACGTGGCATGGCCCCGCAAAACCCATCTTTGCAAAGTCATTCGTACTAGCATAGTGCCTGGCGCGGTGGGCACTGTTGTATTCGAGCCGCCGATACCGTTTGCGACACCAGAACCAGGTTTGCAAATCAATGGCCAGAGTAAATGCACTCGCTTGCGATTATCTTACACTGCATCACCATTGAAATTCCACGGGGTAACTAAGCTGACTGCCGCCGCCAGCGGGGTAAGTTTAGCTGTGGGCGCGACTCAATTATCGTTACTGCCTGCGATTACCACCTTAGCGCCAAAGCCAGGTAACACCATCACGGGTGGCAGTGATAACGGCGATGCCACTGTTAGCCAAGTGATCCGCAAAGTGATTAGTCAGCCAAGTGCAGAAGGGACGTACAGCTATACCTTCACCACAGCGGATTTATTGATAGACACTGATGTTGTCACAGCAGTTTCTACCGATCCTTTTGGCGTTTTCGGTGGGAATAGTTCATTAGTTCAGTCGATTACTGTCGGAACGGGGAACGTGACCGTTACGCTACGGCCTGATGTGCGCGTTGCCTATAATCCCACAGTCTCGCTCTATTATGTTTCTGCGTATAAATACAGCATTTACTCAAGTGCTAATGCATTCCCAGCCAATAAGCAGCTAACGGTCGGCAGTATCAAAGGCCGCGCTGTGTTTGCCGATAGTAACTATGTGCCTCAGGATGTATTTGAAAATGTGAATAGCGGTATCGGTAAGCTGTATGACACCACTGAGTTACTGGCGACCATTGATTATTTTACGGGTGTAGTTACCAAGCAAACGGTCAGCCGTGGTGATTTTGAATTGACCTATTCAGGTTTAGTTGAATCAACCACTGCAGCGGCTGCAGGCGATACTACGGCTAAATTTGCCTTGAGTGTGGCTAATCCATTGTTAGAGAGCTTTTACGTGCAGGTTGAACGGATATCCGATCATGCCATTATTAGCGCCTCATCTGACAACCAAGGAGTCATATCCGGTAGCGGTATTGAAGGGACCATTGTTGATGGTTTGGTTGAACTGTTATTTACCAATCCGGTGGATTTAACCACGCTGCGCTATGACATTACCGACCAATTGCGCCAGCTACCCCCCGCCGAGATTTACGGGCTAAACCCACTGCGTATCCCCAATGACGGCATTGTCGATATGTTCAGACGATGGGGCACTGTCGCGCTTTCTCATACTCAAGTGCAGCAAGTCACAGGCTCTGTCGGCACTGTGTTTACTATTCGTGAAAATGCTCAGTTTGTTGATATTACCGATGCCAATGGCGCAAGCCTATGGACCACTAATAATGACCATTTTACGGTAAACAAGGTGGCAGGAACGGTCACGATTAACAGTGATTTTACTGGGTTTGCTGCGCCGTTTGTGCTGAGCGATACCATTATGGAACTCGGTCTAGTTTCATCGTTTTCAGGCAATAGCGTTGTGTTGGCCAAGCCTTTGTCCCGTGAATATCCAGCAGGTACCACATTAGCCAGTGTGCAAATCCTTGGTGACCTGCAGGCGCGTGTTGGCAGAGTGCGGGATATGACGGCATGGGCCAACAATTGGGACCTCGATGGCGACCCTGCTACGGGCAACGTGAATGCGGTTGACTATCCGTTTGAAGTCAAAAACACCACTGCAGTGAATGAAGATTGGGTATTGATTATGACCTCAGCCAGCGCATTTCGTTGTGTTGGCCGCCGTCTTGGCCAAATCGCCACAGGTGACACACTCAATGATTTTGCACCGATTAACCCACTGACTAATGCCCCTTATTTCATTATTCGCTCAGGTGCATGGGGTGGCGGTTGGCAGCAAGGCGAAGCGATTCGTTTCGCCACGTTTGCGGCCTCAAATCCGATTATGCTGCTGCGAAATGTGCAGGTTGGCCACAGCCAAATCACTAAAGATAACGCCGTGTTGTCATTTTTTGGCAACGAATCATAGGAGCAATTGCAATGGGCTTACCAGTTACTGTTTATCGTTGGGATGATGCGGGTGCACCGCAACTGTCAAAGGGCATCAAGCCATCAGAATTGATTAACGTACTCAAGAAGTGTTTAGTGGATGGTTATGGTTCAAAGCAGGGGGCTGGCTGGTCAGTGCCATTTATGGACTTGGCCTCCAATCAAATTGTTTTTCGTAATTCTACCCTACAGGGTTCGGGCAGTTTTGTTAAGTTTTGGTCAAGGTCTGCAGGGGACGTATTATCAGGAGTTTTCTATTTTCAGTCAGCCCCATTTTTAGCATCACTTAATCCTGATTGGGCGAATACCAATGGTGCTGGATGGCGATGTTTTGCAAGTGGTTCTCCGCATCCTTATAAGTGGATATTGATTGCCACTGCTGCAGCGTTCATTTTTTTTACTTATGGCGATTCACCTTTCGATAGAACTCAGCTTTCTACTGCTCACTTTCCTAGTTTTTTTATCGGCGATATTGACAGTGTGGTACCTAATGATGCGACACGTTTTATCACTATGGTATCTGGCTCAGTTGCAGATTCATCACTGACCACATCGCCGTCTTGGACTGACGGTATTACCTATCTATCGCAGAGTGCTACTGTAGCTAAAATGCATGAAACTGATGGCAGCCATAATCCTAAGCAAATGGTAGTAAAGATGGCTTGGTCAACATATAACACCACGGCCATTAAAACCTTGCCCATAGATGGGTTGAATATGTTTTTTGCTCCAGTGCAAATAGAACAACAAACCTACGCGCCAAATCAGCCAGCTTCTCAGTACCTTGATTCAGCGGGGAATAATTGCACCAACAGTATGTTGCATCCCGCAGTTAGAGGGACAGTACCTGGATTATTTCAATCCTCATTTACGGGGTTTACTGATGCACTTTTACCCATTACCCGTAATGTGAATGGCACCCTTTTTTATCTTTTACCGACTGGTCATGTGGGTGCTTCAAATCTTTGGATAGGAACAGGGGAATGGTATGCCTGATAAGTTTGCACCACGTTTACGTGAAAAATCGAATTATCCTATGGGGTTGCTTGAAGTTGATATTGACCCTGCTGCCGAGCGTTTCGCCATCTTAGAAAGGGTGAATTTAAGATTACTATGGCAACGCGATATTCCAGCAGATAACCAAGTCAAGCATCTTATTCGTAAGGACCACTCATTAGCAGGGGTAATTTTTATTATGTTTGATGCTGATGAGCAGTTTAATGCCAGAATTATTGATGGGTTTAAACTGCCATTGGTTGACAGCCATAGCGTTAATTTAGGCTATTAAAGTGATGACTGAATCCACTTTGACATTGCAGGTGAGATTTAATGAGCCATGGCTAAATGCTGTCTCACCGTTGAGTCTGCGTTTTGAAAATGTGTTAATCCCAGATGTTCCTATTAGGGCCGGAAGTATTGGCATGGCTTGTGGGCTTGTAATGATGACAGGCAAACATATTGAGCAGCAAATTACCCTCAGTACTCGCAGTCAATCGCATGCCGCTAATGCCGTTTTTGCATGGGGTAGCATCAGCTTAAAACAGCAAATCGTAATCGTATGGAATACGCCGCCATTAGCTGGGGAAGTGTTCGCTGTTGAGTGGCGACGAAATGCGTTGGTACCTTTTCAACTCGATATGAATTGGTTGGTACCTGAGTCTCATGGTCATCGCGCTGCGAGTCATTGGAACGTGTCAGAATCGCAGCAATATATGCTTGATATACCTTGGTCACAAGCTGCAGCCAAGAGCCAGCAAATTACCGTTAAATTGCATATCGGCGAGCAACTAGCGACTGAGATAGCGCTTAGTTATACCGACATTCAAAGCCAAGGCGATAGCAAGTTTGTTGTATGGGCTCCACACGCCGCGCGGTGGGTATGTTCCAGTAAATACTTACCGCCAGTAGGTAAAGTTACACTGCGCTTTAGTGAACCTTGGACGAACGCTATCAGCCCGATTGTGCTCAACTTTACCCCTTCACCCAATGTTTGTTACTGGGACGATGGCGGCGGCCTGATAGGCACAAATCCACCGTTACCTACCATTGATTTTAAGATCCCTATCGAACCGCAAATCAGAAGGAGTTACCTCATGCAGCCTCAAATCAGTTGTGTTCGTGTGAGTGACGGCGTTTCTGTGGTGCTCAAATCAGTATCCATTTCTCAGTCACGTTCGCAATGGGCCAGTAGCGGAAGCTTAGCGTTTTCATCCCGTATTGATGCCGAGCGTGCCGCTAATGAATTACTGAAAATAAGTATTAACGGCTATGACTTTTACTTGCTTTGCGAGTCTCCCAGCGAATCTAAAGCCTTCGGCAAAACCAGTTATAGCGCGACAGGTCGAGGTCGCTTAGCCACACTCGCCAGCCCGAACAGAAAGGCCATCAACTATGTGAACGTAGTAGCCCGCAGCTTTATTGGCTTAATGGCCGATATTGTTGCCAATACTGGGTGGACTGTCGCCAGTAAAATCAGCGATTACCCTGTACCCGCAAACGCCTTTAGCTATGCTGCTAAAACACCCGCCGAAGCGATTAACATGATGGCCAACAGCATTGGGGCCATGCTCGATGTGAACGATGAAACTCAGACTATAACGGTGATCCCTCAGTGGCCAGTCGTGCCTTGGAATACCGCAAGCGCAATTCCCGATGTGATTTTGCACGATGGAGTGATCCTCGAATTTAACGAGCGTATCGACATTCGTCCCAATGCTAATGCGGTGTTTGTGCGTGGTGAACAGCAAGGCGTGGCAGCGAAAGTGAAACGTTTCGGGACCGCTGGTGACAACTTTACTGCTGATATAGTGGATAAGTTAATCACTGATAATCAAGCCGCAAGAATGCGCGCAACGGCCGAATTAGCCAACGCAGGTAATAAGGTGCAAAACAGCATTCGCGCTAAGGTAATGGCGGATTTACCGCCCATACGCCCAGGCATGTTAATTGGAGTTCGCAAAGGTGCCGAGGTGTTTAAGTCAGTGTGTGAAAGCTTCAGCATAAGCGGCAGCGTTAATGAGTCAACGGGGATGGTTACTGTGAATCAGACCGTGACGCTATTGCGTAATGAGGTGGCAGCATGAGCAACATCTATCAACGCTTAGCGAACTTAAACCCCAAGCCCCAGCGCAGTGTTGCCACTGTGATTAGCGTGACAAATGGCACCACGACAGTACAGCACGTCGATGGCAGTTATCAGACTGTTTTGGGTGACTCCGTTGCCAGCGGGAAAGTGTATATCGTCGATGGTCAGATCCAAGGGCAAGCCGCCGATCTGACTTATGTTGAATTAGAGATTTGATAAAAGAGAGCGGTCTAGCAATGCTACTAACACTGCTAGACCGTCAACACACAGGATTAGACCCTGTGAGCCAACCAAGGCTCCCTCACCGCGTCGACACGGCGAACCGAGCCTAGCATAAAAAATCCTAAAAAAGGAGGCTCACATGCCAAAACCGATTATCCCTTGGATGGGCGGTAAGCGTAGATTAGTTAAGCAGATTTTACCGATATTCCCTGAACACCATACCTATGTCGAACCTTTCTGCGGCGGTGCAGCAATGTTCTTTAGCAAGGGTGAGGCGAGGGTGGAAGTGGTCAATGATATGAATGGCGATCTCGTCAATCTTTATCGGGTGATTAAACACCATTTAGAAGAGTTTATAAGGCACTTTAAATGGGCTTTAATTAGCCGTGAAGAGTTCCTATGGCAGAAGAATACTAACCCTGAGACCTTAACCGATATTCAACGAGCGAGCCGATTTTACTATCTGCAAAAGCTGGCGTTTGGCGGGAAAGTTTCAGGTCAGAACTTTGGATGTTCAGCGTCTCGACCCGCTGGTTTGAACTTGCTAAGGATTGAGGAAGATCTCAGCGTTGCTCACCTACGCTTGGCAAGAACCTATATCGAGCGCTTGGACTGGGCTGAGTGCGTAAGGCGATACGATAAGCCAGAAACCTTGTTCTATTTAGACCCGCCTTACTGGAGTACGGCAGGCTATGGTGTAGAGTTTGGACTAGAGCAATATGCCTTGATGGCCGAGCTTGCGAAGACAATCAAAGGCAAGATGGTGATCAGTGTGAATGACATACCAGAGATGCGCGAGGCATTCGCTGGACTACAAATGAAGACGCTTGGAATACGTTACACGGTAGGAGGCTCAAAACGCTCTGGAGAGCAGCAAGAACTGCTCATTTGGAACTGGTATACCAACGTATTAACTAAGTAGAAAAGACTCAATAGCCCTCGATTTAGGGGGCTTATTGAGAAGTTTATCAAATTGAGTGAACCCATATTTATCAGACTAAGTGAACCAACGAGTAATTGATTAATCACTAATTTTCAATTTAGGTGAATTCGTTTATCAAATTTCGTGGCGCGCTACAACAGCGCGTGTTAATTACAGTTAGTGAAATTGATACAAGTAGCAACATTTATCAAATGTAATTAAATTACTAAATGCCGAGAGACGGTTGTTAAGACACATGACAGCCTCCAATCCCGCGTGGTTTCTAGGTTATTTCGACTTATCAACAAAATCTGTGGATAACCCTGTGAGTTGTCCTGAAAAATGGCCGCCAAAGCCTTGGGGTATGGGCGGCGGACTTAAAATGCACTATTTTGGGGTTCAAAAATAAATTTAAGCATTATCAAATGCATACTAAAAGCAAGTGGTTTTTGTTGAGGGTGAAAACAAGGTTGCAATTTTGTAATCGAGCGAAATTGATTTCTTGTGTATTAAATTGGCATTTTTGCTTAGTTTGCGGGTGTTTTGTGAGCAAAAAACGCTGAAAACGCCTTAGTTTAAAAGTTTCATGTTTCTTCCTTTAAATTGTCATCTTGCGGTTTTAGATCGTATTGATATGACGACAGGAAGGATAACTGTGGAGCTTAGTCGGTGACTTGATTAGAATGGGGCGACTCACTAAAAGGATATGTGCGCGTGTCAGAATCTGTTTTTCAGCTTGAATCGCAATTCGCCCCCGCAGGCGACCAACCTACAGCGATTGCCAAATTAGTCGATGGACTCGAAGCGGGTCTGGCCTGCCAAACTTTACTCGGAGTGACGGGCTCAGGTAAAACCTTCACAATTGCCAATGTGATCCAAAAGTTAGGCCGGCCCACGATTATCATGGCGCCTAATAAAACCTTGGCGGCGCAGCTTTATGGCGAGATGAAAGAGTTCTTTCCCCATAATGCGGTCGAGTATTTCGTTTCTTACTACGATTACTATCAGCCCGAAGCCTATGTACCTGCGTCAAATACCTTTATCGAAAAGGACGCTTCGGTTAATGCTCACATTGAGCAGATGCGCTTATCCGCCACTAAGGCGCTGTTAGAACGTAAAGATGTGGTGCTGATTGCTTCGGTGTCGGCTATTTATGGCTTGGGCGATCCCGATTCCTATTTAAAAATGTTGCTGCATCTACGCCAAGGCGATGTGATGGGGCAGCGTGACATCTTAATTCGTCTCAGTGAATTGCAGTACAAGCGCAATGATATTGAGCTACAACGTGGTACTTATCGTGTGCGCGGTGAAGTGATTGATATTTTCCCCGCCGATTCTGAGCGTAATGCCATTCGAGTCGAGTTGTTCGACGATGAGATTGAACGTTTAAGTGAGTTTGACCCGTTAACGGGCCATATTATTAAACGTATCGCCCGTACGACGGTTTACCCTAAGACTCACTATGTCACGCCGCGGGAAAAAATTATCGCTGCCACTGAGTTTATTAAAGAAGAACTGCGTGAGCGTAAGCAATATCTACTCGATAACAACAAGTTAATTGAAGCCCAGCGTATCCATGAGCGGGTGCAATACGATGTGGAAATGATGGTGGAGTTAGGTTACTGCTCTGGCATCGAAAACTACTCGCGCTATTTGTCTGGCCGCGCACCGGGGGAAGGGCCACCAACCTTGCTCGACTATTTGCCTGCCGACGGCTTATTAATTATCGATGAATCCCATGTGACTGTGCCGCAAATCGGCGCTATGTACAAAGGTGACCGTTCCCGTAAAACCACACTTGTGGAATACGGTTTCCGCTTACCGTCCGCCTTGGATAACCGGCCGCTTAAGTTTGAAGAGTTTGAGCAATTGATGCCGCAAACTATCTATGTGTCGGCAACACCGAGTGCCTACGAGCTGGAAAAGAGCGAAGGCGAGATTGCTGAGCAGGTTGTGCGGCCAACGGGATTGCTCGATCCTGAATTAGAAGTGCGCCCTGTTGGGACCCAAGTGGACGATTTATTGTCTGAAATCGCCAAGCGAGTGGCCGTCAATGAGCGGGTGTTAGTGACGACGCTGACTAAGCGTATGTCGGAGGATTTGACTGAATACCTCGACGAACATGGCGTAAAAGTGCGTTATCTGCATTCGGACATAGACACAGTCGAACGGGTTGAGATCATCCGCGATCTGCGTTTAGGTAAGTTTGATGTGCTGGTTGGGATCAACTTATTGCGCGAAGGCTTAGATATGCCTGAAGTGTCATTGGTGTGTATTTTAGATGCCGATAAAGAGGGCTTCTTGCGCTCTGAACGCTCGCTCATCCAAACGATTGGCCGCGCGGCGCGTAACGTCAATGGTAAAGTGATCCTCTATGCCGATCGCATCACCAACTCGATGGAAAAAGCGATAGGTGAAACTGACCGACGTCGTGAACGTCAGCGGGCGCACAACTTAAAGCACGGTATCACGCCTAAGGGCGTCGTTAAACGGATCACCGATGTGATGGATGTGGATGATGGCCGCGACAGTAAAGCTGTGTATGGCAAAGTGGCTGAGCCTAAGTCCCATTACCATAAAGCCGATGCGGCAGAGTTAAGCCATCAAATCGATCAGCTTGAGAAGAAGATGCATGAACATGCGCGCAACTTAGAGTTTGAACAAGCGGCGGCAATGCGTGATGAAGTCAAGCACCTGCGGGACCTGTTGATCAAAGCCTAGATTTATTCTTGCGCTCAGCATTAAAAAAGCCGTCCAGCAATCATGCAGCGATGGCTTTTTAATATCTTGACTTGGGTGTTATACCAATCACATTAAATATCTAATCAGTTCAGAGCCTCACAGGCATCTCAATCCAAGGCGCATTGACGCAGAAATGGTTATTCCCTTTTAAGTCAATGCAACACCGGTGTGGGATGCCTGTGTGGCTCCCGAAGGGCGGGTTTCAACGCGCTTTATACTGCGTTTAAGGCTTTCGACAGAGCACCACTATGCCTTCAAGCCTTCGCCTTGTCTAAAGCGTGTAGAACTCCCGCTGAATGAACAGATATTTAATACGATTGGTATTAAGCAGGGACTTTTGATTGGCTCATTTTGAGCTTGATAAACACCGCTAAAGCGCAAATCAGTCCGCAGATTAAGCCGACCAAATGCGCCTCGGTTGCTACGCGCGCACCTATCATGGCGGTGACATCACTGCTGGCACCATAAAGCTGTTCGTAACCGACCTTGATGATAACGCCAACGAGCAGCAGATAGCCTGAGCGCAGCTTACGGACAATATCCTGCACTGCGCCGTAGGCGAACAAACCATGCAACATACCGCTTAAGCCGACATAACCAAGCAATTGCGGATAGCCTAAATACAAGCCTATACCTTCAAGTAAACATAACACGAAAAATAGTGCACTTAAGCCTTTGAGATTATAATGAAAATGGTGTAAAAATAGCACCACCCACAGCCCTGCAAGGTTCATTAATAGATGCCATTGATTCGTGTGCAGTAAATTTCCACTGATTAATCGCCACCATTCACCCTCACTAATTGCACTGCGGCGATAGGCGAGTAGGTTATCGACAGCGGGGCTCGCTAAGCCTGCGGCATACAAACCCGCACAGATCAGACTCACCATCAGCGCGACCCAGTAGGGACTGCGTGTCATGCTTTAGGCTCGCTGGCGTCAAGCTCAGCCATAACTGCTGCTTTATTCTGTAGATAGTCATCTAATCCACGTTTGCGAAGATGACAGGCAGGGCAATCACCACAGCCATCGCCAATCACGCCGTTATAGCAGGTGAGAGTATGGTGGCGAACCAGATCAAGTTGCTGATATTTATCCGCCAGTGCCCAGGTTTGTGCCTTATTGAGCCACATTAAAGGCGTGATGATTTTTAGTTGTTTATCCATGCCTTGAACTAAGGCGGATTCCATCGCTTTTACAAAATCGTTACGACAATCTGGGTAGCCTGAAAAATCGGTTTCACACACGCCTGTGATAATCGCCTGCGCCCCTAATTGATAGGCATAAATACCTGCAAGCGTTAAAAATAAAATATTACGGCCGGGCACGAAGGTATTGGGTAAGCCATTTTCCATCAACTCGTGTGAAACGGGTATTGCATCACGGGTGAGGGCTGAAATAGCTAACTCATTGAGTAAGGTGACATCCATGACTTTATGGCTGGTGATCTTCAGGCGTTTTGCTAAGGATTTGGCAACTTCAATTTCTTCGCGGTGACGTTGACCGTAGTCAAAAGTGATCCCATGTACTTCATCGTACTGGGTTAGGGCTTGAATAAGACAGGTTGTTGAGTCTTGTCCGCCACTGAATACCACCACTGCTTTGGACACCACTGTTTTTGACACTAAGCTCGTTGACATAAAGGATTTCACTTCACCGTAGAACAGGTATAAATAGGGCGTTAGTGTAACTCAGGCCTTAGGGCTTGCAAACTCTGACTATAGGGTCGAAATAGGCTTTCTCGGCGCAAAAACTTGCAGCTCAAGCTAAAATCCACTATAAATGCCGCCCCAGAAAAGTGGAACGTCAGTATGAATTACCCTGTCAACGAAGTATTTGAAACCATTCAAGGTGAAGGTGTCTTTACCGGAGTGCCCGCCATATTTGTCCGACTACAAGGTTGTCCCGTGGGATGTGCTTGGTGCGATACGAAACAGACATGGGATGTGCTTGAAGCCAATAAGGTGTCGCCAGAGCAAGTGATTACCGTGGACGGCACCATTGGTCGCTGGGCTGATCATACGGCGCAAAGCCTTATCGCTGCCTTTCACGCTAAAGGTTTTACTGCGCGGCATATCGTGATCACCGGCGGAGAGCCTTGTATGTACGATTTACGCGAATTAACCGAGACCTTGCACAGCCAAGGCTTTGCGACTCAAATCGAAACCAGTGGCACCTTCGAAATCAACTGTGCCGATGACACTTGGGTGACAGTATCACCCAAGGTGAACATGAAAGGGGGCTATCAGGTATTAGCACAGGCGCTGAACCGCGCCAATGAGATTAAGCATCCTATCGCTACTGAAAATCACATCGATGAACTTGATGAGTTACTGCAAGACATCGATATTTCAGCGAAAACGATTTGCCTGCAGCCGATTAGTCAAAAGCCGCGGGCGACCGAATTGGCGATTAAAGTGTGTATCGCCCGTAATTGGCGCTTATCGATCCAGACCCATAAGTATTTGAATATTGATTAATGCTAATCTGCAAAGCATAAAAAACGCCTCACAGTTGTGGGGCGTTTTTTATGGTGGATGTTTTGTGGATTCTAAACCTAATGACTTAATACCGTCGCTTAATCAAGCTCACTTAACTGGCCGAAATGATTAAATGCTGCAAGTTGGCGCTGATAGGGCGCAATATCGCCAATGTTAGCTGTAATCCAATCTGTATCGTAATAAGTATCAAGGTAACGCTCACCCGAGTCACAAATGAGGGTCACTATTGAGCCTTGCTCTCCACGCGCTTGCATTTGTACGGCAAGTTGCAATGCGCCGTACAGGTTGGTTCCTGTGGATGCGCCGGTTTTGCGGCCAATTAATTGTTCTAACCAATGAATCGTCGCCACCGATGCGGCGTCGGGAATTTGCAGCATAGTATCGACAACTCCAGGAATAAACGATGGCTCGACTCTCGGTCGACCTATGCCTTCAATCTTACTGCCATTGCAACAGGTTAAGCTGGCATCGCCGCTCTGATAGAAATCAAAAAAAACGGAGTTTTGCGGGTCGACTACGCAAAGTTGTGTTGCCAACCTCTGATAGCGAATGTAGCGGCCTATGGTCGCCGATGTGCCGCCAGTGCCTGGGCTCATCACTATCCACCGCGGGATAGTGTGTGGCTCGCGCTCCATCTGATTGAAAATCGAGTTAGCGATATTGTTATTACCGCGCCAGTCGGTTGCACGCTCGGCGTAGGTGAATTGATCCATATAATGGCCGCCGAGCTCTGCGGCAAGGCGCGCCGATTCTGCGTAAATCTCACTGGAATGATCGACAAAATGACATTGGCCGCCATAGAAAGTGATCTGCTCAATCTTCTTTTTAGCTGTGCTTTTGGGCATCACGGCAATAAAAGGTAAACCGAGTAAGCGGGCAAAGTAGGCTTCAGAAATCGCCGTACTGCCCGATGAGGATTCGATAATTGGCGTGCCTTGCTTAATCCAGCCGTTACACAGGGCATAGAGGAAGAGTGAGCGGGCGAGGCGATGCTTCAAACTCCCTGTCGGGTGGGTACTTTCATCTTTAAGATAAATATCTATGCCATCGAGCATAGGTAATTCAAGCTTAATCAAGTGGGTATCGGCGCTGCGCTGAAAATCCGCTTCAATCTTGCCTATTGCGTGGGCTTCCCATGTTGGGCAGAGTCTGTGAGCGCTGTGAGAATCCACTGGTGGTTGAATCGTGTTAGAAATCATAGTAGTCACATCGAAAGGGATCATTTTCAGAGCATATCACAGGGACGGGCAAAGCGGTTTTATTGGATGAGCTTGAAGTCATTCGCTTAAAGTAGAGCACGACGTAATTGAAATCAAAAACAAATGTCGCTCACCAAGAGGTTTACTTAATATAGAAATGCCAAGAATTTAATTAGATTAAGCTGGAACAGTCAGATTAAGTTGAAAAAGACTATGCGGAAGTGGAACAAGAAGGATATGCGAGAGTGAAAGAAATGGTGGAGGGAGAAGGATTCGAACCTTCGAAGGCTGAGCCGTCAGATTTACAGTCTGATCCCTTTGGCCACTCGGGAACCCCTCCACAAACTTTCTTTTTAGCTTTACAACTGACTTTTAAAATTGTCTTTCAAAACATCATCAATAACGGACTTGTTTATCAAGACAAAACTAAACATTGGCCATGTTTAGTTTTTGAAAATGATTCTCTGCGTTAGAGATAAAGATGGTGGAGGGAGAAGGATTCGAACCTTCGAAGGCTGAGCCGTCAGATTTACAGTCTGATCCCTTTGGCCACTCGGGAACCCCTCCACGAATACCTTTAACGCTTTTGTAAAACTCTACATCATTTTCGAACAACACGATAAAACTTGCAGTGCAAATGGTGGAGGGAGAAGGATTCGAACCTTCGAAGGCTGAGCCGTCAGATTTACAGTCTGATCCCTTTGGCCACTCGGGAACCCCTCCTCAATTGCGGCCGCCATAGTAGTCAGAAACCTTTTCCATGTAAATACCCAATTTAAAAATATTCCTAAAGTTATGTATCAAATGGTCGATTAACTAACAACGAATTGTTTTGACGATGTTTTTTTATGCAAATTGATGTTCCTTTAGTCAACGAAGCCCAAATTGGCACCCGCTTAAACGCGGCGATAGAAAACGACAGACGGGGCGAATTCGCCCTGTTGCTGTCGTTACTGTCGGTTGACGCACGGGACATGGCACAATTCCAATGGCAAAATGAACTCGATATGGCGCAAAAATTACAGCGTCAGTTCGAATTATCACCGCAGCAAAGTTTAATGGCGGATTTATCGTCTGCTGAACCAGTGGTTGATAACAGCAGTATTTTTATGGCTCAAGGTCCACGTGCGTTTCAATTACAACAAGCATTGCGACCGGAAGCCTTAGTCATCCGTGGCGGCGAGTCAGTCGCAATGGCAGAAGCGTTAAGTAACTGTGACCATGTCACTCAGCTGAGGCAAAGGGGCCAATTAACCGCACCCAAAGTCGAGATCATGCACTTTGCTGATCAATTGGCAATCCAACGTAATCTTGTACCTTTGCTCGCTTCAGCCTAAGCCTGTCTTCCCGCAAGCGATCTTCAATACCCATCGGGTCAATCTGATCCATTTCGATAAATAAGCGTGAGCTAAAGCCAGTTATCTTGAAGCTTAATTACCTATAATTCGTATTAACCTATCGAGTTAAAATTTACCGCGTTAAAAATTTAACGAGCATATTTTAGTGATGCCGTTAATCAGTCGCTCTATACATTAAGGAATACAGATGAAAGGCATAATAGAAGCACAGAGCCCGACAGTGAATGACACTTGCACCGATTGCGGCAGCTTTGTCGATATCGGCGCCGTTATTGATGAGCACGATACGTTATTGACGTTAAATTTTGTTGGCGATAGCGCTCAAGCAGATGCCGAAAGCATGGCAACACGCGCTCAAACTCGATTTGCTGAAGTGCAAACTGAATTTGTGACTAAAGCTGAAGGCGTCGACTTACTGCTGACCTTCAATGTCAGCGCGGAAAAAATGATTTTTCAATTGGAAAACGGCCTGTAATTTTTAAAGCAGCACTTTAGTTTTTAGTCGGTTATGGATATCCGGAAATCGCGCTAATTGCCTAAAAATGCTGCTATTGTTAACCAAATTGTAATAAATTGTGCCACATGTTGCTGTGCTTACAACAGTTAGTGTAATCTGCCTCCAAATAAGAATAATTCAATCAGCTTAATTCCACATTTTGAGGTAAGTTTGCTAACAGCAAAGACCTTTAGCCCAACACGAAGTTTTGTAGGGAACCAGCGTGAAGCGACGTCAGCATCAGCATTTATTGGAGTCTTTGGTACAGTCAACTGCAAAACAGCAGGGCGATTTCACAAAGACGGCAGAGTTAACCACAGAGTTGTTGTGCCAGAATTTAGCGGTTTCTTTGGTATCAGTGTGGACTTTTTCATCTGATCAACAAACCCAATCACTCGTCGCACAATTTGGTTCTATGATGTTGCAAGACATTCATAGACCTAAGTTACTACAAGATTGCCCCCGGTATGTACACGAGCTCAAAACTCTGCGCCATATCGATGCAGGCAATGCCCTCACCGATCCACGTTTAAGTGAATTGGCTGAGTGCTATTTTATCCCGCGGCAAATCAACTCGAGTCTCGACATCGCCATTCGTATCAATGGCCATCTCGAAGGTGTGCTCTGCATCGAGCGGGCACAATTGACTCCCCACTGGCATGACAGTGAAATTCACCTCGCGTGCCAGATGGCTGACCAATTAGCCCTGACCTTAGCGACAAAACACAGCTACGATAAAGAAGAAAGCTTGAGTTTATTTCGCTGTGCCACTGAACAATCACGACAAATCAGTATGTTAATTAATCTGCATACTGAAAAAGTCGAGTATGTGAATCAGGCGCACAGTGAAATCACCGGTATGCCCCGTGAGCAGATTATCGGCGCGAACATCCGTGAGTTGGCTTTTTTCAAGCAGCATGCCCAGTTAGCCGAGCAAACCCTAGCGCAAATCTTTAGGGGCGAAATTGCCAAAGGCGAAGTGCAGTTTAGTCGTGCCGATGGCAGTCGTTATTGGCTGACATACGTGCTGAGTCAGTTCATTACCGATCGCGGCAATCATTATGCCTTGGTCTCGTGTG
The DNA here is from genome assembly GCF_019345615.1 of Shewanella sp. NKUCC01_JLK. Taxonomy (NCBI): domain Bacteria; kingdom Pseudomonadati; phylum Pseudomonadota; class Gammaproteobacteria; order Alteromonadales; family Shewanellaceae; genus Shewanella; species Shewanella sp. NKUCC01_JLK. The sequence goes on along the minus strand of NZ_JAHKRD010000001.1, from coordinate 65,837 downwards.
AAGAAAATACCGATGAGCATAACTATAAGTCAGAGCTTGAACGGCTTGCTTGGCGTTGTGGATTAACGGGACTCCATAACCGTACTCATTTTAATCGAGTCCTTGAACGTACCACGAAGGGACTGTTGTTATTAGTTGATTTAGTGGGATTTAAGCGTTTTAACGATACCTATGGTCATGAAAATGGCGATAGTTTGTTGATAGAAATTGCCCGCCGTTTGAAACATTTTTCTGAGATTAATAAGGCCACCGAAATTGCCCGCGTCGGCAGCGATGAATTTGCCGTGCTGTTGACCGATGATAATGCGGTTTACGATCTCGATTATTTTAGTACGCGCCTGTATCAACATCTTGCCATGCCTATTTTAATCGGCCGCGAGCAAGTCGAACCAAAGCCTGCTTTAGCTGTGGTTGATATTGCCTCTGTGGCGAGTTTGTTTGCCCCATTAACCTGTGCCGATATTGCAGTGCAGTATGCTAAAAAGAAAAAAGGCACTGCAATCCAAGTATTTAACAGCACGTTATTGAGCGCATTTAAAGAGGATGCGCAGATAGAACGTGATTTACACAGTGCGATCCGTGGTCGTCAGTTTGAGCTTTATTATCAGCCACTGAGGGATCTTGAGCAGAATACCTATATTGGCGCCGAAGCCTTAATCCGTTGGCATCATCCTAAAAGAGGCGTGTTATTTCCAGCTTCCTTTATTGATATTGCTGAGCAGTCGGGGATGATTAATTCCATCGGCAGCTGGGTTTTAGAGGCTGCTTGTCGACAGTTGAACCTATGGCAGCATCATAATGCAGATATGACAATGCATGTGAATGTGTCGGCCCGCCAGTTCTTCAGTGGTAATTTATTCGAGCAAGTGTGGCAGTTGTTGACACGTTATCGCTTGAAACCTAAGACGTTAATCTTAGAGATCACTGAGACTGAATTGATGGGTGATATTCGCCACGCGACCTTGTTATGCCAAGAATTAGCGGAATTAGGCGTAGGGCTCGCGATTGACGATTTTGGGACGGGTTACTGCTCTATGCGTTATTTGAAGCAGTTTCCGATCAGTAAACTTAAGATTGATCGTTCGTTTATTTCAGATCTTACCGTCAGCCGCGAAAGTCGCGAAATTGTGTCAGCCATTATCGCCATGGCGAATGCATTAAATATATCTTTGACGGCAGAAGGGGTTGAAACCCTTGAGCAAGAAGCATTTTTAGCGAAAAGTTTTTGTCATCAGGCGCAGGGTTATCTCTATAGCCCTGCATTACGGGAGCCTGAGTTTGCACAATTTATCTTGTCGGCTAAAAGTGCTTCGGTCATAACCCACTAAGTCACAATTATTTCAAATGTGCTGCTCACGATAAAATAAAGGCAACCTAGGTTTGTAATCTAGGTTGCCTTTATTATTCATCTCTGTGCTTGTTCAATCAGCACTATAAACCTTCATCGTCATTCTCTAGTGCAGTTCAGCACTGTATATCTATCGAGATTTTAAACAGCATTGTTTGAATTTTTTGCCACTATGGCAAATACAGAGATCATTTCTACCAGGCAATTTAGCCGTCATTTGCTGGCCTTGGCTGTAATACCAGCGACTTGCTTGATAGATGAATTCGGATCGCTCATAGATAGCATCAATTTCACCATCGAGCTTATACCAAGCTTTAAAAGTAACAGTGCCATGTCGTTGTTCAGCTATCGCCGCTTGAGCATTGTGGATTGGTGTTTCAGTACTGCTCTGTACATCTAATCCTAACCAATGTGGATGAGGACCAGTAGTGAGGCTCGTGAGAGTAAGGCCATTTAGATGGTCAGGGTGATGTGTTTTTAAAATGTAATCAAAATTTTTCAATACAAATGCGCAGTAGCGTGAGCGCATAAGCTGTTCAGGTGTACGGGCAATCACTTGCCCAGTGTCTACATGCGTATGCAGTGGACCACAGCAATCTTGATAGCTTATCCCACTGCTACAGGGGCAGGCTTGTGTAGTTATAGTCATGTTAGCTAAATCTTTAATTTAATTGTATTTGTTTAAATTTATTCGATTTCTATCTAAATGCGTTAGATGTGAGATAGTCCATTTAAACGTAATCGGCATTAATATTAGGGTAATTTTTTACCCGCAGGTAAAGGCGGAAATTGGCGACCATAATATAAGTTAGGTACCGGTTTCGCATTCAGATAATAGCTAGGTTCTGCGCGGTTATTGGTATCTAAGCTCACTTTCCATTGGGTGGATGAGACTTTTTCTGAACCAATAGCAAACTTGCCCGCAAATTCACTCACAGGTTCGCCGGTTTCTTGTGCTGGGTAAAATCGAACCAAATAATAGCCTGTATCTATGGCACCATTACCGATAATTTTGCGTTTAGTAATGCGAAAATCCACGTCGATAGTGGCTTTTTTGGCGCGGATTTTATCGAAAAACTTCTTGTAAATGGCGATAATATTGTCTCGTCCATAGTAAATTTCTTTACTTTGACTTTCAGATAAGTAGCTAGCGTCATCAGCGTAAATCTCACGGGTCACCTCGGGGGACAATTGATTAAAAGCGCTAATAAACAAAGGATAATTAGCGTTGATCAATTGATCATCAGTGGATTTTGTATGAGTTTTAGCTGGATTGGCTAAGCTTGGCAGTGACAATAAGCACATCAGGACTAGCGGCAAAAATTTCATTACTTTATTCTAATCTGGCAATCATGGCGTCACTATAATGGAGGCGCTCGCTGAACTAAAGCCTTGAATGTTTACAAAGTGTGTTTCTATACAAGAGTGTGAAGTAAAGGAGCTTGCCATGCTGGATGATGAATCAGCACTGTTTTTTGAGGAAATGGCTGGAGTCGTGCCACTAAAAGGCGATATGCCAGTGGTAAATTTAGCACCGAAAGCGTTGACGGCTGAGCAAATACACAGACGCGATGCTTTACAACGGGAAGTCTTCCTAGCGTGTATGCCACTGGATTTAAAAGTATTTCCACAGCAAGCGCCAGATGACATTGTGAGCTTTAAGCGTGAGGGGGTACAAGGCGGCGTTTTTAAACGACTCCGAATGGGGCAATACAGCATCAAGATGGAGCTTGATGTGCATGCTTATCGGTTAAACCAAGCTCGTGATGCCGTCCTTAACTATTTACTGGCAGCGCAGGCACATGGTGAACGCTGTGTCATGTTGATCCACGGTAAAGGCTATCAGAGTCAACCCTTTGCGGGATTGCTCAAATCCGCTGTGTGCTATTGGTTATCACAACTCGACATGGTGCTTGCCTATCATTCGGCGAAAACCGAGCAGGGCGGTGCTGGGGCACTTTATGTGATGTTAACTAAGTCAGAACAGCTCAAGCTTGAAAACCGTGAAGCTAATCGTAAAGGCATGGGATGGCGTTAGATTAAACAGATAAGTATTGAATAAAAATGCCCAATTTTATTGGGCATTTTGTTTTATGTTATTGGGTGATGATTTAACGAACCCTTACCAACCACACTGGCGGTTTGCGGTGGTATTTTGCTCATCTAACCATGTTTTAAGTGGGGCGAAGTAATCGAGCACCGCTTTTGCATCCATCGTTTCTTTGCCTGTGACTTCTTTCAATGCTTCTGGCCAAGGTTTACTTAAGCCTAACTCGAGCATCTTATTGAGTTTCTCTCCCGCGGCTTGATTACCATAAATACTGCATCTGTGTACCGGACCTTTATCGCCTGCAGTTTCACACAGCGCTTGATGGAATTGGAATTGCAAAATATGCGCTAGGAAGTAACGGGTGTAGGGTACATTGCCTGGTACATGGTATTTAGCACCCGGATCAAAATCTGCTTCACTACGTTCAGTCGGTGCTTTTACGCCTTGGTATTTTTCCCTCAGATCCCACCAAGCTTGGTTATATTGGGCAGGCGTGATTTCGCCGCTAAACACTTTCCAGCGCCACTGATCTATCATCAGGCCAAAGGGCAAGAAAGCAATTTTGTCTAAGGCTTGTTTTAGTAAGAGGCCGATATCCTTAGATGCATCAGGTACTTCTTCTAATAAGCCGATTTGCTTTAAATAGCTTGGCGTAATCGACAGTGCTATTGTGTCACCAATTGCTTCATGGAAACCATCGTTAGCGCTGTTTTTAAACAGGAATGGTTGTTGCTTATAAGCGCGTTGATAGAAGTTATGCCCAAGTTCGTGGTGGATAACGCTAAAATCTTCGGCAGTTTTTTGGATACACATTTTAATGCGGATATCGTCGAGATTATCGAGATCCCACGCCGAAGCGTGACAAACCACATCACGGTCCTTTGGCTGAACGAATAGAGAACGTGCCCAAAAACTTTCTGGCAATGGTGCGAACCCTAATGATGTGAAGAAGCCTTCGGCTTGTTTCACCATTTTATGCTCGTCATAGCCTTTCTTTGCCAGTAACTCAGTGACATCGTAACCCGGATCAGCATTGTTAGGGGCGACGAGATCATACACATTACCCCATTGCTGGGCCCACATGTTGCCAAGTAAGTGTGCCGGGATGGGGCCAGTGGTCGGTGCGACGCTATCGCCGTATTCTTTATTGAGTTCACCGCGCACATAACAGTGCAAAGATTCATAAAGGGGTTTTACTTGGCCCCAAAGACGATCGAGTTCCTGTGAAAAATCATCGGGTTTCATATCATATTGACTGCGCCATAGCTCAGACAGGTTGGCATAACCGAGATCCTTTGCGCCTTCATTGGCCAGTTCAACTTCGCGTTGAAACAAGGGGCGCATGGGTTTAGCTATTTCACGCCAGCCTTTCCATGCTTCCAGTAATTTTACGGGATCTCGTGATTCGGCCATTAAGCTCGATAGCTCAGGCTGAGTCATACACTTGCCGTCGGCAAAACAGTATTTACCTTTGCCGTACAAGCCATTTAATTCTGAACTAATTTGCGCCAGCTCGGTATTCTTCGCAGGATCGAGCGGCGCGGGTAACACTAATGCACTGCGCAGTATATTGAGCTTGCGGGCATTTACGGGATCGAGTTGCACATTGGCATACTTAGCCGCCTCGGTTGCAAATTTTACCGACGCTGCACTGACCTTTTCGCCGACTGCGGCAGACAGGGCCGCGGTATCATCAGTAATAAAGTTGCTGTAAATCCACTCGGCGCGATTAGATTCAATCGATAATTCGGCCATCTTGGCTTCAGCATCGTTAATAAAAGCAATGGCTTGTGCTTTATCTGGGGCGGTATTGATGACAACTGCTTCTACTGTAGCTGTTTTGTCTGTTTTACTTTGTGCATCATTACAGGCCGTTAATCCCAGCGCGAGTGCCACTGTGAGGGCGATTTTACTGCGACGATTCAATGAAATAACCATGTCTAGTTGTCCTTGTTGTTTTTGTGTTACACAGTTTACCTAAACCACAGGGTTATTGCACAAGGGTTAATTGACTTGTTTTTAACACTTATTCGGACATGTACGACATACCGCTTATATCACAGACTAGAAAGCGGTGAATTTGTCCAATTTTAGTTTGACATCCGTGGTGCCAATGTTTAATTTAAACGAGTGTTTTAAATTAATTCAAGGTCACGGAATGGCAAGTCGATCCGATACAAAAACTAGAATACTTGATGCCGCAGAAAAACTGTTCGCCGAACGGGGCTTTTCTGAGACTTCCTTGCGACTCATTACCAGCAAAGCTGAGGTGAATTTAGCATCGGTCAATTATCACTTTGGTTCTAAAAAAGAGCTGATCCGTGCAGTGTTAGCCCGCTATTTAGACGTATTTATGCCTGCTGCTTCAAGCCAAATTCACCGTTTAAATGCCGCTCCAGCACAAGCTACACTCGAAGAGATCCTGTCTTCTTTGGTCGATCCTTTATTGGATTTAAACGCGCTACGTACCGAAGGTACCACGATCTTCCTGCAGCTTTTAGGCCGTGGCTATATCGAAAGCCAAGGGCATTTACGTTGGTTTATCACGACCCATTACGGCCAGCATCTGGATGCTTTTGTTAAAGCCGTTTCGGCCAGTGCGCCACATATTCCACCCGCTGAAATGTTTTGGCGCTTACACTTTACCTTAGGCACTATCGTGTTCACTATGGCGTCCGCTGATGCCCTAAATGACATTGCTGCTGCTGAGTTTGGTGAGCATAACGACATCGAAGCCGTGATCCGTAAAGTGATCCCCTACATGGCGGCTGGCGTATCAGTCCCCGTTTCTTCTTAATTAAAAGGTCTTGATAATGTTGACGATTATAATTCTTGCCCTGATAGCCATTGTCGTGTTGTTTGCGGTGAAAAATATCCGGATGCAGTTTATTACCCGCCCAGTTTTTAGTTTTTTCAAGAAGGTCTTGCCGCCACTTTCAGATACCGAGCGCGAAGCGATGGAAGCGGGTGATGTCTGGTGGGAAGGGGAGTTATTTCGCGGAAATCCTAACTGGAATACCTTGCATAGCTATGGCAAACCCACGCTAACTGCAGAAGAAAAAGACTTTATTGATAATCAAGTGATGACAGCACTGACGATGATCGATGATTTCGACATAGTTCATAACCGCAAGGATTTACCGCCAGAGCTGTGGGAATACTTTAAGAAAGAAGGTTTCTTCGCACTGATCATTCCGAAGAAATTTGGTGGTAAAGCTTTCTCTGCCTATGCAAACTCGACCATTGTCAGCAAATTAGCCAGCCGTAGCGTAAGCGCCGCTGTGACTGTGATGGTGCCTAACTCTTTAGGCCCTGGTGAGTTGCTAACCCACTATGGTACGAGTGAGCAGAAAGAACGTTGGTTACCAGCTTTGGCCAAAGGCGATGAAATTCCTTGTTTTGCATTAACTGGTCCAGAAGCGGGCAGTGATGCCGGCGCTATACCAGATGTGGGTATTGTGTGCCGTGATACCTTCAATGGCGAAGAAATGCTCGGGCTAAAACTCACCTGGGATAAGCGTTATATCACGCTGGCGCCTGTAGCAACGGTTCTGGGGTTAGCGTTCCAAATGCGCGATCCTGAAGGTCTGCTTGGCGATAAGAAAAACTTAGGTATTACCTGTGCGCTGATCCCAACGGATCATCCTGGTGTGGTTATTGGTCGTCGTCATAATCCGCTGGGCATGGCGTTTATGAACGGTACTACTCAAGGTAAAGAAGTGTTTATTCCGCTCGATTGGATTATCGGTGGCCCTGAGTTTGCCGGTAAAGGCTGGCGTATGCTGGTTGAGTGTTTGTCAGCGGGTCGCGGTATTTCATTGCCAGCATTGGCAACGGCTTCTGGTCACATGGCGACTAAGACGACAACGGCTTACAGCTATGTGCGTCACCAGTTTGGAATGGCAATTGGTCAGTTTGAAGGGGTGCAAGAAGCGCTGGCGCGTATTATTGCCAACACTTATCAGTTAGAAGCCGCACGCCGTTTAACAACCACGGGTATCGATCTTAAAGTCAAACCTTCGGTCGTGACCGCGATAGCTAAGTACCACATGACTGAATTAGGCCGTTCTGTGATGAACGATGCCATGGATATTCAATCGGGTAAGGGCATTCAATTAGGACCTAAAAACTATTTAGGCCACCCTTATATGTCGAATCCAATTTCGATCACTGTGGAAGGCGCGAATATTCTAACCCGCTCATTGATGATTTTTGGTCAAGGTGCGACTCGCTGCCATCCTTACGTACTTGCCGAAATGGAAGCCGCAGCGATGGAAAACCAACATGAAGCCTTAGAGCGTTTTGATGCGTTATTAATGGGTCATATGGGTTATGCCACGCGTAATGCTTTCAGTGCTTTGTTTAGCGCGTTAAGCGGTAGCCGTTTTGGCAGTGCGCCAGTGAGCGGTGAAACTAAGCAGTACTATAAAGATATGTCGCGTATTTCGTCTGCATTAGCCTTAATGACAGATTTATCTATGCTGATCATGGGCGGCGATTTAAAACGCAAAGAAATGCTGTCGGCACGTATGGGTGATGTGCTCAGCCAGTTGTATTTAGGCTCAGCGACCTTGAAGTTATTTGAAGATAATGGCCGTCAACAGGACGATTTGCCTGCGGTACGTTATGTAATGGCCAATCGTTTGCACTTGGCGGCTAAAGCGTTGGAAGACACGATTCGTAACTTCCCGAGCCGTCCTGTGGCCTGGTTACTGCGCGGCTTAATTTTCCCGCTGGGTAATCACTTCACTGCACCGAGCGACAAAATGGCGACCGATTTAGTTAGCGGTATGTTGAAGCCTGGCCCTGCTCGTGAACGTATTACTTTCTTATGTCCTGAATTTGAAGGGGATAAGGGCGGTATTGCTGAAGTAGAGCAAGCATTTATCGCGCAATATGCCTGTAAAGATATCTATAAAAAACTGAAGAAAGCGCAGCGTGCCGGTGAGTTGCCAGCAAAAGTGCCGAATCTAGTCTTGTTTGCAAAAGCACTCGAGACTGGCGTTATCACTGCCGACGAAGAACAAAAGTTACAGCATGCTGATAAGCTGCGCTTAGCGGCAATTAATGTGAATGATTTCGAAGCGTTATAGTGATTGCTAGTGTTTGATGTTCGCGTTTAATGTTAATGCAGTTTGGTCTAAGCGGTGTTAAGTTCGATAGCTAAGCCGTTTGGGCCGCTTAGATTTCCTTCAGCAATGAGAACCTGACAAATTTCCATCAACAGAAATAAGCACTTACAGAAAACAGTCAATATAAAAAAACCACCTTCATGAGGTGGTTTTTTATTGGCTGTTTTCTAACGAGCTTGAGTTGTTAGAGGAAGCTTAAGCAACTTAAGCTACGATCAACACTTTACAGGTGTTAGTGCCGCCGATCGTTTCCATTGCATCGCCTTTGGTCATCAGCACCATATCACCGCTATTCAAATAACCAGCCGCTGTTAATGCTTCTAACGCTTTTTGCGCTAGCTCATCGGCTGGGTGGATAGTTGAATCGAAGTAGATTGGTAACACGCCGCGGTACAAGGCCATTTTGGCTAGGGTTGTTGCGTGACGTGATAAACCCAAGATTGGCAGTGAAGAACTGATACGAGACATCAACTGTGGTGTTGCACCTGATTCAGTCAGAGCGATAATCGCCTTAACGCCTTCTAGGTGGTTTGCTGCATACATAGTTGATAGCGCAATGGTCTCTTCAACTGAAGTGAAACGCACATCTAATCTATGTTTAGACACAATCACACTTGGGTGAGATTCAGCGCCAACACACACATTTGCCATTGCCTTAACGGTTTCTTCTGGGAAGTCACCGGCAGCAGTTTCAGCAGATAACATCACAGCATCGGTACCATCAAGCACAGCGTTCGCCACGTCCATTACTTCGGCGCGGGTTGGCATTGGGCTTGAAATCATCGATTCCATCATCTGGGTGGCAGTGATGACGACTTTATTCAGTTGGCGTGAACGGGCGATTAACTTCTTTTGTACTGCAACGAGTGCTGCATCACCAATTTCAACACCTAAGTCACCACGGGCAACCATAACAACGTCAGACGCTAAGATAACATCATCCATAGCGGCATCGGTCGCAACCGCTTCAGCACGTTCAACTTTAGCAACGATCAACGCATTACAACCTGCTTGACGGGCAAGATCGCGTGCATAGTCCAAGTCAGCACCACTGCGCGGGAAAGACACGGCTAAATAATCCACTTGGATCATTGCTGCAGTGAGAATGTCAGCCTTGTCTTTTTCGGTCAGCGCAGCAGCAGAAAGTCCGCCGCCTTGTTTGTTAATACCTTTGTTGTTAGATAAAGGGCCTGCCACAGTCACTGTGGTATGCACTTTACGGCCTTCAACACGCTCAACGCGTAATTGAACACGGCCATCATCTAACATCAGGATATCACCAACAGTCACATCGTCTGGCAATTGCTTGTAATCGATACCCACTTGGGTCTCGTCGCCTTCACCTTTGGCTAACTCGGCATCAAGTACATAGGCTTGACCTAATACGAGTTGTACTTTCTTATTGTCTTTGAAAGTAGAAACGCGGATTTTAGGGCCTTGTAAGTCACCAAGAATGGCCACATGAACGCCTAACTCTTTAGCGATTTCGCGCGCTTGAGTTGCTCGTTTTAGATGATCTTCGGGGGAACCGTGGGAGAAATTAAGACGTACAACGTTTGCACCTGCCGCGATGATGCGGCGTAGGTTATCATCACGATCGGTAGCGGGACCTAGAGTGGTGACGATTTTGGTTCTGCGGAACATAAGGATACTCCGTTAAAGTTAAAAAAAATCTTGGGACTATATTACCATGCAATTCCAAATTTTGTAGTAAAGTTACAATCAAATTGATCTAAAGTTATGTATGAAAATTGTGAGGTATCGCTGATATTTGCACGATAAATGGCTAGGTTAAGGATCAACACTAGCCATTTTTAGAAAAGGAAGTGAGTTACAGTATCGGATCTTTATTGATGCGAGACTCTTTTAACACTTCTTTCACTCGTTTCAAATTATCGCGGAAACGTGGACCTCTACGTAAGGTAAAACCCGTTGCCAATACATCTATAGTGACTAATTGGGCTAAACGCGAGGCCATAGGTAAATACATGTCAGTATCTTCTGGCACTTCCATTGTCACGGGCAGTGTACATTCCATTGATAAAGGCGAGTTGCGGGCGGTAATACCAATCACAGCTGCACCATTTTCTCTCGCTAAACGCGCGATTTCAATCAATGACTTAGTACGGCCAGTGTGGGAAATCAATACCACCACATCGCCCTCATTACTGTTAATACAGCTCATGCGTTGCATTAGAACATCGTCAAAACAGATGACAGGGACATTAAATCGGAAGAATTTATTTTGCGCGTCATGGGCAACTGAAGCGGATGCGCCTAGGCCAAAAAAGGAAATAGTCTTAGCTTGAGTGAGAATATCAACGGCTTTATTAATGGCTGAAATGTCTAGGCTTTGACGTGCGGTATCGAGCGAAGCCATTGAAGATTCGAATATTTTTGTCGTATAAGACTCAGTCGAATCATCTTCTTCAACGTGGCGGCTCACATAAGGTGTACCGTTCGCAAGACTTTGCGCTAGATGTAACTTAAAATCAGGGAAACCTTTAGTATCTAAGCGGCGGCAGAAACGATTCACAGTAGGTTCACTGACATCTGCCATCTTAGCCAGTGTGGCGATGCTAGAATGTATAGCTGTCTGTGGTGATGCTAAGATCACCTCTGCAACTTTGCGTTCTGATTTACTAAAATGGGTGAGGCTTTTTTGAACCTTTTCTAGGGTATTCATACGCGTATGTCCGCTAAATTGAGAATGTAATTTTATTTATTTTTATTTCGTGGGAGCAGATCAAGACTGGCAGCCCACTAATAGACTCTATGTAGTAACTTTTCAGTACAATTTTGAAATAAGACTTTACTACCTTCAGTAATTTAAGCACAAAAAGCATATCAGATTTATGCAGCAAGTGACTAGTTAGCAAGAATGTTAATATTTATAAAAATAGATGCATTTAACAAATTCTGTTGTTATATTACAACAAAAGTGTGGATTTCTTCATCGACATGAAGGGACACGACATACAAAGGAGATCGTAACGCAATGGGCAAAACAACATCAGGCGCCAAAGCTTGTGACTTCGTACTCTTTGGTACTAAAGGCGATTTGGCACGACGCAAGTTGTTACCTTCTTTATACCAGCTAGATAAAGCTGAACTTCTCGATAAAGATACGAAAGTGATCGGTGTCGCGAAAGACGAGTTTACTCAAGATGAGTTTATCGAATTAGTCACGCTTGCATTAAACACCTTCGTGAAAGAGCCTTTGTGCGAAGAGACTCTCCAACGTTTTCTGTCCCGCTGCCACTATATAGGCACTAACTTTACCGATTCAGCGGGCTACAGTGCCTTCCATGATCTGCTCAAACCAGAAGAGCGCGTTATGGTCAGTTACTTTGCTACGCCACCTGCAATATTCGGCGACATTTGCCGTTGTTTGCATGAACAAGATCTTATCCACCCAGATTCACGCGTGGTGCTCGAAAAGCCCATCGGCTCAGATTTAGACTCTTCTCGCGTTATCAATGACCAAGTTTCCGCTTACTTCAAAGAACGTCAGGTTTACCGTATCGACCATTACTTAGGTAAAGAAACCGTACAGAACTTGATTGCCCTGCGTTTTGCGAACTCTTTATTTGCCTCTAAGTGGGACAACCGTACGATTGACCACGTCCAGATCACAGTCGCAGAAGAAGTGGGTATCGAAGGCCGTTGGGGTTACTTCGACAAAGCGGGTCAAATGCGTGACATGATCCAAAACCATTTGCTGCAAGTGTTAACGCTCGTTGCCATGGACCCACCTGTTAACTTAGACGCTGACAGTATCCGTGATGAAAAAGTTAAAGTACTTAAATCACTGCGTCCGATTAATTCTGACAATGTGTATGAAAATACCGTACGCGGTCAGTACAGCGCAGGCTTCTTAAAGGGCAGTCCAGTACCGGGTTATTTAGAAGAAGAAGGCGCCAACCTTCAATCACACACAGAAACCTTCGTGGCTATTCGTGTGGATATCGACAACTGGCGTTGGGCGGGCGTGCCTTTCTATTTACGTAGCGGTAAACGTATGCCGTTTAAGAGCTCTGAAATTGTGGTGTATTTTAAAAACCCACCGCATAACTTATATCGCTCAAGCTACCGTAATCTGCCACCGAACAAGCTGACGATCCGTCTGCAGCCCCATGAAGGGGTTGAAATCCAGATGATGAACAAAGTGCCAGGTTTGGAGCAAAAACAACGTCTACAAACCACTAAACTCGATTTGAGCTTCTCTGATACCTTTAAAAATGAACGTATCGCTGATGCCTACGAGCGTCTATTACTCGAAGCTATGCTCGGTAATCAAGCGCTGTTCGTGCGCCGCGACGAAGTCGAGCAGGCATGGACTTGGGTGGATGGCATTATCCAATCGTGGGAACAAAGCAACGAAAAACCAAAACCTTATCCTGCGGGTACTTGGGGTCCAGTTGCGTCAGTTGCTTTGATCACCAAAGATGGCCGTTCGTGGGACGAGTAGGAGACTTTGATGATTAAAGAAACCGTATTCAAATCTTTCGATACGCCAAGTGCGTTAGAACAACAGCTTGCGAATAGAATTGCGAGCCAGTTGCAGGAAGCCGTCGATGCCCGCGGAAAAGCGAGCTTAGTGGTTTCCGGTGGTTCGACGCCGCTTAAGTTATTTCAACTATTGAGCATGAAATCCATCGATTGGAGTGATGTTTATATCACGCTTGCCGATGAGCGCTGGGTTGAAGCCGACGCCGATGCTTCTAATGAGCGTCTCGTGCGTGAACATTTATTACAAAACCGTGCGGCGAATGCCAAATTCCGCGGTTTAAAAAACATGTTTTCGACCGCAGAAGCGGGCGCCGATATGGCCGCCGAGTCCTTGTCTAACTTCCCACGTCCTTTTGATGTGGTGGTGTTAGGCATGGGTAACGATGGTCATACTTGTTCTTGGTTTCCCTGCAGTGCAGAGCTTGAAAATGCGCTCACAACCCAAGCCCTGTGTGTGGCGACGAACCCCACCACAGCGCCCCATGGCAGAATTACGCTCTCTAAGAGTGCGATTTTGAACAGCAGACAAATCTACCTGCACTTGGTCGGGGAACAAAAATTATCCGTATATCGTCAAGCGTTAGAAAGTGATGATGTCCATGCTATGCCTATCAGAGCCGTATTAGCGCAGCGTAAAACGCCCGTTGATGTGTTCTGGAGCGCTTAAGGAGTCACTATGCACTCAGTAGAAATACATTCAGTAGTTCAAGCTGTTACCGACAGAATTATTGCCCGTAGCAAAGCGTCACGTGAAGGTTATCTCGCCGCATTGAATGATGCCCGTAACCATGGTGTACACCGTAGCTCATTGAGCTGTGGCAACTTAGCCCATGGTTTTGCCGCCTGTAATCCAGACGACAAAAATGCATTGCGTCAATTGAATAAGGCGAACATCGGCATAGTGACGGCATTTAACGATATGTTATCTGCGCACCAACCCTATGAAAGCTATCCTGAATTGCTTAAAAAAGCCTGTCAGGAAGTCGGCAGTGTTGCACAAGTGGCGGGCGGTGTTCCGGCCATGTGTGACGGTGTGACTCAAGGTCAACCCGGTATGGAATTGAGCTTACTGAGTCGTGAAGTGATTGCGATGGCAACGGCTGTGGGCTTGTCTCACAACATGTTTGATGGCGCTTTACTGCTCGGCATTTGCGATAAAATCGTACCAGGTTTGCTTATCGGTGCCTTAAGCTTTGGTCACTTACCTATGTTATTCGTGCCGGCAGGGCCGATGAAATCAGGTATCCCGAACAAAGAAAAAGCCCGTATTCGTCAACAATTTGCCCAAGGTAAAGTAGATCGCGCGCAGCTGCTCGAAGCAGAAGCCCAGTCTTACCACAGTGCAGGAACCTGTACTTTCTACGGCACGGCAAACTCGAATCAGTTGATGCTTGAAGTGATGGGTCTGCAGTTACCTGGCTCATCTTTTGTTAATCCTGATGATCCACTGCGCGAAGCGTTAAATAAGATGGCGGCTAAGCAAGTGTGCCGTTTAACTGAAATGGGGACTCAATATACCCCAATCGGTGAAGTGGTCAGCGAAAAATCTGTGGTTAACGGCATTGTGGCACTTTTGGCTACTGGCGGTTCAACTAACTTGACGATGCACATTGTCGCCGCGGCTCGTGCTGCCGGTATTATTGTGAACTGGGATGATTTTTCTGAATTATCCGATGCTGTACCATTAGTGGCGCGCGTGTATCCAAACGGTCATGCCGATATTAATCATTTCCATGCAGCCGGTGGCATGGCGTACTTAATCAAAGAATTGCTCGATGCGGGTCTATTGCATGAAGATGTGAATACCGTTGCGGGCTTTGGTTTACGCCGTTATACCCAAGAGCCAAGGTTGCTCGACGGTGAACTGCGCTGGGTCGATGGTCCAACGACTAGCTTAGATACTGAAGTGTTAACGTCAGTCGCATCACCTTTCCAAGGCAATGGTGGCTTAAAATTACTCAAAGGTAACTTAGGCCGCGCTGTGATCAAAGTGTCAGCAGTACAAGAACAACATCGTGTCGTTGAAGCGCCCGCAGTGGTGATTGACGATCAAAACAAACTCGATGCCTTGTTCCAAGCCGGTGCTCTGGATAGAGATTGTGTTGTGGTGGTTAAAGGTCAAGGCCCGAAAGCCAACGGTATGCCAGAGCTGCATAAATTAACGCCATTATTAGGCACGCTTCAGGACAAAGGTTTTAAAGTCGCGCTGCTGACTGACGGTCGTATGTCTGGCGCGTCGGGTAAAGTCCCTGCGGCGATTCACTTAACGCCAGAAGCCTTAGATGGCGGTTTAATTGCCAAAGTCCAAGATGGCGACTTGATCCGTGTCGATGCGTTAACAGGCGAACTGAGCCTGCTTGTATCTGAAGCTGAACTTGCCACCAGAGCAGCGGGAATAGTGGATTTACATCGCTCACGTTATGGCATGGGCCGCGAGTTATTTAGTGCGCTACGTTCAAATCTAAGTAGTCCAGAAACTGGTGCGCGTTGTACTAATGCCATCGATGAACTTTATTAATACAAAGGAAGAATAACGCAATGCTTGAGAATAACTGGTCACTACAGCCACAAGATATTTTTAAACGCAGCCCTATTGTTCCTGTTATGGTGATTAACAAGATTGAACATGCGGTACCATTAGCGCGAGCACTGGTTGCCGGCGGCATTAGCGTGTTAGAAGTGACTTTGCGTACGCCTTGTGCACTCGAAGCTATCACTAAAATCGCCAAAGAAGTGCCTGAGGCCTTAGTCGGCGCAGGGACTATCTTAAACGAAGCTCAGCTTGATCTTGCGATTGCCGCGGGTGCGCAGTTTATTATTACCCCAGGCGCAACGGTTGAACTGCTCAAAGCGGGTATGCATGGTCCAATCCCTTTAATTCCAGGGGTTGCGAGCATTTCAGAAGTGATGACGGGGATGGCGCTCGGTTACACCCACTTTAAATTCTTCCCAGCTGAAGCTTCGGGTGGTGTTGATGCTCTTAAAGCCTTCTCGGGTCCGCTAGCGGATATTCGCTTCTGCCCAACAGGTGGCATTACGCCAAGCAGCTATAAAGATTATTTAGCGCTGAAAAACGTCGATTGTATTGGTGGTAGCTGGATTGCGCCAACGGATGCAATGGAACACGGCGATTGGGATCGTATCACTCAACTTTGTAAAGATGCCATCGGCGCTTTATAAATCGAGCTTGACTTGAAATAGTGACAAAATAAAAACCACCGCAAGGTGGTTTTTTGTCTTTTATCTTTCGCATTTTGATAAAGAACGGCTGTGATCGCTGACTCTGTAGAAAGTCTAGCTTTTATAGAAACTCGTACATTTACAAACGGTCTGGCTTTATAGCAAGTCGGGCCGCGCAATGTCTGCTTACCTACATTTCCTTGCTCAGTTCCACATTTGAGCCCGCTTTGGGGCTAAATAGCTGTTGATACAGTCGCCCCGCAAACTCATCTGTCATCCCTGAAATATAGTCCGCCAACACTCTGTGACTGTTTAAGCCTTGTTGCTCACTTTCGCGCCAGCGCTCTTGGGTGTTCAGTGGCAGTAAACGCTCGGGATCGGAAGCGAAGGCTTCGAATAATCCCATCACAATCTGCTGGCCCTTATATTCGAGCATTTGGATCTCAGGTTTACGGATCACGTATTTATAAACCAGTTGCTTGAGCACATTGAGCGCAATGGCAAATTCTGGCTCTAACGTCGCATTAAAGCGTAATAATGGCTCTTCGAACACGTCATCTTCTGAGATAACAATAGCGGTGACAAAGCCATTAACGAGTGTGCCTATGGCATCTTTACGTAGGTGATGCTCATGGGAAAACAGCTTGTTGCCAATATCTGCCAGCTCTTGTTTTATCCACGCATCGCTGCTGTTGGTCAGTGTCGGCGCCACATCTTGATGCCACTGGGACGCTGTGACTATGCCCATCACAATCGCATCTTCGAGATCGTGCACCGCATAGGCGATGTCATCTGCCAGTTCCATAATCGAGCAATCGAAGGATTTAAACTGGGTTCGCAGATGTGGATAGTGGTGCAGGGCGGGGTGTGAACCTTGCTGAGTTGATGTAAAACGACGGCTATCCGCCTCAGACAAAGGCTCAAGCACCCAAGCGAAGATGTCGTTATCATCGTCGAAAATGCCCTTAACCGGCGGCCATTGTGACGGTTTTAACTGTCTGTGGTTGGTGATTTCATTATGTTCACCCGCGACAAATAGCTTCGAGTGCGGCGCAGGGTATTTCAAAATCCCGAGCATGGTACGCCGACATAAGTTCATCCCGAAATCTAATGTGTAAGGCTCAAGTTTCGATAAAATACGAAAGGTTTGGCCATTGCCTTCAAAACCGCCGTGGTCGCGCATCATGTAATTTAATGCGACTTCGCCACCGTGGCCGAAGGGAGGATGACCAATATCGTGGGCCAAGCACAGGGACTCTAATAAGCTCATAGAGCAAAGCAGCTGTTTATGTTGTGGATATTTACGTCTGAGCTGAGCAGCTATGCCGGTGCCAATTTGCGAGACTTCGAGTGAGTGGGTTAATCGGGTGCGATAGAAGTCATTCATGCCAACGCCGAGCACTTGGGTCTTGGCCTGAAGGCGGCGAAAGGCGGCCGAGTGGAGAATACGCGCCCTGTCTCTTTGGTAAGGGCTGCGGTGATCAAAGCGCCGTTGTTTATCTTCACCATGACGGCGTTCTTGCCAAACACTTGAAGTCATATGCATTCCTAGCGAGAGTGGAAAATCAAAGCATCTTGTTAATTTCGTCTAAATTCAAGGTGAAACTTGGCACAAAGCAGCTTATAAAATACTGTACTGCGGGATCTGGATTTGTCGCCAGCATGTCTTCGAGACGCTTACGGGCGGTATTGAATTCACTGTTGCCAGCGCGGTTTTCCTCAAGGCATTTAAGATAGGCACACAGAGTATCAGCCGATTTCACTATGGTCTTGTAAACGGGGTCGGCGTAATCGCTGATGAACAGACTGCGATAATCTTCTTTAAATTCCTCAGGTACCATATCTAACATGCGCTGCTCGGCAATCGCCTCAATCTTTTTATACTCGGCTTCAATTTCTTTATTGAAGTATTTTACCGGCGTCGGTAAGTCACCCGTGAGAATTTCACTGGCATCGTGAAAAATCGCCAGACTCGTGGCTTGATGGGGATCGAGCGTCGTGCCGAATTTCTTATTACTGATGATCACCAGTGCATGGGCCACCATGGCAACTTGCAGCGAGTGTTCTTGAACATTTTCAGTGCGAACGTTGTACATCAAAGGCCAGCGTTGGATCAGTTTCATGCGAGCTAAATGGGCAAATAAGTGACTCATAGTTTTCCTGCTAAAGAGTGAAATCGGAAGGCGACAAGCTGCAATGGAAGACATGAAACGAGTGAGTAGGCAGTATTGACGCTAGTGAAGTCTTAGATTATCACAGCCTTGGATGACACGTGAGCATGAGCGTAGAGGATTTAAAGAAATAGCTAAAAATAAAGCGACCACTAGGATCGCTTTATGTCTCAAACCGTTAAAGGGATATTTTACTGTCGATAGTTTTCGAGGAAGGCCCCAAACTCGGTAAATGCTTTCTTCAGATCTTCTTTATAGGGCAAGAAAACCACTCGCAAATGATCGGGCTCAGGCCAGTTAAAGGCGCTGCCATGGACTAACAGGATTTTCTTTTCTCTGAGCAAATCCAGCACTAAACGCTCATCATCCCGCAAATTGAATTTTTTCATATCCAGTTTCGGAAAGGCATAGAGTGCGCCCTTTGGTTTTTTAACGCTCACACCTGGAATTTGGTTAAGCAATTCGTAACAGGCATCCCTTTGGACTGTGAGGCGGCCATTAGGCAAAATAAGCTCGTTAATACTCTGATAACCGCCGAGCGCGGTTTGAATTGCATGTTGATTGGGCACGTTTGCACAGAGGCGCATCGAGGACAGCATTTCTAAGCCTTCGATGTAACTTTTAGCAGCCTTAAGATTGCCAGATAACATCATCCAACCAACACGAAATCCTGCTGCACGATAAGCCTTTGATAAGCCGTTAAAAGTAACAGTTAAAATATCGTCTGATAGACCCGCAGCAGGAATATGCTTGGCTTCGTCGTATAAAATTTTATCGTAAATTTCATCGGCAAAAAGGATCAGATCATGTTGACGACACAGTTCAACCACTTGCAGCAGTAATTCTCTGCTGTATACCGCTCCGGTTGGGTTGTTCGGGTTAATCAGCACTATGCCGCGAGTACGTGATGAAATTTTACTTTTAATGTCGTTGAGATCGGGGAACCAGTCCGCTTCTTCATCGCAGCGATAATGCACAGCCTTGCCGCCCGCGAGATTCGCCGCTGCTGTCCACAGGGGATAGTCTGGTGAGGGGATTAAGATCTCATCATCGGTATTCAGCAGGCCTTGCATTGCCATCATAATGAGTTCTGAAACGCCGTTACCTATATAGATATCTTCGATATCGACACCAAAAATCCCTTGGGCTTGATAATGCTGCACTATGGCCTTACGGGCAGAGAATAATCCTTTTGACTCACAGTAGCCTTGGGCACTGGGTAAATTGAGGATCACATCGCGCACAATTTCTTCAGGCGCTTCGAAACCGAAGGGGGCCGGATTACCAATGTTGAGTTTGAGGATTCGATGCCCCTCGTCTTCTAAACGTCTGGCTTCCTTGTGCACTGGGCCGCGGATGTCATAGCAAACGGTATCCAGCTTGTTGGATTTGATGATAGGGCGCATTTACACCTCGGAACATGCATAAAGTTTTGGCTTAAGTTAGCGCACCATAACGAAATTTCATTGTAGATGAAAGGGGGGATAAGCACAGAATTGCGCTTTTTTTATAAATATCCCTCAGTTAAATATGCTTTAACAGACGATTAAAGAAATCTGCACAAGTTTTATGTTCTGACATTGGCATGATTTTAAGATTGTTTATCTATTGGGTTGGTAGGGGAATCTTGTTTATGTTTTTTCATTTCGAAAGATGAAAATGCGTTTTCATTAGCTGACCCATATTTAATTTCTCTATATTAGCCATATCAATCGTGACAGAAGGAAATGTATTTTAGCTGATACTTAATGGTTGATTTTTAGTCAGATATTTTTGATAAGGTAAACTTATGCCGCGGCATTTTATCTTGTGATAATTAGGCATATTTATTGAATGCTTATTAAGCTAAGAAGATCATAAATGTTTAAGTTACAATCGCGTTAAAAGTCTTCTAGATTATACGGTTATGTAAAATTGTCTCGCGGGAAATAAATTTATTTTCTATCAAGTTAAATTTATAGTTGACTCAATATTCGATGCGCTTTATTTTCTGCGCGATGTTTTTGGCAAGGCACCTTAGATAGCAAGCAATTCGCGGGTTTTATCTTCAGGGTTAGTCATCATGAAGCAGCTGTGTTGACGTTCTAAATCGTGTTGATTTCAGACGTTATTCTAAAACCATTTGCCTTTTAGGCGATTTATTTAGAGGACCTAAGTGCATGTCTGAACCGACAGCGTTAAGTCTCATTCCACCTTTGGTGGTATTGGTGTTAGCTATTTGGTTACGCCGTCCTATTTTATCTTTGATCATAGGTGCGGTAACCGGTTTCCTGTTACTCGATCCCAGTCAAGTCTTAAACAATTTTGCTAGTGTGTCATTGAAGGTTATGGCCGATGAAACCATAGGTTGGTTGATTCTGGTGTGTGGTGGTTTTGGTGCGCTCATCGCACTTTTAGTACGAACTGGCGGCGCATTAGCGTTTGGCCGCAATGCACTTAAATTGGCGAAAGGACCTAAATCTTCCCTATTAATGACATTTATCCTTGGGATCGTGATTTTTATCGATGACTATCTCAATGCGTTGACCGTGGGTGAAACCATGAAGCGTGTAACGGATAAATTTAAAGTGTCCCGTGAAATGCTCGCCTATGTCGTGGACTCCACCGCCGCGCCCGTGTGCGTGTTAGTGCCATTATCGACTTGGGCGGTATTTTTTGGTGGATTACTGGTGGATAACGGTGTGGCAGCCGAAGGTCAAGGCATTGCAGTTTATATGCAAGCTATTCCTTACATGCTTTATGCTTGGTTAGCTGTGGCTATGGTGCTACTTGTAGCATTAGGTATTGTGCCCGCCATTGGTCCAATGAAGGCTGCGCAGCTGCGCGCTGCCCAAGGTGAACCCGCTGAAGCGCAAGTGGATTTCGACCAAGTGCAAACTTCGGATGAATATGCGGTTAAAGCCATAGAAGAGGAATTTAAGCACGCCGATAATCAGGGCAAACTGCATAACTTTTTAGTGCCTATTGGTTTGTTAGTTGCCTTTACCGTGTACTTTGATATCGACGTGTGGAAAGGCTTGCTGGCGACCTTAGTTATCACGATTCCTTATTATGCAGTGCAGCGTTTGATGCCATTTTCAGAGATGATGGACCAAATGATCGATGGCTTTAAAAGCATGCTACCAGCCATTAGCACTGTGATTGCGGCGTTTGTGTTTAAGGATGTGTGCGATCAGTTATTACTGCCGCAGTATGTCATTGAATCATTAAGCCCATTTATGACACCTAAATTGCTGCCTGCGGTAGTGTTCTTATCTATGGCTATACTCGCGTTTGCCACAGGTTCGAGCTGGGGTATATTTGCCGTGACGATTCCTATCGTGATGCCATTAGCGCAAGCGGTTGGGGCGGACATCCCATTAGTCATTGGGGCCTTATTGTCTGCATCATCATTTGGTAGCCAAGCGTGCTTCTACTCAGATTCAACCGTATTGGCCGCCCAAGGCTCAGGTTGTAACTTAGTGAGCCATGCTGTGACTCAGTTACCTTATACGCTTATCGCAGCAGTAATAGCATTTATCGGCTTTATTGTGATTGCATAACTTCTGTCACGATTAATATAAGAAACCAGCTACGGCTGGTTTTTTAATGTCTGCCGTAATGGGGTTAGGCGGCTAGAGTGAGTAAAAGGTGAGTAAAAGGTGAGTAAAAGGTGACTAAAAGGTGAGTAAAAGGTGAGTAAAAGGTGAGTAAAGAGTGATGAGGTTTGAACTAGAATAAACACGATTACACTGTTAAATGAATATTTTCAACTGATGTCAAATTATATTTTACGAAATTGTCATTTATATTTTACATATTTCATCGTCGCCATGTAGCTTTTCAAATCAAAGCCTGATTATACTTTGCATCCTTCAGGGCATTATTTTCAACATTAGTGGCAAACGAATCAAATGGACTCAACTCTTCTTACTGCGTTTTTCGAGCACGGCACAATACGTGATGTCGAATGTTTATTCCCTGATATTTCAGGCTATCCAAGGGGAAAGCTTATGCCAGCCCGAAGTTTTGCTCAGGGTGCTGAATTACGTATTGCCCAAGCGATTTCGATGCAGGCGATTACCGGTGAGTATTCCTACGATCCTGTTTTCCCTGATGCTGATCCTGATCTTTTACTCGTCCCCGATTACAGCACCCTCAAGATGATCCCATGGAGCACAGTGCCGCGCGCATTTGCCATCCATGACTGCGTATTACTGGATGGCAATTTATGTCCATTTGCGCCGCGCTCTATGTTAAAAAATGTGTTGGCCCGTTACCAAGCCCTTGGGTTAACGCCCGTGGTGGCCCCTGAGATTGAGTTTTATCTGACTGAATCGAATACCGATCCGAGTGTTCCGTATCAGGCGCCCATTTCAAAAAGTGGCCGAGCTGAAAATGGTCAATCCGCGTTTAGCATGAATATGCTCAATGAACTCGCACCATTTTGGGATGAGTTTAATGCCGCTATCGATGCGATTGGGATTAAAGGTGATACTTGGATCCATGAAATGGGGCTATCGCAATATGAAATTAA
Organism: Shewanella sp. NKUCC01_JLK; assembly: GCF_019345615.1. Classification (NCBI taxonomy): domain Bacteria; kingdom Pseudomonadati; phylum Pseudomonadota; class Gammaproteobacteria; order Alteromonadales; family Shewanellaceae; genus Shewanella; species Shewanella sp. NKUCC01_JLK. Next base: position 42,928 of record NZ_JAHKRD010000001.1, on the reverse strand, counting down.
CCTAGTGCATGGCGATCCGCTGGCCTTAGCGGATCAAGCCTTTATGTTTAAATACGCGGCGAAAGAAATCGCCATTAAACATGGCTTGAATGCAATTTTTATGGCGAAACCCATAGCGGGTCAACCCGGCAGTTCTATGCATTTACATCAAAGTGTCGTCGATGATAAAGGTCATAATATTTTCAGCCATGCTGATGGTAGTGACACTGACCGTTTTCACCACTACATCGGCGGATTACAAAAGTATCTACCTGATTTAATGTTGTTATTTGCACCCAATATCAATTCATTTAGACGTTACATTTCCGGCAGTCAAGCGCCGATTAATTTAAGTTGGGGCGTTGATAATCGTACCACTGGCCTACGTGTGCCATTAAGTGCTCCAGTGGCGAGACGGGTAGAGAATCGCATTGCGGGCGCCGATGCTAATCCGTACCTGATGATTGCCGCATCTTTGGCAGCGGGCCTTGCCGGAATAGAAGAAAAATTATCGCCAAGTGCACCAGAAACCGGGAGCGCCTACGATAGCAGCCATGACCTAGCGCAGACATTTTTAGCTGCGTTAACGCAAATGCGCCAAAGTGATTCGGCACGACGCTTACTCGGGGACGATTTTGTCACTGGCTTTGTATCGGTGAAGGAAATTGAATTCCAAAGTTATTTGAGTGAGATAGGGGCTTGGGAGCGACGTTTCTTAGGGCCGCAATGCTAACGCTTATTTAATGAGGGGATTTTGCTGGATAACACCTATTCCCTTGAGTGACTCGACACATCACTAAAAAAACAGCAACAAAAAAGCCAGTGCAAGCACTGGCTTTTCTGTGTCTGGAAACGAGAAGGGCGATTAAACGCGCTTCTTGAATTCACCAGTACGAGTGTCGATTTCAATTTTGTCGCCTACTTTCACGAAGTCAGCAACACTCACTGTGCCACCGCCAGTGATAGTCGCTGGCTTCATCACTTTACCTGAAGTATCGCCACGAGCTGAAGGCTCAGTGTAGATCACTTCACGTACGATAGTGGTTGGCATTTCAACAGAGATAGCTTTGCCATCATAGAAAGTCACTTGGCAAGTTTCTTCCATACCATCAACGATATAAGCCGCTGCATCACCTAGGTTTTCAGCTTCTACGTCGTATTGGTTGTATTCTGCATCCATGAATACAAACATAGGATCTGCAAAGTAAGAATATGTGCAGTCAAGACGATCTAAGATGATGTCTTCTAACTTATCTTCACCTTTGAAAGTCGTTTCAGTACCAGAGTTAAGCAGTAAGTTTTTCAACTTTAACTTAACGATAGCAGCGTTACGGCCAGAACGAGTTGTTTCAGTTTTCTGCACAACCCATGGGCTGCCATCTAACATGATCACGTTACCAGGACGGATTTCATGAGCAGTTTTCATTACACTATTTCCTATATTTAGATTTTTCTGTTTTCGCGCAGTATCTTAGCTGTTTTTAACGAACTGAACTAGTCGAGTAGCGAGATCTGCAGCATTTAATGCATTAATTGGCCATTGTTTAGCATGGTGATGCAACAAGGGCAAATTAACAGGATTAAGGTTTTGCCAGTGAAGGCTCACGGCTGATTGCTGTGCTTGGTTGAACGCGAGATTCAATTCAGACCAATAACAAGCAATTTTAGGTGGCAGATTATCGCAGTAAAGTTTGAGAAAAGCTTCTAATTTTACGAGGTGATAATCATCTTCTTGGGGATAAATGTGCCAAATGAAGGGTTTTGCGGCCCATTGGGCACGTAAAAAGGAATCTTCACCGCGCACGATATTAAAATCACAGCTCCAGAGCAGGCGATCAAACCCCTGTTGGTCTGTCATAGGTAAAATGTGCAGGGTTAAATTACCATGATTTATCTGTTGACCCGGCACTAGATCGGCAATCTCACAGGGCAGTAAATGTGTCAGACTGTTTAAGCTACGCCCCTTTGGGAGCAGCGCATGGATTTTTTCTACCGATTGCTGCCATAACTCACATAATGCGGGTAGCGCCTCGGTCTCATAGCTAAAAACGCTAATCACTGTGTCTTGTGCCTGAATGTCCTTAAGACCTAGATCAGTAAAAAGCTGCAATTTATTGGCAGTATCAGCTTGCCAAGCATCACGCTCTGCAAACAAATTTTGCTCGCAAATGAGTCCACCCGTTTTGGCGCTAAAACCGGGAAAGTAGAAATACTTTTTCAAACCATTGGCTTGTAACGATGGCAAACCATGGCAGCCTTCAACCCAATCCTCTGCGCTTAAATACTCTAAATTCAGCCAAACAGGTACAGATTTTGGGGCGTTCTGATGTAAATAAGCCAGCTGCTCTTTTACCTGTTCGGGGAGTTCACAGGCAAAGGCTTCGATGAGCACTGCTCCTGCGACAAACTCTATAGGTAAAGGCTCTTTCCAATGAATAATATTCACACCATTGAAGGTTTGAGTGGCTTTTAGTGGATCGAGTGTCGGTAAGATATGCGAGAAGCTTGCGAGGTCGTCGACCCACAAATTAACGGGGATCTGATACTCATTGGCTATTTGTTTGGCTAAACGCCAAGTGACGCCAATATCGCCATAGTTATCAACGACGGTGCAAAAAATATCCCAATGATTGGAGCGAGGTGTGTTGCTCATGAGTGTGGTATGTCGTTATTCTTAGTCAGAAATATATGCATAAAAAAAGCGGCGTTAAAGCCGCTTTAATCAAATGGTTAACAGAATTAATCTTCTAATTCAGCTAAACACATTTCTTCGTAAATTTGCTTAACCCAAGCATCAACACGTTCTTCAGTCAGCTCTGGCTGGCGATCTTCATCGATACCTAAACCAATAAAGTGGTCGTCATCGACTTGACCTTTAGAGGCTTCAAAATTGTAGCTTGCAGTTGGCCAATGGCCGATGATGATACCACCACGGGCCTGAACAATATCGCCAACCATGCCCATGGCATCAAGGAAGTACTCAGCGTAATCTTCTTGATCACCACAACCAAAAATAGCGACAAGTTTGTCAGTAAAATCAATTTGCTCTAATTCAGGGAAGAAATCATCCCAGTCACATTGCGCTTCACCGTAATACCAGGTCGGGATGCCGAACAGCAGCAAGTCATACTCTGCAATCTGTTCTTTGGTACTTTTGGCGATATCTTTCACCTCAACCATTTTTTTACCCAGTTTTTTCTGGATCATCTTGGCTACAGCTTCGGTGTTACCTGTGTCGCTACCGAAAAAAAGACCTACAGTTGCCATTGTCTATCCTTTAATGTCTAGTTCACTTATTAGGTTAATCTTGCTGGTACTCGTTCAGCACTCAACTTGTTGCTGAAGAATTAATTCGATTAACTGGCTACGGCTGATGTTACTGGCCAATGCCTGCTCATTCAAGGCGTCATACAAATCTTGTGACACCTTTAACTCTATTCGCTTTAATCCGTTGGCTTTATCGCGCTGGATTTGATTGCGTTTGTTGACCTTAAGCTGTTGGCTACGGGACAAAGGATTGCTACGTGGTCGGCCCCGGCGCTTTTCGTTGGCAAAAAGGTCAATAGTGGTTCTGTCTGTCGCTTCTTTTGCCATGTTCTTATTGTTAACCGATCCCTGAGCCTTCCCAAGTGATCTGGATAATACCTTTTACAATAAACCCGGCGCAGCCGAGAAATAACACTAACCAAACAATAAATCGACCAAATTTTGGCACGTTACCTTGTTTAAGCACATCGTGGATGGCCATGCCGATAAAGAAAAATATCGAGGCAAAAAACAGGTTCAGGCCGATGGTTTCAATTTGTTCCATGTACTGAGATAACATACTTTCTTAGTCCTTGAGAGTGTTCTAAGGCCAAAAGAGGCGCGAATATATCACAACAAGATGGCGGCTGCCATATGCTTTCGGTCGAGTTTGCTGCTGATTTACATTGAATGTTTGTCAATAAATTCAGACACGATCCGGTTAAAAATGGCGGGTTTTTGCGCATGCAACCAATGACCACATCCTTCAAGTGTTTTTGCCTGTGCCGCGGGGAATTGCGCCATGATAGCGCTTTTGTGCTCGCTAGTGACATAATTTGAGTCGCCGCCGCGAATAAACAGACTTGGTCCAGCATAGCTTTGTACTGGATTTAGTGTCTGATTTTGCCAGCCAATAATATTAGGATAACAAGCCTTTAGGCCACTTAAGTTCATTTTCCAACGAAAGCCAGTATCAGTGCGTTGTAGATTTTTGAGTAAAAATTGTGCCGTTGCTTCGTCAATACCATTGTCAATTAAGTGGTTTAGGGCAAAGCGTCTGTCGGTATGGCCTTCTAAGGGCAGACTTTCTAATGCCGCAAACACTGTATCGTGTCTTGGCTCATAGGCGACGGGGGCGATATCGGCTGCCACCATGCTGATAATGCGCTCTGGATGAGCTAACGCCGTCGCCATGGCGATTTTACCGCCCATGGAGTGACCCACAATATGGGCGCGTTCAATAGCCAGTTCGTCGAGCAAGCTGATCATTACAGTGGCGAGGCGAGGGTAGTCCATTTGATCCCAATGCTCACTTAAACCATGATTGGGCACATCGACACGAATAACTTGATACTGATTTTCTAATACTTGCCCTAGACCTTTGAGGTTATCTAGATTACCGAACAAGCCGTGGATCAAGAGCACTGCGGGTCCTTGGCCTGTGGAAACAAAGTTCATGGTGATTCCTGTTGGAGATTTTTAGCTTAGCGTGACGCGAATTGTGCCCTTAATGCCGTTGGCTTGACAAGTCAGTTGCCATTTCTATAGTGGGGGCGGCCAGTAACTTGTGTGCTTTTTCGGCAATTGTCGATTAACTGCTAGTTTGCTGTGCTATTTCCCGCACTTTTAGAATAATGGCGCTTTATCAGATTGATAGAGATAGATACACTGGTAACAGATCGCAATGATCTGCCCCGATCGCTGTGGTACACTTTTTTCGGTTAAGCCTGTCGAATAACAAAGGATAATTAAGGTTATGAAATATATCGAAGTAGATGAAGAGCTCTATCGTCATATTGCCAGCAAAACAGAACGTATTGGTGAGAGCGCCTCTGACATTCTTCGTCGATTACTCGGCCTGTCCGTCGATGCGGTCGAACAACCCCAGCCTTTGGCGATTAGCCAACCCAGTCTTGAAGCTGAACCTATTCAGCCCATCGCGGCGCAAACAGTGCCAGCAGTGAATGATTTTAGTCGCTTAGTCGATGAACATCAGTTATCGCAGCAAAAAGGCGCAGTAGGTCGTTTTCTGTTTTTGCTCGAAAGTTTGTATCAATTAGCCCCAGAGCAATTCTCACAAATTTTGCAGATCCAAGGGCGCGATCGTTTGTATTTTGCTCGCTCTAAGGAGCAACTGCTCGAAGCGAGTGCTTCGGCTAACCCAAAAGAAATTGGTGCAAGTGGTTTCTGGGTAACGAGTAACAACAATACCGCCAAGAAACGCACTATTTTATCGGAAGTTTTAGTGCAATTTGGTTGTGATGCGACAGTAGCAGCGGGCATCGCCGAGCGCGTTTAATCCGCGGGTGAGCCTGGTTAGTACGACATTTTTCTACTTTTTCTAATTGTAATTGAGTGCAGGAGAGCCATAGGTGGCAATACATCAAAGGGCAGGACAAATCGCTAATCAGACGGATCTGGTCAATATTCCAAAACTGATGAGCCATTATTACAGCATCACGCCAAATATGGATGACGTACAACAACGCGTCACCTTTGGCACTTCTGGGCACAGAGGCTGCGCTTCCAATGGCAGTTTTAACCAACAACACATTTGGGCGATTACCCAAGCTGTGGTGGATTATCGCCAATCGGTGAATATCAATGGGCCGTTGATCCTCGGGATTGACACCCATGCGTTATCCTACGCCGCTTATTTATCGGCCATTGAAGTGCTGGCGGCAAATAAAGTCACAGTGCACATCCAGCAGAATGATGGTTTCACGCCAACACCAGTGGTGTCCCATGGGGTGATTTGCGCCAATCGCGAAGCCAATATTACGGGTGCGGCATTGTCCGATGGTTTGATCATTACGCCTTCCCACAATCCGCCTCAAGATGGTGGGATTAAATACAATCCACCTCATGGCGGACCGGCCGAAGGAAATATCACGGCTTGGATTGAGTCGCGGGCCAATGATTACTTGCGCCAAGCGTTAGCTGGCGTGCAAAAATTAGCGTATGCCGAAGCGCTGACTTCGGGTTATGTGCAAGCCATTGATTTGATCACGCCCTATGTGGTTGATTTAGAAAATGTTATCGACATGCAAGCGATTGCCAACGCTAAGCTGCGTATCGGTGTGGACCCGCTCGGTGGTTCAGGGATTTTCTACTGGGCACCGATTACCGCGCGTTATGGACTCGATATCACGTTAGTTAATGATAAAGTTGACCCAAGCTTTAGCTTTATGCCGCTGGATAAAGACGGTAAAATCCGCATGGATTGCTCGTCTCCCTATGCGATGGCAGGTTTACTCGCCCATAAAGAATCCTTTGATTTATGCCTTGGTAATGATCCTGACTATGACCGTCACGGCATCGTTTGCCCTGGTACGGGTTTGATGGATCCGAATCATTATCTTGCGGTCGCTATCGATTATTTACTGACACACAGACCAGATTGGAGCGATACCTTAGCCATAGGTAAAACCTTAGTATCGAGTGCGCTTATCGATAAAATTTGTGCTTTCCACGGCAAAACGTTACTCGAAGTGCCAGTGGGTTTTAAGTGGTTTGTCGATGGTTTAGCCGAAGCCACAATCGCCTTTGGCGGTGAAGAGAGTGCTGGCGCGGCATTTTTACGCCGTGATGGCTCTACTTGGTGTACGGATAAAGACGGTTTTATTCTAGGGTTACTTGCGGCAGAGATCCTTGCGGTGACAGGTAAAACCCCAGGTCAGCGTCACCAAGAGTTAGTAAAACAATTTGGCCAAAGCTTTTATAAGCGTATCGATAGCCCAATCAGTCTTGAAAACAAGGCCAAATTTGCGTTATTGAATGCTGAAACCTTAAATGCCACTGTGCTTGCGGGTGAGTCAATCGAAAACGTGTTAACCCATGCGCCGGGCAATAATGCGGCCATTGGTGGCATCAAAGTGACTACGGCGAATGGTTGGTTTGCGGCGCGTCCATCGGGCACGGAAGCGTTATTTAAGATCTACGGCGAAAGTTTTATCAGTGAGCAACATTTAGCTGAGATCATCAAAGATGCGCAGGCATTAATTGATAAGGCGCTAAACGCTTAATCCAGTAGTAGGTTTAGCTAACGCCTCAAAATAAAAAAACGCACTCAGATTTGAGTGCGTTTTTGTTTGTGTCTAATTCAGCTGTGAGTAGTTGATCTAATACTGATTTGACCGTACTTAGTATTCGATATGACAACTCGGTAAGTTATTCTTATCGATGTAATTTTGATGATATTCCTCAGCAACATGGAACTGTTGCAATGGCACAATTTCAGTGACGATATGGCGTAATCCCCAACGACCTGAGCGGGCAAAAGCTAATTTTGAGGCTTCTGCGGCCGCTTTTTGCTCACGGTCGTGGAAGAAAATGGTGCTGCGATATTGGGTGCCAATATCTCCGCCTTGCATGTTCAGACTCGTTGGATTGTGGTTTTTCCAAAATACATCGAGCAAGTCTTCATAACTGACAAGGGCGGGATCGAATTCCACTTGCACCACTTCGGCATGGCCCGTTTTGCCTTTTTTGACTTCTTCATAGGTTGTCGCCGCATTATTGCCGCCCATATAGCCGCAGGTGACATTCGATACGCCGTTCACTTGTCTAAAAAAATACTCTACGCCCCAGAAACAGCCGGCACCAAAGGTTGCTAACGCCATAATTAAATCCAATAGAAGTCTAGATGGCTAAGGATTGTGATAAAACTTGAGTGCAAAAGCAAGCCTCAAGCTGGAATATTTATCATGGGAAATTCTTAGGGAATGTCCTAAGAATTTAACAATCAGCTTAGTTGAATGTCATTCCGCTTAAAACTGGGTCCTACGGCAATAAATGTCTGAGAACAGCACTAAAAACATGTGTTAGTATTGAAGCCGTTTTTTAGGTGCGAGTGAGACTAACCGCGGTGAGATAAATGCTTAAGTGGTTATTACTGCCTGTACTTATGCTATTGCGCCAATACTGTTACACATCATTATAAGGAGAATTCTGTGTTACAAGCTCTGTTAGATTCAAAGGATTTTTTAGCGCTCACCTTAGCCCATCCTGAACAGTTCGATGGCGAATTTTCATTTAACTTAGGCGATCATACTCAAGTGGAAGTGTGGGATACCGGTGTTATTGTTTTCGAACCAGTAAAGAATGAAGGAAAAGATATTGTGCTTTCCTGCGGTGTTCACGGTAACGAGACCGCGCCCATTGAACTCTGCAATAGCTTAATTAAACAACTTCTACAGCAAAAGATCATCGCAAAGCAGCGCACTTTATTTCTCATTGGTAACCCATTAGCGATTAATAACGGCACGCGGATTATTGACGAAAACATGAATCGTCTCTTTAGTGGTGAGCATTCCAATCCACCAGGGTTAGTGAACCCTGAGCGAGTACGCGCGAAAAAACTCGAAGCCTATGTCGATCGTTTTTATACTGCGGTTGCCGATGGACGTCAGCGCATCCATTATGATCTGCACACGGCGATGCGCGCCTCGAAGCATGAAAAGTTCGCTATCTATCCCTATCGTCCTGGGCGCGCCTTTAGCGGCGAGCAAATTATGTTTTTAGCCGCAAGCGGCGTCGATACAGTACTTTTCCACCACGAACCGACCACGACCTTCAGCTATTTTTCCTCTGAACGCTACGGTGCCGATGCCTTTACCATTGAGCTTGGCAAAGTGTATCCCATGGGGCAGAACGACATGACGCGTTTTATCGCCACCCATGAAATGTTCATGCGCTTGATCACCGCTAAGCCGTTGGCGCTGGATGCATTTGATGCCGATAAGGTTAACTTGTACCAAGTGTGCCGCGTCATCAATAAACATTTCGATGATTTTGAATTTACCTTCGCAACAGATGTCGAAAACTTCAGATCTTTCCCGAAGGGCTTTGTTTTAGCGCGGGAAGGTGGGCAAGAAATTAAAGTGGAGCACGAGTTTGAGTCTGTCGTGTTCCCTAATGCCAAAGTGCCTATTGGCAATCGCACTGTGATTTGCCTGATCCCTGCGGTGAATGCGGACGTGCGTTAGGCTTGTAAAGCAATATATACATGCGTGGCAGGGATAACTTGTGGTTTGAGCTATGCCAATGGTTGATAGGTAGTTTACGTTAACGTAATGTTCGTCGGGCATATTCGTATAAACAGACGCATCAAAACGCTTTGATGCGTAATGAGATAACAAGAGCACAATATGAGCAAAGCAACACTCAACACTGATACAGTGCACCGTGTCGGCTTCTTGGATAAGGCATCGCTACACATTCCTATCCTTCGAATTCTACAAGCCGACGGCACCACTTATGAAACCGCGGTTTTGCCTGTGATAGATGAAACCTTAGCCACTAAAATTTACGATACCTGTGTATTCACTCGGGTACTTGATGAACGTATGCTTGGCGCCCAGCGTCAAGGGCGCATCAGCTTCTACATGACCTGTACGGGTGAAGAAGCGGCGATTGTCGGCAGTGTGGCCGCACTCGATCAAGAAGATGTGATCCTCGCGCAATATCGCGAGCATGCGGCGCTGCGTTATCGCGGCTTTACCACTGAACAGTTTATGAATCAGATGTTCAGTAACGAGAAAGATCTTGGTAAAGGTCGACAAATGCCAATCCATTACGGTAGTGCGGCATTGCATTATCAAACGATTTCTTCACCGTTAGCCACGCAAATCCCGCAGGCGACTGGTGTGGGCTACAGCTTAAAAATGCAAGGTAAGCGCAAAGTCGCGGTTTGTTATTTTGGCGAAGGCGCTGCATCGGAAGGGGATTTTCATGCTGGCCTAAACATGGCCGCGGTACTGAAATGCCCAGTGATTTTCTTCTGTCGTAACAATGGCTACGCGATTTCTACCCCCACTGAAGAGCAGTTTGCCGGTAACGGTATTGCCAGCCGTGGTGTCGGTTATGGCATGCACACCATTCGTGTTGATGGTAATGACATGTTGGCCGTGTTAGCCGCAACTCAGCAAGCCCGCGCCTATGCGATTGAGCATAATGCGCCTGTGCTGATTGAAGCCATGACTTATCGTCTCGGCGCGCACTCTTCTTCAGACGACCCCTCTGGTTATCGCTCGAAAGATGAAGAAGCCAAGTGGCAGCAACACGATCCGGTTAAACGCTTCAAATTATGGCTTATCAACAAAGGTTGGTTGGCTGAAGCGGATGATGTGAAACTGCATGAAAAATATCGTGAAGAAGTATTGGCTGCGGTAAAAGTGGCTGAAAAAATTCCTGTGCCTATGCTGGATGAAATTATTGAAGATGTGTACGACAAGCCGACGCCAGTGCTGAAAAAGCAACTCGCCGAGCTTAAAGAACATATCAAGAAATATCCGCAAGCCTATCCAAAAAGTGCAGGGAGACTATAAGCCGTGGCTGAAATGAATATGTTACAGGCCGTCAATGAGGCCTTGTCGATTGCCATGCAAGCCGATGAACGCATGGTGGTTTTTGGTGAAGATGTGGGCCACTTTGGCGGGGTATTTCGCGCCACCTCCGGTCTTCAAGAAAAATTCGGTCGCGCTCGCTGCTTTAATACGCCGCTGACAGAGCAAGGTATTGCCGGTTTTGCCAATGGTTTAGCCTCAAATGGCATGACCGCCGTGGCTGAAATTCAATTCGCCGATTATATCTTTCCGGCGTTTGATCAAATCGTTAACGAGTCGGCTAAGTTCCGTTACCGTAGCGGTAATGAGTTCGATGTCGGTGGATTAGTGTTCCGTACGCCCTATGGCGGCGGTATCGCGGGCGGCCATTATCACTCTCAATCACCCGAAGCTTATTTTACCCAGACACCGGGATTAAAAGTGGTGGTGCCACGTAACCCTGAGCAAGCCAAAGGTCTGCTGTTGGCGTCAATCCGTGACAAAAATCCGGTGATCTTCTTTGAGCCTAAGCGTTTATATCGTGCATCGGTTGGCGAAGTGCCAGCGGGCGATTATGAAATTGAACTGGGTAAGGCTGAAGTGGTTCGCGAAGGTAAAGACATCACCTTAGTGGCGTGGGGCGCGCAAATGGAAATCCTTGAAAAAGCCGCCGACATGGCCGCTAAAGAAGGGATCTCCTGTGAAGTTATCGATTTACGCACCTTGTCACCCTGGGATATCGATACCGTTGCCGATTCAGTCAAAAAGACCGGACGTTTACTGGTTAACCATGAAGCGCCATTAACCGGTGGTTTTGCTGGTGAGATAGCGGCGACGATTCAGCAAGAATGCTTCTTGTATTTAGAGTCACCCATCAGCCGCGTTTGTGGTTTAGATACCCCGTACCCACTCATTCATGAAAAAGAATACATGCCAGATGCATTCAAAACGTTTGAAGCCATCAAAGCATCAGTGACCTTCTAGGAGTCCGGTATGATTAAAGATTTTATTTTGCCGGATATTGGCGAAGGTGTTGTGGAGTGTGAGTTGGTTGAATGGTTGGTCAAAGAAGGCGACACAGTCGTTGAAGATCAGCCGATTGCCGATGTCATGACAGACAAAGCCTTAGTGCAAATCCCTGCGCCTTTTGCTGGCGTAGTCACTAAGCTGTATTACGCCAAGGGCGATATTGCGAAAGTGCATGCGCCGCTTTATGCCGTACAAATTGAAGGTGCCGTTGAAATCGCGGGCGAAGAATCTGTTGCGGCTGCAGCTGCGACAATCGCAAAAGCTGCTGAGCCAGTGGCAGTCACAAACGCGACCACGTCATCCAGTTCGTCTGTCAGCATTGAAGAATTCTTGCTACCAGATATCGGCGAAGGCATAGTTGAATGTGAGCTAGTCGAATGGTTGGTGAGTGAAGGTGATTGGGTTGAGGAAGATCAACCGATTGCCGACGTGATGACAGATAAAGCGCTGGTGCAAATTCCTGCCATTAAAGCGGGTAAAATAGCCAAACTGCATTATCGCAAAGGTCAGCTTGCCAAAGTGCATGCGCCTTTATTTGCCATTGAAGTTGAACAGGCGGCTTCTGCACCTGCAGCGACAACAAATACAGATAATGCGGCACCTGCAGCGCAGGCTGTGAGTGCAGAGCCTGCTCGTCAAGGTAAAGCCTTAGCCAGCCCAGCAGTTCGCCGTATGGCGCGGTCGTTAGATATCGATTTGAGCCAAGTACCTGGCACAGGAAAGCACGGCCGTGTGTATAAGGAAGACATCACTCGCTTCCAACAAGGCGCGAGCAATGTTTCTGCTCCAAGTGTGGCTCAGGTAAAAGAGGCGTCAGTTCAAGCGACTCAAGCATCTCAAACCCAAGTCCCAACATCTACAGTGACTCAACGCGCTGACACGGTTGAGCCTATCCGCGGCGTAAAAGCTGTGATGGCACGCATGATGGTGGAATCTGTGTCGAGCATTCCGCACTTTACCTATTGTGAAGAGTTTGATTTAACAGACTTAGTTGCACTGCGTGAAAGCATGAAAGTGAAGTATTCGTCTGATGAAGTGAAGCTGACCATGATGCCTTTCTTCATGAAGTCAATGTCGCTCGCGTTAAGTCAGTTCCCTGTGATGAACAGTCAAGTGAATGCGGATTGCACTGAACTGACTTATAAGGCGCGTCACAATATCGGCATGGCGGTGGATTCTAAAGTCGGTCTCTTGGTGCCCAACATCAAAGATGTGCAGGACAAGAGCATTTTAGAAGTGGCCGCAGAAATCACCCGCCTGACCCAAGCAGCCCGTAGCGGCCGCGTGGCGCCAGCGGATCTGAAAGACGGCACTATATCTATTTCTAACATTGGCGCTTTAGGTGGCACAGTGGCGACGCCTATTATCAACAAACCTGAGGTGGCGATTGTGGCCTTAGGTAAGTTGCAAACCCTACCGCGCTTTAACGCGAAAGGGGAAGTCGAAGCTCGCCAAATCATGCAAGTGAGCTGGTCAGGTGACCATAGAGTGATCGATGGCGGCACCATTGCTCGCTTCTGTAATCTGTGGAAACAGTATCTTGAGCAGCCACAAGAGATGTTATTAGCGATGCGCTAAGCCGCTGGCACGAATAACTGACACTAAAAGGACGCTAAAAGCGTCCTTTTTTATTTGCTTTGCACAAATGGGTTAATCTTTTGATCCCGATTACGTATAATTCCCGAACGTAGTTATCCTGATGGATGTGTTATGAGTCAGTTAGCCCCCAGCCCATTTGCTCCAACAATAGAAACCATTGATTACCCGTTTCCGCCTAAACCAGTGCCTTTGTCCGATGCGCAAAAAGCCGATTATAAGGCGCGGATCAAACAACTGCTCATTGAAAAAGATGCCGTTCTGGTTGCCCACTATTATACCGATCCTGAAATCCAAGCCCTCGCCGAAGAGACTGGCGGCTGTGTTTCAGACTCCTTAGAAATGGCGCGCTTTGGCCGCGATCACCCAGCAAAAACCTTAATCGTTGCTGGGGTCAAGTTTATGGGCGAAACCGCCAAGATTTTAAGCCCAGAAAAAACCATTTTAATGCCGACCCTTGAAGCGACCTGTTCATTGGACTTAGGTTGTCCAATCGATAAGTTCAGCGCTTTCTGCGACGCGCACCCAGATCATACTGTGGTGGTTTACGCCAATACCTCGGCTGCGGTTAAAGCGCGTGCCGATTGGGTGGTGACCTCAAGTATTGCTCTCGAAATCGTTGAGCACTTAGACAGTGAAGGTAAAAAGATCATTTGGGGACCCGATCGTCATTTAGGCAGCTATATTGCCAAACAGACGGGCGCCGACATGTTGATGTGGCAGGGCGATTGTATTGTTCATGACGAGTTTAAATCTAATGCGCTGCGCGATATGAAAAGCGTTTACCCAGATGCAGCTATTCTTGTGCATCCTGAGTCGCCAGCCAGTGTGGTGGCGATGGCCAATGCTGTTGGCTCGACCAGTCAGCTGATTAAAGCGGCGCAGACCATGCCGAATGAGCGTTTTATCGTGGCAACCGATCGCGGCATTTTTTATAAAATGCAGCAGGCGGCGCCAGGTAAAATTTTAATTGAAGCGCCAACGGGCGGAAATGGCGCAACCTGTAAGAGCTGTGCCCACTGTCCTTGGATGGCGATGAACGGTTTGCAGGCAATTGAAGCGTCACTCGCCGACAGCGATAAAACCACCCATGAGATTTTTGTAGATGAAGACTTAAGAGTTAAGGCGCTTATTCCGCTGACGCGTATGCTGGATTTTGCCAAGACACTGAATATGAAAGTGAAGGGTAATGCCTAAGCGCGTTATTTAGCTTTTCTTCAGCCTAATAAAAATCCCTACCATAGCGTGGGGATTTTTTATGTCTGTTGTTTTTATTAAAACTAAGGCAATAAAAAGCCTCGCAAATGCGAGGCTTGATTGAGTAACGCGGGATCTAATGACTAGATTACTTTACGCTTACTTGGCGTTCATCAGTGCAACCGCGTTATCTAACATACGGTTACTGAATCCCCACTCGTTATCATACCAAGACATCACTTTCACTAAACGACCGTTTACACGGGTTTGAGTTGCGTCAAAGTTTGAAGAAAACGCATTGTGGTTAAAGTCGATAGACACCAATGGCTCTTTGTTTACCGCTAACACTTCGCTCAATGGCGCAACGCTGGCAGCGCGTTCGATAATGGCATTCACTTCTTCAACTGTCGTATCACGGGCAGCGATGAAAGATAAATCCACGAGTGATACGTTAACTGTAGGTACACGAACCGCTAAACCGTCGAATTTACCTTGTAATTCAGGTACAACCAAACCTACAGCAGCTGCTGCGCCAGTTTTAGTTGGGATCATTGACAGTGCCGCAGCACGGGCACGACGTAAATCTGTGTGGTACACGTCAGATAAACGTTGATCGTTGGTATAAGCGTGAATGGTGGTCATCAGGCCTGATTCGATACCAATCTCGTCATTTAACGGCTTAGCAAAAGGGGCTAAACAGTTTGTTGTACAAGAAGCATTTGAAATCACTGTCATGTCTGAGGTCAGCACGTTGTTGTTCACACCGTAAACAACTGTGGCATCCACATTTTTACCTGGAGCAGAAATAATCACTTTCTTCGCGCCAGCGGTTAAATGTGGTTGAACGGTTTCTTTAGAAGTGAAGATACCGGTACATTCGAACACCACGTCTACTTGCAACTCAGCCCATGGTAGTTTTGCAGGATCACGTTCTTGGAAAGTGAGGATCTTATCGCCATTCACATAAATAGCTTCGGCATCATGGTCAACTTTCGCATTGAAACGACCATGAACAGAATCGTATTTTGTCAGGTGAGCGTTGATTGAAGCGTCGCCTAAATCATTAATAGCGACAATCTTGATTGGATAAGCTTTTTCGCTTTCGTACAAGGCGCGTAATACGTTTCTACCGATACGGCCATAGCCATTTATTGCTACACGGATAGTCATCTCATATCCCTCTGGTGATTATAAAATTCAACTGGTAGTAAAATTACCAAACTGACAGCTATCGTCAAGTTAAATCGGCATTTTACCGCTGTCTTGATTAACAAATTAGGTATTTTTTTTACATCGGTCGCGAAATCGCCATTTTTCACGCGTTAATTGGGTAAAAAATTACAAGATGGCAAACATTTTGCCATCAGTTGCTTAGTTTACTTTTTCGACAGGCGCAGGCGGCACCACCTCAGTTGCAGTTGGCGCTTGGGCAACCGCTTGAGGATCAAGCCATTGTCTTACTGGACTCATAGAATAAGTGCCCTTTTTTAGCACATCGATAAGGGCTTGGGCTTTTAGATCGAGTTCAGTCGCCAGCGTTTTATTGCCACCGAGCAAGGCTAGCATTTTTTCCTCAGAATACTTCTGCTGCGTAAGTAGTAAATTTGCTTTCGTCAGCATATAGGATTTATCTAAAACTTGTTGCTGGCGATAGGCAGATGCGAGCCCAAGTAACCAGTTAACGTCGAAATCATCGTAATGGATCTCCGCAAAGACTTTAAGATAGAGTTGTTGCGCTTTGATGGCATTTCGATTGCTGTAATAGGTTGCGACTTGGGCAAGTAGAAAGGGGTCAGTCACTTCGCCGGCGTTTTCCTGTTCTAATAATCTATTTAACGCTGCGGTATCGCCAAAGCGAGTCCATTGGTAATAGGACATAAAAGGGTCTTGCCGTTCACGGGTTTGATCTTGTAGTAAACTTAAATTTTGAGTGCTTAGTCTAAAGGCTCTGGCTCTATCAGCTGTGCGATTGGTGTGGATGATATGCTGAACGCCAGAGGCGAGTTCAATGCAACGGCTGTAATCCTCAAGGTAGGTTAATTGTGAGTAGAGCTGCTTACCTGTGAGGTTTTCGTTGTCTTTTAACATGTAGCGGTTTTGGATAAGTTTGGTCTTTTCAGTCAAACACCAGCTATCCTTATGCAAATCGGCACAAATTTCAGGATTATTTTTACAAATTGCTGAGATATTTCGGTCATTATCACAACCGAAAAGACCGAAAAAGCTCATCCCTAAGGTAAATGATGTAATTATTACTAGATTTTGTCTCAAAACACTCTCCAAACGATAATTTTTCTAATAAAATTACAGATTTACAGAAAATATCTTACTGGCAACAAAGCGCGACTTTCATTACAATGGCGCCGACCAAAACAGGGTTTTCCCTAAAACCCGCATTAGATTATTGGTCTTTTCGTCATGTTACTCAAACCTTTCAGTACATTTTATTGAAAAGTGAGATAAAGGATCTGTAAATGAGCGCTGATAAACACCTACAAAGTTGGCAAGAACGTTTTGAAATGGCAGAGGCGATGCAGCCTTTGTTAGGCAAGTTGTACCGTAACCAAGGCGTTGAAGTCGTGGTCTATGGCAAGCCGTTACTCAATGCTTCTACGATTGAAATCATTAAAGCGCACCGTTTAGTTCGTCGTCATGTCGGTGAAAAATTACGTTTACGCGAGAGTTTCCCCTTCGTTCAAGCTTTGAGCAAACTCGCAGTTAAACAATGTAAAGTGGATATTGGTAAACTCGCAGTTAATTACTGGCGCGACCATACTGATGTCAGCGAAATTGAAAGCTATATGGCAAAAGAATTGGCCGATGCTATCGACCATGCCGATGATGTCGCGCCGCGTGACGTCGTGCTTTATGGTTTTGGCCGTATCGGTCGCTTATTGGCACGCTTGCTGATTGAACGCACAGGTCGCAGCAATAAGTTAAGGTTACGCGCTATCGTTTTACGTGGCGGTAAGAAAGGCGATTTAGAAAAACGCGCGAGTTTACTGCGTCGTGACTCAGTTCATGGTCCTTTCAATGGCTCTGTTGAAGTTGACGAAGAGCACAACGCCATCATAGCCAACGGCACTTATATCCAAGTGATCTATGCTAATTCACCCGACGAAGTGGATTACACTAAATACGACATCAATGATGCATTGATTGTTGATAATACAGGTATTTGGAAAGATGAAGCGGGTCTTGGTTTACACCTTAAGAGCCCAGGTGCCAGCAAAGTATTACTGACGGCTCCTGCAAAAGGCGCGATTAAGAATATCGTTTACGGTGTGAACGAAGGCGATATTACCCCAGAAGACATTATCGTTTCAGCGGCGAGTTGTACCACCAATGCTATTACGCCAGTACTGAAAGCTGTGAATGATAAATATGGTATCGAGAATGGTCACGTTGAAACGATTCATTCTTATACTAACGATCAAAACCTGATTGATAACTATCATACCGCTGACCGTCGTGGCCGTAGTGCACCATTAAACATGGTGATCACTGAAACGGGTGCAGCAAAAGCGGTTGCTAAAGCTTTACCTGCATTAGCCGGTAAGTTAACAGGTAACGCTATTCGTGTGCCGACGCCTAACGTCTCTATGGCGATCATCAGCATGAACCTGAATGCTGTAACTAGTAAAGATGAGCTTAACGAGTATCTGAAAGATACGGCGCTACAATCACCACTGCAAAATCAAATTGATTACACAGACTCTACTGAGATTGTATCGAGCGATTTAGTGGGTTCTCGCTACGCGGGTGTGGTTGATTCACAAGCGACTATTGCAGAAGGCAAGCGTGCCATTCTTTATGTATGGTATGACAACGAATTTGGTTACAGTTGCCAAGTGGTTGGCGTAATGCAAACTATGTTAGGTTTAACGACGCTATCTCTACCTGCGTAAATTGCCCACGTAGTTTTTGCTTGAGTGATTAATAACTTTGCCTAACCTTTGAATAAAGCGCCCAATAGGGCGCTTTTGTTTTTCTATACTTCTACAATTTTATTGGACTCGACTCCATGATCCCCTGTTTATCTGCCGTGTTTAATTAGCGGTAGCATCGGCATCAGTATCGGTAAAAAGCCTAAATTGATGAATGAAACATCAACTTTACTGAGGTGTGGCGGTTTATTGGGCAAACGATGCGGCTTAGATCATTTTTTAAAAATTGTTGATTGACTCTGAGGTCTAAATCGGTAGAATGCCAATCCGCAGTCAGGGGAAAGCATGCCGAGCATGAGTTCAAATGATTAAGCGCAATGATAGGCGACATTAGCTCAGTTGGTAGAGCGATACCTTGCCAAGGTATAGGTCATCGGTTCGAACCCGATATGTCGCTCCAAATTTTAATAAATTTGGCAGTTTGGGCGCGATGGCAGAATGGCTATGCTGCGGATTGCAAATCCGTCGATCTCGGTTCGACTCCGGGTCGCGCCTCCATAGATTAAAGTATTAATGACACGATTCCCGTCGTTAATATAAAGAGTTTGCCCGAGTGGTGGAATCGGTAGACACAAGGGATTTAAAATCCCTCGCTGGTAACAGCGTGCCAGTTCAAGTCTGGCCTCGGGTACCAAAAACAGAAAAGCCCTGACTGATGTCAGGGCTTTTTTGCTTTATAACTTCTACATCCACATTTTATGATTCTTAATCTAGTATCACTACAGCTATAGTCTAGTATCACTACAGCTATAGATTGGTTAGGCCCAAGCCCACTATTTTACTCATTCAGTATTGCGACTTCTGACCTGTTTCTTTTCTACAATATAAAACTGAGTGATTTTGTGTTCTAGATGTTGTAAATCGCTTTATTCAAGTAGTGTAACTATATTAATGGGAATTATACAATAAAATGTACTTTTTATTGTTGAATCGACAATAGTGTAATAATTTCCCTAAGAAGGGACTTAAGTCGCTATTACCCCCTTAAAGACAGTGGTATAAATAAGCCGAAATTTCCCCTACACGCGCATATTAGGATACGTAGTCATGATTTTCTCTCAAGTATTACTCGCACCCGCTGATCCAATTCTTGGTTTAACCGATACCTTTAAAGCTGATCCGCGTCAGGATAAAGTTAATCTTGGTGTTGGCATTTATAAGGATGAGGCAGGACAGACTCCCGTTCTGGCTTCAGTGAAAAAAGCCGAGGCCATTTTACTTGAGCAAGAGAAGACCAAAAACTACTTAGGCATTGAAGGCGTTCAAGCTTATAACCGTGTAGTACAGACATTGTTGTTTGGCGAAGGCAGTGCATTAATTTCTTCTGGCCGTGCTGCCACAGCGCAAGCTCCTGGTGGTACAGGAGCACTGCGTATTGCTGCTGAGTTTTTACTGCGTAATACCGATTCGCACACGATTTGGGTGAGTAATCCAACATGGGCCAACCATCAGAATATTTTTGAAACGGCGGGTTTAACGGTTAAAGAGTACGGTTATTACAAAGCAGAAGCCCATGACATCGATTTCGATACCATGATGACTGATTTATCTAACGCGAATGCGGGTGATGTCGTGTTGCTACACGGTTGCTGCCATAACCCAACGGGTATCGATTTAACGTTGGCGCAATGGGAACTTGTTGCTCAATTGTGTGCTGATAAGAAACTCGTGCCACTGTTTGACTTTGCTTATCAGGGTTTTGGTGCTGGCATTGAAGAAGATGCGGCAGGTCTGCGTTTAGTAGCGTCTAAAGTGTCTGAGTTGCTGGTCGCTAACTCTTTCTCTAAAAACTTTGGTTTATACAACGAGCGTATTGGCGCCGTGACTGTGGTGGCTGAAGATGCTGATGCTGCCGTACGTGCTTTTAGCCAAGTGAAACGTACCATACGCGCCAACTATTCTAATCCGCCAGCACACGGCGCACTGATCGTCAGCACGATATTAAATGATGCAGCTCTAAAAGCCATGTGGGTGCAGGAAGTCAAAGAAATGCGTGAACGTATCGCCGAAATGCGTACTCTGTTTGTTGATAGCTTAAAGGCTGAGGGTGTGACTCAGGACTTCAGTTTTATTTCTCGCCAAAATGGCATGTTCAGTTTCTCAGGTTTAAACAAAGCCCAAGTGGCACGTTTGAAAGACGAATTCGGTGTCTATATTGTCGGCTCTGGGCGCATTAGCGTTGCAGGCATGACTAAGACGAATATGCCTGTTATCTGTAAAGCCATAGCACAAGTGTTGTAATGGTTATTGCAGCCTTATAGACAGACTAAAGGGACATTCCTTTTAGCTTTACAATATAAAGGACAGCACTTGCTGTCCTTTATTATTTCGATTAAAAGATTAACAGGTAAGCGCTAGCAGGCAAGCGGTTGTTGAGTGAGATCATTGATCCGCAGCAGGGCGCTTAATGCATCTAATAAGTTCGCTTGATCATGTAGATTGGGATTATGGCGGTTCTTCAACGGAAAATAGTTGATCAGTGGCCCTAAACGCGTTTGTTCGCCATGACGTAGCACTTTGTGAATGATAGGCTTGCCAATCACCTGGTGACACCAAGCTATGCGTTGCTCAATGCTAAACCGACCCGCGGGTGAGGCCTCTTCGGCAAGGTTGTCGATAAAGATCACCTGCGCTTTAGTTGCTGCAAGGCTTTTTGCGAACTTAGGTAATAGCAGCGGCGGCATGATACTGGTTAAAAAGCTGCCAGGGCCTAGAATAACTAAATCTGCGTGCCGAACGGCCTCACAGGCTTCAAAGGTGGCATCGACCTGTGGCTCAAGGCAGAGCGCGATAGGCGCCTCATTCATACTGTCGACATTGATCTCCCCAAAGACTTTACTGCCACAGGCTTGCAGGGCCACTAAGTGAGTGGGCTGCTCTGACATGGGAATAAGTTGGGTTTCAATCTTGAGTAAGTTACGGATGAGATTAACTGCCTCTAATGGACGAACGCAGAGTTGATCAAGAGCCAGTAAGATTAAGTTACCTAAATTATGGCCACTAAGTTCAGTGGCACCTTGGAAACGGTATTCAAACAATTGCGAGCCAACGGAAGGACGATTAGCTAAATGGGATAAGCAGTTACGTAAATCCCCCCAAGCAATGCAGTCTTGCTCGGCTCTCAGTCGACCAGTAGAACCGCCATTATCAGTGGTGGCGACAATCCCTGTAAGGCGGTTGCCTAAAAAATCGAGCGAGGATAATACTCGGCCTAAACCATGGCCTCCGCCGATGGCGACGACACGTTCAAATTGATTTAACATCAAATGCTGCATCTGGGTTTTTCCTTCCTGAATACCCGAAAACTTAATGTCATAGCCATCCATTGTCGCTATAAGCGGGATGACTCATGAGCCGTTGTGCAATGGTGATAACGCTAAGGAACCTTAGTATAAATACTCAGTCAAATGCTTGCATCTATAAATGACGGCGTAATAGCAAGCTCGACTCGATAATGGTGCCTCAGGCGTAATATTGTACCTGAGTTCGTGATCATGATGATGGGCAAATTTCGTGAAATCTGACAAATAGCTTATAATCCGGCCTTTATTTGCCCAATAAGGGCGTTACACCTAAGGTGAATGATTGAAAACGGGTAGAATCGGTTCGTTTACATTGGCATTAGCCATGGTCATAGTGGCGATTTTTGCATTACGAGTTTGGATCATTCCTCACTCGAATGACTCATCCGCTATTGCGCCCCAATTCGTTAGCGATGTCGATCCTGTTACGCAAGTCCCTGACTTTTCAGCGATCAGCGACATTACCGAAAAGAAGAAAGCTTTTTTTGATTTCCTGCGGCCGATTGTTCAGCAACAGAATGCCATTATCTTGATGGAGCGTGGCTTTATCAATGAGATGCTTGCCTTAGTCGATAATGGTAAGAGTTTATCTGATACCGAATTAGCGCAAATCAATGCGTTATTCGATAAATACCAATATGCGGCGCGTAACGTAGATGCTAAGTCATTAGCAAGCTTACTTAAACGTGTAGATATCGTGCCGGAATCTATGGTGTTAATTCAAGCCGCGAATGAATCGGGTTGGGGGAGTTCACGTTTTGCCAGAGAAGGTTTTAACTTTTTTGGTGAATGGTGTTTTACTTCTGGCTGCGGCATAGTGCCGTCCTCACGTGGTTCGGGTAAAAGTCATGAGGTAAAAGTGTTTTCATCGGTTGATGAATCGGTTTCATCCTATATGCGTAATTTAAATTCTAATACTGCCTATGCGTTATTTCGCTCTATTCGAGCAGATCTACGTTCACAGGAGCTAGAGCCAACAGCGGATCAATTGATTTACGGTTTAGTGAATTATTCTGAAAGACAAGAAGCTTATATTGATGAGCTGCTTGATATGTTACGTCATAATGAAAAATATTTGGTGAATGTCGATGTATAAAAAACTGTTGTTTAGTAGCCTGTTCTTTTTGGCAACTAGCGCCGCTGCAGAAACTGTATCCCTTGAATATAAAGGCTTTTATGATAGGTTGAAACAAGTCAATAAAGGCGGTTATCAACTCGTGGAAGTGGCTTTTAGTGTTCCAATGCAAAAGAATTGTTTGATCCAAAGTGGTTCTATTTCCAGTGAAAAAACCTCAACGCCACTGACGTATACTGATGCACAGCGATTATTCATTCCCTTAGATGATGATTTAAAAGATCAGCGAGCCTTGGTTAATCTGAATTTCGCTGGCAGCGCTGAGGGATGTGGTATTGCAATGCAAGTGAGAGCAAAACAGACATTAGCCGAGTACGATAAAACGCGCTTACAACAAATCATGACTGAGATGGACACGCTGCTCGGTGCTATGCAAGGCTTCCCGATGCGTTATTTTAGGGAATCCATTACTGGCTTAAACTTTGAATTCTCACCTGAACAAGAAGTCTATGTACGCCTTAATGGCCGTGAAGAAGCGATAAAAGGCAGTTATAAATTAGCCGCTAATGAGCTTGAAAGCATCACCACGCTAAGCTTCAGTGCCCAGCCATTAGTGTTGAGTCCTTGGGTGAAGTAATCATCTTTATATCTTGAATAGGTGTCTTGAGATAAGCGATTCAGAAGCGCTGGCTCAAAGATAAACTTATTCTGTAAGCATAAAAATGCCCACATTAAGTGGGCATTTTGTTGTGCTAATTTATCTTGCTTACTTTCGTTGCGTTAACTTCTCTTACTGATTAGGCGCTAAATTTAGTCTAAGTCAGACTTCGTAAGTGTTAACAATATCAATGCGTTTTGCTGCATCCAAATCGATACGACCGCTATTGGCGATATCAAGAAAATCGAATGCAGGTAGATTGGCTTCAGCAACATCACCACGCATAGGCGCATCTGGGTCACGTGTTAGAGACACAAAGTCGAACTGTTCACGGTCAACACCCTGTGATGGTGCGGTGTTTTGCATGGCGGTGAAAATCGTTTCAATGCGGCCTGGGTATTGTTTATCCCATTGATTTAGCATGTCTTTGACTGCGGCGCGCTTTAAGTTTTCCTGTGAGCCACACAAGTTGCATGGAATGATTGGAAATTCTTTTAAGCTGGCATATTCTTCGAGATCTTTCTCGCGACAATAGGCTAGGGGACGTATGACGATATTAGCGCCATCATCCGACAGCAGCTTTGGCGGCATTGCTTTCATCTTACCGCCAAAGAACATATTTAAGAACAAGGTCTCGATAATGTCATCCCTGTGATGGCCTAGGGCGATTTTAGTGGCGCCGATACGCTGAGCAAAGCCATAAAGCGTGCCGCGGCGCAGGCGAGAGCACAAGGAGCAGGTGGTTTTACCTTCAGGGATTTTGTCTTTCACTATCGAGTAAGTATCTTTCTCGAGGATGTGATAAGGCACATTGAGCTTATCGAGATAGGCAGGCAATACATGTTCAGGGAAGCCTGGTTGCTTCTGATCTAAATTAACCGCAATGATTTCAAACTGAATGGGCGCGCGTTGCTGCAGATTCATCAAAATATCGAGCATGGCGTAGCTGTCTTTACCGCCACTGAGGCAGCACATGATCTTATCGCCATCTTCAATCATATTGTAATCGGCAATCGCGCTGCCCACTTCACGACGAAGCCGCTTCTGTAATTTATTCAGACGGGTAGTTTGTTTTTTTGATAATTCTTCCGGCATAGGATTTACCGTAACTTCAGATATAGCTTCAAGCATAAAAAAGCGCCCAGTAACACAGTTTCAGGGCGCGTATTATTCCAGCTATCTTTGGCGGGGTAAAGAGCCGCGTATTGCTTAGGCTTCTTCTAACGGTGATTTATAACCGTCGGGCTTTATAGCCAATAAATCGCAGTTGATGCTATCGATAACATGTTCAGCGGTATTGCCTATCAGTGCTGCTGAAAATCCGGTACGACCGACAGTCCCTAAGATCACCAATTCAGCATCAAGTTTTTCAGCAAGCTCAGGGATCACATCCTCTGGTAAACCTTCTTTTACATGGCAATGACTTGGATTAATATCATAGGCGCCCGCAAGATAACTCACGCGCTGCTCATGCTGCATGCGAATGGTTTCGTTGTATGACTGGGCATCAAAGTCAGGAAGCTCAATGGCTAGGTTAACTGGCGTGCCGGGATAGCCATTGACTAAATGTACTTCAGCAGAGAACTTTTTCGCCAAATCTTTTGCATGTTCAATAATTTTACCGTTAAGCATTTGATGATCGGTATCTTCGGTTGCCACATTCACAGCACAGAGGATTTTGCCCGCGGCTGGCCAGTCATGGGCTTTCACCATCAACACTGGCACAGGGGCTTTACGCATCAAATGCCAATCAGTTGGAGTGAAGATCACCGCCTTGAGTTTGTCGTGGGCATGGGTGCCTTTAACAATCAAATCGTATTGCCCTGAAATAGCATGATTAATAATGCTTTCAAAGGGGCGATTATGCCAAATGACTTGAGTATCGATATTGAGTTGCAGATGAGTATAAGCGGCGAGTAAGTCTTGGATCCAAGCGAGCCGTTGATCTATGACACCTTGACGCATGGCTTCGCGTTCTTGATTCGACAAAATCGAAGTCATTTCGTAAGAGAAGTCGAAGATAGAAAGAAACACAGTGACTTGAGCGTTGCATTTACTGGCCAAGGCGACCGCTCGTGCAAGGGCAACTTGATTCTCAGTGGTAGGGTCAACCACAACCAGTATTTTTTGATAATCCTTCATGGGAGGTTCCTTTAGTCATAGGCTCAATATCATCATGAGCCTTTGGCAGTGAGCTGTATTGTTCTAGATCAAACTCATTTGAAATTGATTAAAACTCGCTTAAAAATCATGCCTTAATCTGCATGACATGTCTAGCAAGCACAGCTTTTACCATTAAACTGTTATGCTATTGGCGACAATTATTTAGGCTTGACCTCTCACGGTTAATGCTCTTGCGATTGACTATCTCGCGATGCGAGAATTACCCGCTAACAGATTTAGCTCTTGCGAGTCGAGGATAGTGATGTACTTACCCTTAACCTCAATCAAGCCTGACTTTTGGAAGCGTCCAAGTAAGCGGCTGATGGTTTCAACGGTTAAACCGAGATAATTGCCAATGTCACCGCGGGTCATGGTTAAACGGAATTCTTTAGGTGAGAAACCACGGCTGCCGAAACGATTTGCTAAATTGCTGATAAACGCTGCTAGACGTTCTTCGGCATTTTTCTTACTGAGCAGCAGGATCATTTCTTGATCGCTCATGATCTCATTACTCATTAGACGCATGATCTGCTGACGTAACTTAGGCATAGTGCCCGAAAGTTCATCGAGGATATTAAAGGGGATTTCACAAACCATAGAGGTTTCGAGGGCCTGTGCAAAACTCTGATGTAACTGAGCGTGAATACCATCAAAACCAATCACATCACCCGCAAGATGGAAGCCAGTGATCTGCTCATCACCTTGCTCGGTAATAGTGTAACTTTTGATGGTGCCAGAGCGGATCGCAAACAGGGATTTCAACGCATCACCCGATTTAAAAATTTGCTCGCCTTTCTGGATTGGCTTTTTACGCTCAATAATATCATCGAGCTGATCTAGCTCACTTGCATTGAGGGTAAAAGGAATACAAAGGGTACCCATACTGCAATCGTGACAATGGATTGTGCATCCGCTAGCGGCAGGACGACGATTCTTATTTTGTTCAATTGTCATGTTGATTCTCAAGTTTATCCACTGCAACCATGTTAAACCAATTCACTCACTTGGGCTAGTTTAGCTGCGCGAGTGCGATATATAAAGTTTGACCACCAAAGGCGATTAACAGTAAGCCGCTCAATAGTCTAACGGTTTTCTTTTGTACCCATGCAGCAAGGCGTTTTGCCGCCACGCCAGCGCTTAATAGGGCGGGTAAAGTACCCAAGCCAAAGGCTAACATAATCAAGGCGCCTTGGCTGGCAGAGCCAGATGCAACCGACCAAGTTAAGGTGCTATAGACGAGGCCGCAGGGGAGCCAGCCCCAAATGAATCCCGCCATGACTGCTTGGCTCGGATTCTTGATTGGAACAAGGCGCTGCGCTATGGGTTTTAAATATTGCCATAGCCATTGACCTACACGCTCAATTTGCACTATACCAACCCAAATTTTAGCGATGTAAAGTCCTGTGGCGATCATCATTAGTCCGGCAATCATGCGCAGGACAATCAGATAAATATCCAACTCAAATAAGTGACCAAGACCTGCCGACGATGCGCCCACTAAGCCGCCCGCTAAGGTGTAACTTAAAATACGGCCTAAATTGTAACTCAGTAAATATTTAAGCTGATGGGCCAGATGGTTACCTATTTTAGGATGAGGGATTTGGGCGGAAAACGCGCCCACTAAACCGCCACACATACCAAAACAATGTGCAGCTCCCATCAAGCCGACGAGAAAGGCACCGGTGACATTGTACTCAATCACAAAGGCATGCCTTTTTGCTGATTTTTTATCGCTTGCTGCGCTGCGATATCATCATGTTCTGCTGTTGACTGAATGGCGGGGGTGGGTAGATGGCCTGGTTTATCAGTATTTTCATCAAACAATATAGAAACACTTTGACGGTCAAGATCGTCAAATTGCTCAGATTTCACTGCCCAGAAAAATACCATTACCGCAATGGCGACGAAGATCATGGCAATGGGGATAAGCACATAAATAATTTCCATAATGACCTCTTAGTATCTGGTTAAACGTTTTATTATGATCACACTTTTACCCGTAATAATCTCAGGCTATTACCGACCACAATCAAAGAACTCGCCGACATGCCAATCGCGGCAATATAAGGTGCCACATGACCAGTGACGGCTAAAGGCAAGATAAGGGCGTTGTAACCCAGCGCCCACGCTAAATTTTGTTTAATAATTTGCGTGGTCAGTTTAGCGACCGCGACAGCTTGGGTGAAACGGGATAGATGATCGCCCAGTAAAATCAAATCGGCACTGTTTTTGGCAATCGCACTGCCACTACCCATGGCGACCGACAAATCAGCCCCCGCAAGTACTGGCGCATCATTGATGCCATCGCCAAACATCGCCACGCGAGTATGCTGTTGTAATTTCGTTACTAGGGCAAGTTTACCCGCGGGCGTTAATCCGCTGTGCACATCTTCAATTCCCAGCTCTTTGGCTAGTTGATGCACATGTCCGGAGCTATCGCCGCTGGCGATACTAATGCGGCAACCTTGTTGCTTTAATATCTCAATCGTGGCCTTACTGTCTTGACGAATATTGTCTTGGATCTCAAAGCTGGCAAGCACTTCAAGCTGCTCATTGGCTGAGCGTGCTAACCAAATCTTTTGGGTTGGGTCCTGAGTATCGACACGTGCGCCAGTAAATACTGCATTACCAATTAAATAGTCAGTCCCCTCGATACGACCTCGAACACCAAAGCCGACTTCATGGTGAACTTGTTCCGCGACCAAGGCATTATCGGCAAATAGGGTAAATGCTGCCGCAATCGGATGGCGAGAGCCCATTTCCAGCGCTGCAGCAATCGCTAAGGCTTGCGTCTTGGTTAAATCGGCCATGCACTGCGTTTGCCCGATAGAGAGCGTACCACAGGTAAGGGTGCCAGTTTTATCAAAGACCACATGCTTAATCTGCGGCAGTTTTTCAAATACGCCGGCTTTGCGGGTAATGATCCCAAGACGGGTAAAAATGGCGGTTGCACAGGTGACGGCGGTCGGTGTCGCTAGCGCTAAGGCACAAGGACAAGTCGCGACCAGAACCGATAGCGTTACCCAAAAGGCATCCTCTGGGGAAATCTGTTGCCAAACCAAATAGGTGATCGTCGCGATTGTTAGAATCGTACCCGAGAAATAGCGGGATAATTTATCGGCTAATAGGGCTATCGCAGGTTTTGTATTGGATGCCAGTTCCTGCAGTCGAATAATTTCAGCCACGAGTTGGTCTTGCCCCAATGCGGTAACTTTAACTTTTATCGGTTGGTCGACGTTGATAGTACCAGCGTACACTTGCTGATCTTGCTGTTTTTCAATGGGCATTTGCTCACCTGTGAGCATAGCTTCATTGATATTTGTGTGGCCTTCAATCACCACACCATCGGCCGCAACCATTTCCCCTGGTTTCACAAGGATCACATCATTGAGGCGTAACTTTTTGGCCGGAATTTCTTCTTGACCATTTTCGGTGACTAAGTGTGCAGTGAGCGGCACCAATTTATGTAAATTACTGGAGCTGACCGAGGCCTTTTGTCTTGCCTTTTGCTCGAAGTAACGCCCAAGTAACAAAAAGAAAGTAAACATGGATACGGATTCAAAATACACTTCGCCTGTGCCATTCACTGTGGCAAAACAGCTTGCGGTATAGGCACCACCAATGGCAATCGAAACAGACACATCCATATTGAGTTTGCCGCTGAGCAGGGTACGAATGGCACTAAAATAGAAGGGCTGCGCCGAATAAAGCACCACAGGCGTGGCAAAAATCATGCTAACCCAGCGGAAATAGTCCCGATATTGCACGTCTAAATCGGTGAAGTAGCCAGTATAAAGGGCGAGGGCGAACATCATAACTTGCATAGTCGCAAAGCCAGCTAAGCCTAAACGCAGTAAAAATTTGCGACTATTGAGTTTATTGTTGAGCTCTTGTTCGTCAACTTGGTAGGGCGCGGCTTGATAGCCAATACGACTAATTTGTCCGAGAATATCGCTAAGTTTTACCTTGCGTTTATCCCAACTGATCATGGCGCGTTGGGTGGTTGAGTTGACTAGCACTTGGCTCACGCCCGCAAGTTGTTTGACTTTGTGTTCAATTAACCAAGCACAGGCGGCACAGGTGATACCATCGATGGAGAGTGATACTGATTCGACATTGTCCTCAGAATGCACAAAGTCTTGCTGCACTTCGGGCAAGTCATAGGCGCTAAATTGCGTTAATGCTTCGGGGACCAGGGCATTCTGTTTACTGCCAGGCTCAGTGCGGAACTTGTAATAACTGAGTAATCCCGCATCGACAATCGCTTGAGAAACCGCCTGACAGCCAGGGCAACACATCAGTTCATCACGGTCATTAATGCGAGTCACAAACTGCTGGCCCGTCAGAACGGGCTCTTGGCAGTGAAAACAACTTGGATACGTCATAGCGCTACTTATTTAACCACAATCAATTCAGCCAAAGTTGGACGTGATCTTTTAATTCAACGCGTTGGTGAATTCGCCATTTACCGTCGTAACTTTCGAGGCGTACTTCCCAAGGGCCGGTTAGGGTAGTAGGGATGCTAATGCGATACACATTGCTGGCATCGGCCGTCGCAGTGAGTTTCATATCTCTGTCGGCAATGGTTGGATGATAGAACTCGACTTTCAAGGCGGCTTGATATGCAGGTCCCCCTTGCTGCGTCAGTAAAATCTCATTATTGGCTTGATCGAGTGAAAAATTCATGCCTATTTGTTTGGCATACTTCACTTTACTTAAGTCCATATTAATGGCTTTGCCATCTTTGTAGTAATCCTCGGCGACTAAAGAGTCCGAGTTCGTAAGGGCAATTTTTAGCGTGGTAAAACTTGCGACGACGGCACATAAAGGAAGAATAATTAAAAACCAAGGCCAGAACTGCTTATACCAGGCTTGTTGTTCGCTCATGTCAGATACCCATTCAAAAAATTTGCGCCATTTTACCGTTAAAAGACGGTTTTAGCACTTTAAAAAAAAGGCCTCGAAGTCTTCGAGGCCTTAGTGTTACTTATACCTAATTACTTGTTTGACAAGCTATAAACATAAGCTGTAATGACGTGAACTTTCTCTTCACCGAGAACGTCTTTCCACGCTGGCATCACACCTGCGCGACCATGTTTAATGGTCTCTTCGATCATGCCACGGCTACCGCCATATAACCAAACATCGTCAGTTAAGTTAGGAGCACCCATAAACTTGTTGCCTTTAGCGTCCATACCATGACACGCAAAACAACCTTTCATGAATGACCCTTGACCTTGGGCAGCGAGTTTCTCGTCATGCTCACGACCAGACAATTTAACAACGTATTCAGCTAAACCAGCAATCTCGCTATCTTCGATTGGCAAACCACCTTTGGGTGGCATCATGCCATGACGACCTGCCATGATAGTGGTCTTAATCGTGGCTAATTCACCACCATATAACCAGTCACCATCGGTAAGATTAGGGAAGCCTTTGCTACCACGTGCATCAGAACCATGGCACTGAGCACAGTTTTGCAGGAACAAACGGCCACCCACTTTCAACGCTTCTTGGTTTTTCACTAATTCTTCTAGTGGTGTTGCCAAGTAAGCCGCGAAGATTGGGCCATATTTTTCATCAGCGTGTTTTACTTCTTGATCATACTGAACATAAAGACCTTCTTTTGCTGCTAGCTCAATCGCTGCGGCAGAATCGGCTTTAATGCCATGCTCTGTGCCGATACTCTGGTTAGAACTGGTCCAGCCTAATAGGCCTTTATAGTTACCTAAACCAGGAAATAGGGCCAAATAGATCAAACCAAACACGATAGTGATATAGAACATATAACTCCACCATTTTGGCAGTGGGTTATTGAGTTCTTCAATACCGTCGAAACTGTGACCCATGGATTCGCCTTCTTTTACGTCAGTGGTGTTCTTAGAACACACACGCAGTAATAGAAAACAACCCGCGATCACGACTAACGAGAGTACAGTAATCCAAACACTCCAGAAGCTACTCATCACTTATTCTCTCCTGAGTCCTTCGATACCTTGTTGACTTCCTCATCGGAAAACACAAGGTTAGCTGCTTCATCAAATGATTTTTGACGACGCGAGCTATATGCCCAAGCAAATATACCGACGAAGGTCAGCATCACAATGATGGTCAAAATGCCTTGTAATGTGCCGTAATCCATATATTGCCTCCTTATTTGAGTGCGTGACCCAAAGACTGAAGATATGCAATCAAGGCGTCCATTTCTGTCTTACCTGCAACAGCTTGCTGTGCGCCTGCGATTTCTTCATCGGTATAAAGATCATTACCTTTGTAACCACCTTTATGCAGGTTACGTAGGATAGTCATCTTGTCACCCGTTAGTTTGCCGTCTAACTTGTTTTCGGCTAACCATGGGAACCCTGGCATATTCGATTGAGGAACTACAGCACGAGGATCGATTAAGTGAACTTCATGCCATTTATCGCTATAACGACCGCCAACACGTGCAAGATCAGGACCCGTACGCTTAGAACCCCATTGGAATGGATGATCCCAAACTGATTCGCCCGCGACAGAGTAGTGACCATAACGTTCAGTTTCTGCACGTAAAGGACGGATCATCTGGCTGTGACAGTTATAACAACCTTCACGAACATAAATGTCACGACCTTCAATTTGCAGGGCAGTGTATGGCTTTAAACCTTCAACTGGCTCAGTCGTATCTTTTTGAAAAATCAACGGTGTGATTTCAACGAGACTACCGAAGCTGATAGCGATAACGGTAAAAATCGCTAACAAACCGATGTTTTTTTCAACTATCTCATGATTAAATTTCATCGAGTTTGCTCCTTTAAGCCGCTGTTGGTTCAGCCAATGCTGGCAATGAATCTTTAGAGGCTTTCACAGTACGGATCACGTTATATGCCATGATCAGCATACCGGTCAGGAAGAAACAACCGCCAAGGAAACGTACAAAGTAGAAAGGATAAGAAGCTTCCAGACTTTCAACAAAGCTGTAAGTCAAAGTACCGTCAGCATTCACTGCGCGCCACATCAGACCTTGCATTACACCTGAAATCCACATAGAGACGATGTAAAGTACAGTACCAATAGTCGCTAACCAGAAATGGACGTTAATTAACTTGATGCTGTACATACGGCCGTGACCGAACAATACAGGGATCAAGTGATACAGAGAACCGATTGACACCATTGCAACCCAGCCTAGCGCGCCGGAGTGAACGTGACCGATAGTCCAGTCTGTATAGTGTGATAATGCGTTAACTGTCTTAATTGCCATCATAGGGCCTTCGAAGGTAGACATACCGTAGAAAGACAGAGAAACAACTAAGAAACGTAACACAGGGTCAGTACGCAGTTTATGCCAAGCGCCAGACAAGGTCATGATACCGTTAATCATACCGCCCCAAGAAGGTGCGAATAGGATCAGTGACATCACCATACCTAAAGACTGAGTCCAGTCAGGTAAAGCTGTGTAATGTAAGTGGTGAGGACCAGCCCAGATATACAGTGCGATCAGTGCCCAAAAGTGGACAATAGAAAGACGGTAAGAGTACACAGGACGACCTGCTTGCTTAGGTACGAAGTAATACATCATCCCCAAGAAGCCTGCGGTTAATAAGAAACCTACAGCGTTGTGACCATACCACCACTGCACCATAGCATCGACAGCGCCGCTATACAGAGAGTATGACTTGAACAGACTGACTGGTACTGCCATAGAGTTAACTATGTGAAGTACGGCAACGGTAATAATAAAGGCACCAAAGAACCAGTTCGCCACATAAATATGCGAAGTTGTTCGTTTGATAATAGTACCGAAGAACACGATAGCGTAGGACACCCAAACGATAGTAATTGCGATATCGATAGGCCATTCTAATTCAGCGTATTCTTTTCCTTGGGTGAAACCCATTGGTAAAGAGATAGCTGCTGACAGAATGATGGCTTGCCATCCCCAAAACGTAAATGCGGCTAACTTAGGTGCAAATAGTCGGGTTTGACAGGTGCGTTGTACGACATAATAGGATGTTGCAAAAAGGGCTGATGTACCGAACGCGAAGATCACCGCATTGGTGTGTAATGGTCGCAAGCGACTATACGTTAACCAAGGAGTGTCAAAGTTCAGCTGAGGCCAGATTAACTGAGCCGCAATTAATACGCCGACTGACATACCAACAATACCCCACAAAACTGTGGTTAAGGCAAATTGGCGGACAATGGCGTAATTGTAATCAGCGCCTGTTGGCTGGGAATGGTTCATCATAATGCTTCCACTGCTTATTACTTTTACTTTTAGTAAAGACAAGCTTTACCTGTTATAAATGACATAAAACTCAGCCTCCCTATTAAGGTTGCTGAGTGATGTCAATGCGTTACCCTGCATATTTTTGCTCAAATATGAGGTTTCGCAATGATACTTGAGCCATATCAAAAAAGATACCAAAGAAGGGGTGTGGAAAGTTGATCTAGATCAACCTACGCCATAGAATGTTAACATATTGCATCATAAGGTTAATCTTTGTGCTAACTCGTCTGAGTCCCTATTTATTTATTGCATTATTTAGCTTCAATCTCACAGCTTGTAAGGAAGATGCAAAGCAAGTCACACTTAAAAGCAGTCTTGATCCTTCACTTTGCCAATTTTCTAAGGGGGATTGTGTTAAAAAAGTTGGGGATGTTGAGCTCACTTTTCGCTTGTCACCAGGTAGTGCACCAAGCGAAAAGCCATTGACATTACAGTTGTTATCTTCCATGCCAATTTCTAATGTGCAAATCCGCTTAGAAGGAAGAGACATGTTTATGGGTGTTATTCCTGTAAATGTGAAGCAAACTGACAAAATGACTTATATCGGTCAGTTAGTCTACGGTTCTTGTAGTAGTGGCTACATGGTTTGGCGTGGCTTTGTTAGTTTTAGCGTTAATGGTGAAACTAAAACGGCTGTTTTTGATTTTCTCGCAGATGACAATGGTTAAAACTGCCTTGATATATCTTTGAAAGTGCTTGATATGGCTTTCTAAACATCAAGACCATCAACTGGGCATATTACAGATTAGTGATCCTTCCAGTTTTCTTTTACTTTGACAAAAATGTCTACATTTTCAATAAAGAGCTGTAATAAGTGAGGATCAAAGTGTGTTGCCGCCCCTTTACGCATTTCAGCTAAAACCTCTTCTAAAGGCCAAGCTGTTTTATAACAGCGGGCATGGGAAAGGGCATCAAACACATCTGCGATTGCCACAATCCGCGAGAAAATGTGAATTTCGTCTTGTTTTAGATTTGCAGGATAACCAGAACCATCATATTTTTCATGATGTTGCAGTGCAATAATTGATGCGGCCTTTAGTATTGGTCTCTCAGAATTTGCAAGAATTTGATGGCCAATCATAGGGTGCTGACGCATAACTTTCCATTCTTCGTCATCTAATTTGCCGGGTTTAAGTAGGACAGCATCGGGGATCGCAATTTTACCAATGTCATGCATTGGTGAGGCACGGCGCAGTAAATCGGCTTCGTATTCACTTAAACCGGCGAGTAATGCTAATTGAGAACAATACTCCGCCATACGTTTCACATGATTGGCAGCTTCTTTCGAGCGGCTTTCAACAACATCACCTAAACGTAAAATAAGCTCTGATTGTGTATCTTCCACCTCCTGATTGAGCAGCAAATTTTCAAAAGCTATGCCCACGTTGATGGCAAAAATATCAATGAGTTTCTTATCAAGATCATCAATTCTATCAATACCATCCATATAAAGTAGATTGATTAAACCGCCTTTGGTGGGAAAGTAACCGATAAAACAATTGTCTTCATAAAGGCACCGCTGTTGGGTGAGCGCACTGCGCAGTAGACGATCAATATGTTCAGGTAGTTGCGTAATGTGGGATTTATTCGCAAATTGGCCAGTACCTGCAAGGATTTCTATATTGACAGGTTCAACATGACCACTAATTGCATCAATCGCATTACAAGTCAGCAGTAGCGTTTCTGAATCGAGATTAAGTAGAGTGGCCACTTGAGTCAGTAGCCCATCGGCGAATTTATGTAGGGTGCGCAGTTCAAATAATCCTGAGGTGGCTTCTAGTACTCTTTCTAAGCCCTTACGGTGATTTATTTGGGTGCGCCTTGCTTGCTCGATTTCCATGATATCGCGATAAGAGCGAAGGGCTGAGTAGACGCTAGTCATCAGTTTACGGGAATCCAGTTCAGCTTTTGCTTTGTAATCATTGATATCGTAATTGACGATAACGTCTTCTTCAGGTGCTTGCCCTGGCTGGCCTGTACGTAAGATCAATCGAGTGGTTTTATTCAATAATTCTTCACGGATCCACTTTACTAGTTCTAACCCCGCATGGTCACTTTCCATGACAACATCAATAAAGGCAATGGCGATGTCATGTTCTTGATTGAGTAATTCTTTTGCTTGTTCGGCACTATAAGCATTAATAAAGGTGAGGGCACGGCCATCAAGTTTAAAGCGGGAGAGGGCAAGCTTAGTGACGGTATGAACATCAGGTTCATCATCGACCACTAATACCTTCCAAGGAATACCAGACTCTGTTGTCTCGGTAGACTTTTTACCGGAAAAAAGAGGGTTTTTCTTTGCAAGATCAATCAGCATCCGATACCTCATTCAAGTAAAAATAATGATCACATAATCAGTGTAGTAGACACATTTCAAAGCGGTGCAAAATCTTGCATAAAATAGCGAGGTGAGTGGCAATCCTTAAATTACATTGTTGATAACGATTCTCATTTGTGTATTCTGTTACTATCAAACAATGATAGGGAGGGAAAGGGCATGACTAATCGAATTAACTTATCAATTTCAGCGCATAAATTGGCACAGCTAATACATGATGGACACATCTGCGCATCTGACTTCACGTGCTTAGATAGCCAATCGAAACAGCAAGTGTGGCAGCTATGCTTGATCTGCTGCAAAAAGCGTATTACTTGTCAGCAATGTTCATTTTCAAGTTGCACTAAAAATCTGACATATCTTGATGCCGATAAATAACATTATCGGCATTTGCGTTTAAGTATTATCATACAAGAAACTCTTATAATTCAGATGTAATATGCAACTTCCTCCAGTAATCCCGTTATTTGACTCATTTGAATTCATACAAGTTGGCAATAGTATTGTTAACCAATATATCACCCAAATTAGCATGAAAAAGGTGGTTGATGCGGGCTTAGTCATCGAGCATGCCAGTGATTGGCTATTTGAGCAAAAGCATAACGAAAACAACTATAAAGCTTATCGCAGTGAACTCACTACGTTTCTGCTTTGGTGTTTTGATGTGGTTTCAATGTCTCCCATTCAAGTTACGCGCAAAGATATGAGTCGTTACGTTGATTATTGCCAAGCACCGCCGATAGCACTGATCGGTTATTTTAATGTGCCACAGTTTAAGTACGATAAACTGCATGATGAACGGGTTCCAAACTCGCAATGGCGACCATTTGTCGGCAAAAAACAACTCGGGCAAATCCAGCCTTATGTGTTAAGCGATAATGCGTTAAAAACAAAAATGGCCATTTTGTCTTCGTTTTATTCGTATCTGACAAGTGAAGAATATTGTGAGCGGAATCCTGCTCAAATCTGGCTTAATCACAGTCGATTTGCAGCAAACAGGCAATATCAGCGTCAAAGTCATGAAGATGAAAATAGTCTCGCATTCACTGAATTACAGTGGTCATATATTATGGCGACCGTTACTGGACTAGCAGAAGAATTTCCTGAGTTACATCAAAGAAGTTTATTCCTCATTACATTGATTTATTGCTGTTATTTACGCGTTTCAGATGTGTCTGCACGTGCGGGTTATTCGCCGGTGATGAACCAGTTTAAACGTAATCAGCAAACGGGCATCTGGAGTTTTCATATTCCGTTGAGTAAAGGTGGTAAAAGACGCAGCGTTGCGATTTCAAAAGCTTTGCTCGATGCGTTAGTCAAATATCGTCAGTTTTTAGGATTAACGGATTATCCAGGACCAAACGAAAATCATCCTTTGTTTGTACGGCACAAAGCTGCTGGACGCGGCCGAGATGTTGGTATCCTCAATGCCAATCTAGGCATTCGTCATGTTCGCGACGAAATTCAAAAAATAATTAATCTGGCTGCAGAACGTATAGAAATCGATGGCTTTACACAAGATGCGGCGCAGATGCGCAAACTAACTGCCCACAATATTCGTCACACTGGCATTACGCACGATATCAATATCAACCGCAGACCGTTATCCCATGTACAAGCCGACGCTGGCCACGAAAGTATCGACACTACATCGCAATATTTGCACACTAGCCAAATTGAACGTCATGAAAGTGCGTTCAACAAACCAATCGATCATTTGAAAGGTATAGAGTGATTAGATACAAGGCTGCGCACAATGTATATTATGTTAAATATTCTCTATATTGCTTGAAATCGTCGTATTTTTATTGTGTTCGTGGCCACTCAGAATGAGATTTCGCGGCAGACTGAGATTTGCTTTTTTTCCGCCGAAATTTTCTGGGCCATCTTACCTGCTCTTATTTGTGCATTGGTACGATTAACTAAGTTTGTTGCTTGGGGACTAGATGATGGTTTGTTGCTATTTGCTGGTAAATGGAAAATGCAGTTTTTGTGACGCGTCGCTACGTGAATTCTTTAGAGTGTTGGCTGGCAAAGCCCTCTATTATTCATGTAGCAGCGCGTTCTTTTTGACTGGTATCAATACTGACAATCTTCATAGGTCAATTGCAGACTGATGGCGTTCAAGTAAATATCTTGGAAATTTCGGCTAAATGACTTTGCAGTCCGTATATGCCGACTAACTGATAAATACATCGCCTGCCTGGGACTCATTTGATAATTGTTCAGCACTTAAGGAATGCTTTGCGCTGGTGATGATGAGCCAGTCCATGTTTGGCCCACCGATGGCAATACTGGTTAGATTGGTGACGGGTAATGTTAGTGTAAGATCGACTTTACCGTTGGGACGATAACGCACCACTTGGCCGCCACCCCATTGGGCGTTCCAAATATATCCAGCGGCATCGACTTCAGAACCATCAGGGAAAATCATTTTCTCTGTTGTGACAAATGAACGCTTATTGCTGACTGATGCCGTGTTTGGATCAAAATTATATTGAAAGATTTCATGTTTTGGTGAGTCGGCATGGTACATAGTCAGTCCATCTGGATTCCAGCAGAGTCCATTTGAAATGCTGATGTTCTCGCACACTTTTAAGCATTGGCCTTGATGAACTATGCAGTAAAGTGCCGCATCACAACTTGAATAAGGGCTATTTTCAACCATAGTACCGGCCCTGAAGCGCCCTTGCCTTCGGCCGTCGTTAAATCTATTATTCGTTAGCTGTGATTCTGGCGTAGCAGCCATTGTGCTTCTTTAGTTTTTAAATGGTATAAAGCTACACCAAAGTCAAACGCGACAATCAGTTGCTCTGCATTTTGTGTCAGACCAAATGAACCTACTCGGTACGGCATGGCAATATTTCGAAGGCTTTGAGATCTCAGCAGCTTCAATGTAAGTCCACCAAATGGATTGGGTTTTGTCGTCCCAAAGCACGCCTTCCCCAAGAATATTACTAACTGGAATGGTCATCAGTAGTTACCATCCCAACGGATTTGCCAATACCATCAATATTGTTCATAAATATTACTCATTTTGTGTGTTGAGGTGTCCTTTGATACCGCAATGACCAACGTAAGTACGCCTTTAACATTGAAAGATGTATTCCTGAAATTTTAAGCTGTAGCTTTGCCCTCCCGATATCATTGATTAATAAAAATAATATCGAACAAATGATGCATTGCTGGTGTATAATGCTTATTTCGAGTAAATCACCACTAGCCAAATTAACATCATCACGAACTTTCTGATAATCTGTTTCTAACGCTTTTTATAAATCAACTTTATTTGAAGTAAAACCTATCAGCACTGCCCTTACCGAAGTATTTTTCATACTCCTGTGCGGCATAAGAATCCATCATTCCTGAAATATAGTCAGTAACTAGACGAGTCTTACAATCATTGATTGAGCGCAATTCTGGCGGTAACAAAATATTATCTTTGTTATATTTTTTATCAGAATATACCTCAAATAGACCACGAATGATCTGCTCTCCACGGCGCTCATATAGCTGGATATCTTTCTTTCGAAGAATTGCTTTAAACAACAGTTTTTTGAGCCCCTCAGCTAATTTAGCATGTTGTTTGTAACCTAAACAACCATCTACTAAACCAATATCTGAGCATAGAATATTAACTATGATTGAAGTTAGCTCTTTCTTTAGAACAATTGCATACTCTTCAGATGTTCCACTTCGACTAGCTTTCATTGCGACATTCTGGGCATCTTTAGAAATTTGAGCCATGGTTGGATATGCATCCTTAAACTTGTCGCTAATACTAAACTCATGAACTATTTCACCTAAGCTGATCATGCCGAAACTAAGCGCATCTTCTAAATCATGCGCGGCATAAGCAATTTCGTCCGCTAAGTCCATTATTTCTGCATCAATACTCTTGGTAACCAAGATTCCTTTACTATCTAGTTCAATTTTTAGGAAGTCATAGTCATTATCATATAAGAATTTTTTGTTATTCTGCTGCTTATTGAAGAAGTATTTAGTTATAGCCATGAGAGTACGTACATTTAGGTTTAGCCCAGGATACGCATAATGCTTTTTCTCTAATGTACGTAAAATTCGGAATGCCTGAGCATTTCCTTCATAACCACCACACCCCGAACTTAAATCATTAAGTACCACTTCACCATAATGTCCAAAAGGTGGGTTACCAATATCGTGTGCAAGTGATGCTGTTTCGGTTACAACTGTATGCTTTAGGTCTAAATCAAAAGCTATAGATCGGGCTATTTGTGCCACTTCTAGGCTATGTGTGAGACGATTTCGATTAAACTTATTAGCGTCAACACCAAGTAGCTGCATCTTGCCTTGTAGCCGTCTAAAGGATGAGGAATATAGAACTCTTGCATAATCGCGCATTAGGTCTTGACGATTCTCTGAACGACCATCATCGTGATCGTGAATTCTATATTCCAACTTAGAGATTATGTTCTCTTGCCTTATTGCATATTCAATAACTTCACTATCGTACATATTTTTCTCTCATTAATATTTGATCAACTGATCTTGGACTATATCGCCGAATAGCGGAAACTCAACCTGTTGGTAGCCGTCCTGTACTGAGCCGCATGCAGGGTGGTGTGGAGGCTAGATACCTTCGCCACCCGATTAAAATGCGTTACTTTTTATCTACGACCGACTTTAATAACTCGAAAATTGCCTTATTTGAAACTTGTTCTTCGACCTTTTCCTGCATTTTGTTTAAGCCAAAAAATTGCTTGGTTAGTTCCTCTTTAACTTTGTTCCTTGTCTCCTCTGGAAGTTTTTCCAGATAAGGGTCTAGCGATGCCAGTTCCAGCTCTGCTCTTCTGTTATGATTTTCTAAAGCTCTATGCTTTGCAGATTCTTTAGCAGCATATGCTGCTGGTATAGCAAGAACAAAAGCAGCACCAACTCTAAACAGAGCCAACTTCCAATCAAACCCATTAGTCGCAGAAATGAAGATGGTAATGCCAATAATTAAAACCATGCCAATCATTAGACCA
The DNA here is from genome assembly GCF_019345615.1 of Shewanella sp. NKUCC01_JLK. Lineage (NCBI taxonomy): Bacteria > Pseudomonadati > Pseudomonadota > Gammaproteobacteria > Alteromonadales > Shewanellaceae > Shewanella > Shewanella sp. NKUCC01_JLK. Next base: position 1,795 of record NZ_JAHKRD010000001.1, on the reverse strand, counting down.
AGAGCAATCCTACGCCAGTTGTCAGCAGCTTTTTTTTCATTATTTGCAATATTCTGATAGTTTCCGGTTATCCCAATATTTCCTATTATTTGAAGCAAATTGGAGGCTTCTGCTCTCTTATCTTCTAATTCTCTCAAGACAGAATCGGCTGCTGTTTTTTGGCTATTAAGCTGTTGCTTATGTTGTTCTTTATGCTCAGAAACAATTTTTATTATGTTCTCTTGGTTTGCCTCAATGTTTTCTTCCAGCTTAGAATCAAAGGCTTCTGAATAATCTTCGTACCGTTTATTAAATTCGTCGGTCTTTGAATCTAACTGCGAAATATATTTCTTCTCAGCCTCTTCAAATCGTTCATTAAAATTACCAATCGAATCTGAAACTTCACGATCATAACTCTCTATTTCTTTGACAAGACCATCTAGCTTTTCTTGTTGGTCAATAGAGTTTTTAGATATCTTATCAACAGAATCGACAAGATCATCTTTTGCCTTTTTCATTTCACTAAATGATTTTTCAGCAAGAGCCTTGAAATCAAGAAGTGACTTAGTGAAAGATTGCTCAGTAATGGCTGGTTTAACGATAGGCAAAGCATTAATCTGAGCCATCAAATTATCGATGTGTGCAGAGGTATTATTTAGATGGCCCACATTCGAATTTGATATATAGGAATTCAACTCAGAGGTAATACTGGATATGTAACTATTCGCCTTACTGAGATGAGTGTGATTAACTAATGCTGGAATCACATTGCTCAGGCAGTTCTCTACGTAGGATGCTACCTGCTTTATCCTATCGATAATCTCAAAAACGTTGAGATCTTCTGTCACAAGAGAGTCATCAGTTAGTCTATCAACTAGATTTTCGATACTTGCATGGATAGCATGATCACTAAATTGGTCATCCCATTGTGACATATATACTCCTATTTACGGTTTTAATCTAACGCCCCAAGCACGGGCAATCACACGTAGGCTAAAATATGGAACGAAGTGACGGGAACCTACGTGTTATAGTCCCGCTGACTTAGTTTGTTAAAAGCACTTATACACGGAATATTTCTGACAACTGTTTTTTGACTTTTTCTTTTGAGTCACCAATAACTAATAAAATTTTCTGATTATCAGAGATCTGATTGTGTTCTTGTATAAGTTCCTTAGTTCTTTGTGTCACACCGGAAGACACTACTAAGATACCCGTTTTACCAGAAGCTAATATCGTATTCAGGAAGTTACGAGCCGTACCAAGTCCAAGTAACTTGCGATACATCTTAACTTCAACAATTACTTCCTTCCCTTGATGATTGACTATGAAGTCATACTCATTTGAATCTGATTTGTGAGGCACGCCTAGCTCAGTCAGCACTTCACCGACCATTTTTTCATATTCAAATGCAGTAGCAGACATTGAGCCGCCAAGGTGATTAATTATGACGTCTCCGGATATGATATCAGCTTCTGTTTCTTTATCTCTATTCAACTTACCTACAAGACTTGTCGCACCAACGACTGATATAATTGCTCCCAATCCAGAAAGTAACCATGAAATAATCGGCACCCAATTAAAATGCTTTTCAACTGGCATGCTGGGAAGCCTATAGCTAGCTCTAAGTTTATTAATTGAAATCAATAGCGATTCTCTTTTTTCTAGCGGAATAAATTTATTACCCATAAATCGCTCTTGTACTTGTAGTGGCACACTAATTTTGGCCACCTAAATAGAGGTGATATTATTACCTCGTAGATGACTTTAGGTGAAAACATGAGATCGACAACCAGAAAAACATTTAGTGCTGAAT